>JBGAMF010000025.1:0-23292 GCA_044223185.1 Casimicrobiaceae bacterium | reverse complement strand
GTGGCGACGAGGAACGGCGCACTGGACGCACCGGCTGCGACGTCGACGCTCGCCGGCACGGTCGCGTGCGCGGAATCCGACGACGCGAGCGCCACCGCGACGCCGCCTGCCGGCGCCGGCGCGGCGAGCGTGACGGTGGCGAGTGCCGCGCCGCCTCCGCGCACGCGGGCGGGAGCGAGCGATAGCCCCGCGAGCGCCGGCGGCGCCGCCGGCGCCGGCTTCCACCCGAGCGCGATCACGTCGAAGTCGCCCGCGGCGAGCAGCGCGAACGCGGGATTGAGCAGGTCGTTGTTCCAGCGCACGTCGAACGTGCCGGTCACGTACAGGTCGCTGCCGTTGTCGGCGACGATGAGCCCGTGCTTCTGCATCGCGCGGAAGATCTTGCGCACGTTGGGGTCGGCCGTGCGCAGCGCCGGGTCCTGCCCGCCGACGCTGGCCTTCAGCCGCAGCCGCGCGCCCATCGGCAGCGCGCCCGCCGTCGACCCGGCGCGGTGCGACGCCGGGTACACGTAGCCGTTGGTCGCGCGCACGGTGACGCGAAACGCGTGCCCGATGTCGGGGACCGCCGGGTTCCACGCCTCGTCGTAGCGGACGAGCCCCGGCAGGATCGCGAGGCCCGCCGCGTCCGCGGACGTCCAGCCGTCCGGGCGGCGGTCGCTGGCGTCGAGGTCGAACACCGCGCCCGAGCCCGCGTACCACCGCGCCGCGCCGACGTCGTGCCAGACGTTGTAGAGCTCGTACAGGTGGCGGTTCGTGCAGTCGACGACGAGGAGGTGCCGGTCCGACTGGCTGCGCTGGTCGACGGCCGCCGGCGCACCGCCCTCGACCCAGTGCGCCTGCCCGATCGACTGCGCCGGCAGCGGGTAGAACGGGACGCCGGCGCCGTCGCTCTCGTCCGCATAGTCGAAGGTCACGGCGACCTTCGGCTGCGTGCCGTCGACCACCGCGTACGGCATGCCGTAGATCTCGGTGCTGCCGGGCGCGGCGGTCCCGCCGAAGTCCGGGTGCAGGCGGCGGCTGGCGCCGATGAACGCGATGTACGCGGCCGACTGCGGGTCGACCGGCGCCGCGGAGACGTCGGCGTTCCACCAGTGGTCGGCAGGAAACAGCGGCGCCGCGCCGCGCAGCGGGGCGCCCTGCACGGGCACCGCCGCGGGACACTGCGCGTGCGCATGCGCGGCGGCGACCAGCGCGGCCGCGATCATGCCTAGAATGTCGGTCGCGCGCACGCGCATGGTGTCGGCGGGGCCGTCCCCGCCGGCCGATCATACGTGTCGCCGCCTGCGCTCGACAAGCCGCATCCGTTCCGCAACCGACCGAAGGAGACCCGATGAAGAACGCCCGCCTCGCCGCCGCACTGCTGGTCGCCGCCGCCCTCGCCGTACCCGCATTCGTCGCGCTGCCCACGCCCGCCGCGGCGCAGGGTGCGGACGCCGACGCGCTGCGCGCGGTCCTGCTGGAGAGCAAGGAGAAGAGCCGCGGCGTGGCCATCCACGCGAACGGCACGACCATCAACGCGGTCGTGGTTTCCGTCGACGAGCGCTACGTGATCGCGCGCAGCCAGCAGTCGAGCCGCATCGTCGTGCGCCTCGACCGCATCGACGGCGTTTCCGCGTTCTTCTGAAGCGCGCGGCGCGATGGACAAGCCGTTCGCGCCCGCGTGCGAGCGCAACCGCGAGCCGATCCTCGCGGTGCTGCGCGAGCACTTCGCGGGCTGCACGCGCGTGCTGGAGATCGGCAGCGGCACCGGCCAGCACGCCGTGCACTTCGCGGCGGCGCTGCCGCACCTCGTCTGGCAGACGTCGGACCGCGCGGAGAACCTGCCGGGCATCCGCCTGTGGCTCGCCGAGGCGGGACTGCCGAACACGCCGGCGCCGCTCGCGCTCGACGTCGCGGGCGCGTGGCCGGACGACCGCTTCGACGCGGTGTTCAGCGCGAACACGCTCCACATCATGGCGTGGGAGGACGTCGTGCGCACGTTCGCGGCGCTGCCGCGCGTGCTCGCGGCCGACGCGACCGTGGTCGTGTACGGGCCGTTCAGGTACTGCGGCCGCCACACGAGCGACAGCAACGCGGCGTTCGACGCGAAGCTCGCCGCCGACGCGCCGCACCAGGGCGTGCGCGACTTCGAGCGCGTCGACGCGCTCGCACGCGCCGCGGGCCTCGCGCTCGCCGACGACCGCGCGATGCCCGCCAACAACCGGTGCCTCGCCTGGCGCACGCACGCGCCGGGCTTGCGGTCGTCCGGCCGCGCTTGACGCCGCACGGGTCCCGTGCGAGCCTCGCGCGCGACGCGTGCGCGTCGTCGCGCGCGCAAGGAGTGCCCCGATGACCACCTCGCTCCCGCGCGGCCCGCTCGCTCGCCTGGCCGCCGCTGTCGACCACAACTTGCGCATGCTGGCCGCGTGTGCGCTCGCCCTCGCGATCGCCGTTGCAGCGGCCGCCCCTGCCCGCGCAGCCGGCCTCCTCAACGACAACGCGGACTTCAAGCTGCTCGCCACGCTGGGCTTCACGCAGGCGATCGACGGCGCGCACCCGGAAGGCAACGAGTTCAACCAGTACGCGTGGTCGATGAAGTGGTTCCGCGGCAAGCTCTACGTGGGCACCGGGCGGTTCGACACCGACGGCACCGTCGCCAACCTCCTGACGATGACCGGCCAGATCTGGGCGTATACGCCGGGCGGCGCCGACGGCTCGACCGGCACGTGGGCGATGGTGCTGCAGTCGCCGATGACGCTGACCGGGCCGCGCGAGTTCGGGTACCGCTGGATGACCGTGTGCAGCTTCGGCGGCACCGAGTACCTGTTCGTCTCCACCGCGGGCTTCACGCAGGGCAACATCCTGCGTACCAGCGACGGCGTGACGTTCACGCCGCTGTCGCGCAGCGGCTTCCCGGCGGGCAGCGTCGGCTTCCGCACGACGGTCTGCTTCACCGAGGCTTCCGGCCGGCAGCTGCTCGTCACGACGCCGGTGGGCAAGGGCGGCAGCGTCGACACGTACGACGCCGACATGTCCAACAATCCGGTGGTGCTCGCCAACGACAACCCGGCCGACGCCGGCACGTGGCGGACGTACAGCCCCATGCGGTTCAACGACGCTTCGGTCGACGCGCTGTTCACGCTCTACGGCGCGGGCGGATATCTGTACGCCGGCGCCAACAGCCCCGCCACCGGCGCGCAGCTCTGGCGCACGACCGGCTGCCCGGGCAGCCGGCTCAACTGCGCGCCGAGCTGGACGAAGGTCGTCGACCGCGGCGGCGGCCGGCCGTTCAACGAGGACGGCACCATCCGCAACTACGGCATCTCCGACCTGATGGCGTTCGACGGCGCGATCTACATGGGCATCAGCACGCCGACGCACAACAAGCCGCCGGCCGAGATGCTTCGGCTGCGCGCCGACGGCACGTTCGAGGTCGTCATCGGCGAGCCGCGGCTGAACTTCGGGCCGAGCCCCAACGCCGCGCCGACCAATCCGGCGCTGCCCTCGAACCTGCGCTGCGGCGTGCCGCTCGAGGACCTCGACGGCGTGGGCGGCGCCAACGACTGCCCGCCCACGTCGCGGCACGGCGCCGGCTTCGGCCCGATCGGCAGTGCGACCGGCGGGTATCCGAGCGGGCCGCACCTGTACTTCTGGCGCCTCCATCACTATGCGTACCACGCGTCGAACGCGCCGCTCGGCGACAACCGGCTCTACGCCGGGACGATGCAGGGTCGCGGCACCGCCGCCAGCCCCGCCGGGTTCGACATCGTCGCCAGCACGAACGGCATCGACTGGACGACCGTGACCGACGACGGCCTCGCCGTCGTCAACTCGATCGGCATGCGCGCGATCGCGTCGACGCCGTGGGGGCTTGCCGTCGGCAGCGCCAATCGCGCGGACGTCGGCGACAACGGCGGCTGCTCGGTCTGGCTCGGGATTCCGTCGGCCGACAACGAGGCGCCCGTGACGTCCATCGCGAGCCCGCCGTCGCCCGGCGAAGGCGAGGTGCTCGCCGTCCGCACCGCGAGCTTCGCGTGGACCGCCGTCGACACGCCGGTCCCGGGCAGCCTGCCGCTCAGCTACGCGTCGCGGCTGGCGCCGCTCGAGACCGCCTTCTCGGCGTTCGGACCCGGCACGGCGCGCGCGTACGCGCAGCTTCCGAACGGCACGTACACGTTCGACGTGATCGCGCGGGACGGTGCCGGCAACGAAGAGGCGCCGGGCGCGCCCGGCGCCGGCAACCGCCGCACGTTCTCGGTGAACGCCCCCGACCTGCCGCCGACGGTCGCCATCCAGTCGGCGCCGGTGTCCCCCAACCAGA
Organism: Casimicrobiaceae bacterium; assembly: GCA_044223185.1. Classification (GTDB taxonomy): domain Bacteria; phylum Pseudomonadota; class Gammaproteobacteria; order Burkholderiales; family Casimicrobiaceae; genus VBCG01. The sequence continues at coordinate 18,992 of JBGAMF010000025.1, read as the reverse complement.
CCGGCAGCGTGTCGTTCGCGTGGGCCGGCGGCGACGACCTGACGCCCGCGGCGGGCCTGGGCTACGACTTCTGGCTCGCGCCGCTGCAGGCGGATCCCGGCGTCTTCACCTCCGCCACCAGCGCCAACTACGCAAGCCTTGCCGACGGCACGTACACGTTCCACGTGCTCGCGAAGGACGGCGGCGGCAACGTGTCGGCCGAGGCGACGCACACGTTCACCGTCGTGCGGCCGCAGGTCCCGCCGCCGACGCCGGCGGGCTTCGCGGCGGCCGTGATCGCGCCGCGCACGGTCCGCGTGAGCTGGCAGGACGTTGCCGGCGAGACGCGGTACGCGCTGCAGCGCTGCGTGCAGTCCGGCCGCTTCTGCACGTACGCGACGATCGCCGCGGCGCTGCCTGCGGGCACCGTGGCGTACGACGACGCGGTCGGCGCGGCCGGCACCTACCGGTACCAGGTGCAGGCCTGCAACGCGCTGGGGTGCTCCGCATTCGCGACGTCGCCGGCGGTCGCGGTGCCGTAGCCGCGCGGCCGACCTGCGACCTGGATCAAACTCCGCGCGCATCCGGCGTGCGATAGTCTCGGCGCGATAGTCTCGGCGGACCCGGGCCCTGGCGCCCGGGGGCGCGCGGCCGCTTGCCCGCACCGGATGGACGCCATCATGAAATCGCTCGTCATCGTCGCCTTGCTCGCCATCGCGGGTGCCGGCTGGAACGCCGGTCACGCCATGCCGTCGTCGCCGCCCGCCGTGCGCGGCCAGGTCCTCGAAGTGCAGGACGTCGACGCCTACACGTACCTGCGGCTCAGGACGAAGGACGGCGAGCAGTGGGCCGCCGTCAACCGTGCGCCGGTGAAGAAGGGCGCCGAGGTTACGATCGAGAACGCGACGGTGATGCGCGACTTCGAGAGCAAGACGCTGAAGCGCAAGTTCGCGACGATCGTGTTCGGCGACCTGGCCGGAGCCAAGGTCGCGGCGACGGGCGCCGCCGCGGGCACGGGCGCCGCCCCGGCTGCCGGCGGCGTCGGGGCGTTCCACGCCGGCCTGCCGAAGGCCGCCGACGCCGGCGACGTCAAGGTGGCGAAGGCCGCCGGACCGGACGCGCGCACGGTCGCGGAGATCGCGGGCACCAAGGGAGACCTCAAGGACAAGACCGTCGTCGTGCGCGCCAAGGTCGTCAAGTTCACGCCGGGGATCCTCGGCAAGAACTGGCTGCACCTGCGCGACGGCACGGGCGCCGCCGCCGACGGCACCGACGACCTCGTCGTGACGACGAAGGCCGAGACCAAGGTCGGCGAGGTCGTCGTCGCGAAGGGCGTCGTGCGGACCAACGTCGACCTGGGCTCGGGCTATACGTACAAGGTGCTGGTCGAAGAGGCGACGCTCACCCGCTAGCGCCGCAGGGCCGCCCCAAGGCGCGTGCCCCTCGGGGGAAGGGCGCGCAGCGCCCTCGGGGGGAACTACCCCGCGCCGCAGGGCCGCCCCAAGGCGCGTGCCCCTCGGGGGGAAGCACCGCCAGCGCGCCCGCGTCAGTCGCCGAAGCGGCCGCCCCAGCCCGCGCCGCCGACGTAAACGCCCTCGCTCCACCAGCCGCCGTTCGCCGCGATGTCGAACTCGTTGTTGAGCACCGTCTGGTTGTAGTTGTAGCGCTCGGCGCTGATGCCGCCGTCGCCGCCGAGCGTCCGGCTGTAGCCGCCGTCCCCCGCGTCGCGCGCGCTCCAGCCGTCGCGCGGGTCGCCGGTGAAGCGCGTCGCGTTGCTCATGCCGTAGGAACCCGCCTGCATCGCGGCCGCGCTGGCGCCCGCCTGTGCGTGCGCCTGCGCCTGGGCGGCCACCGCCGGCGGCGCCTCCGGCGTGCTCTGCCAGCCGCTCGCCGCGTGCCGCTGCCAGCCGTCGGGCGCCTTGCGGTAGACGCTGCCGTCGGGACCCGCGTAGGCGGCGTTGTCGACCGCATCCGGGCTGACGCCGCCGTTCGCCTTCAGGCTAGCGTAGTACGCGTTCGCCGAGATGTATTGCGGCTGGCCGGGCGGCGCCTTGGCGGCGCTCGCCGGTGTGGCGGGACTGTCCTGCGTCGTGACCATCGACATGTCGTAGCCGCGTGGTGCAGGCGGCGCTCGGTACGGGTCCGCCTGCGCGGACGGCAATGGCGGCGGCAAGGCGCTCGCGGCCGCGACCGTCGCGGCCGGGCGCGCCGGCGAGGGCGCCGGCGACGGTCCCGCCGTGCCACGCTTCGCCTGCGCGGCGCGCGCCCACCAGCGATAGACGTTGGCGCTGGCCGAGCCGCAGCACGGGTATCCGCCCCAGTACCCGGGATGGAGGCGCGCGCCGGCGTCGCTCCCCTGCGTCCACGCGGGCGTGGCGAGTCCCACCGCGAACGCGTACGTGTAGCCGACGCGCGGGTTCCAGACGGGCGTGGCCGCGACACCGTACGTCGGCGGCGACGCGTGCCAGGCGCTGCCGATCCAGGGCGCGTGCGCGTAGCCCGTGCCGTAGACGACGGTGCCGCCGGGTGCGACGTAGGCGCCGAGATACCCCGGCGTGTAGCCGGTGAACACGACGTCGGGCGTCGCGCCGTAGATGCGCACGTACGTCGCGAAGTACACCGGCGAGGACGGCGGGATCGCGTAGATCGCGTCGGGCACCGCCGTCGCGAGCGTCCACGGGCCCGCGGGATTCTTCGCGGTGAACCAGATGCCGGCTTTCACCGCGTAGTACCCGTCCGGCGCCGTGCGGATCACCGGCACGCCCGCGTTGACCGCGTAGGCGAGCGCGGTGCCCGGAATGTCGGCGAACTGCGGCGCGCCGTCGAATTTCGGCGCGAACGTCGGCCCGTCCTTGCGCGGGACGCTCGCCGTCTGCGGAATGGCGTTGGTGACGGCGGCGGCGCGCGCCTGCGGCGTGCCGGCGACCGCGGGCAGCACGGCGCCGGCGAGCGACGCCGGCGGGATGCGCGCGAAGTCCGCGGGCAGCGCGTCGCTCGCGACGAACGACCACGGCCCGGACAGCGCCGCCGCGCGGAACCACCGGCCCGCGAGCAGCACGTAGTACTGGCCCGTGGCGCCGTCGACGATGACGTCGCTCGTCGTGTTGGTCGCCCACTTGAGCTGCGTGCCGACGATCGGTGCGAAGTCGGGCGCCCCGCGGAAGACGACGAGCTCGGTCGGGACCTGCGTGGTGACGATCGCCGGTACGCCCTGCGCGAGGCTCGGCTTCGGGCTGGCGCGCCGCCCGCCGTCGAGGACGTCGACGGCGGCGGTCGCCGCCACCGCGCGCGCCACGGCGTCGATGCCCGTCGGCGCGATGAACGGCTGCGTCCACGGCCCGTCGAGCGAGGTCGCCATCAGCCAGCCGTCGTACACGCGCAGGAAGTACTGCGGCTCGCCCGGCGCCTTCAGAATGAGCGCGCGCGTGTTGATCACGCGCTGGAAGCCGTTGCTGCCCTCGACCGGCCGCAGCACCGGCGCGCCGTCGATCGGCACGAGGATGGCGGGCGTCTGACTGATCACGACGCGCGGCGGATCGTTGCGCACGGCCACGGTCGCCGGCGCATGGTCCGCGGCCGCCAGCGACGCGGTGAGCCGGTCCAGGTCGACGGTGCGCACCGTCGCCGGCAGCTGCCGGGCGAGACCCGCGGCGTACGTCGCGCCCCGGTCGGGGAGCGTCGGGAAGTCGCTCGCGGTGACCGCCAGGCCGTCCAGCGTGACCGTCCGCGCGACCTTGTCCACGCGCGTCGCGGCCGACACCGTCACCGTGCCGAACGCCTCGGTGGCCGCACCGGTTGGGCGCACGGCAACGGCCGCGCGGAAGTCGATCCGGTTGCCGGTCCAGCGCTCGACCTGCGGCGCGTAGACGAGCGCCGCAGCACCCGGCAGCGCGACGGGACGCGGCCAGGCGTCCGCGGGCGCCTGCACGACGACCGGCGTGCGCGCGGCGGCCGTGGTCGACTGCGCGAAGGCGGGGTGCGGCCATCCGGCACCGACGGCAAGCGCGGCCAGCGCGGCGTATGGCAGGGCAAGCGATTTCTTCAAGGGGAGCTTTCGCGGTTCGGGGAAAGGGCGCGGCGGCGCGCGTGGCGCCGCCGGGCGAGCGGCGAATTCTACTGCATGGACGTTCTGCGGCAGGCGCCCTGCCCCGCGCCAGGCGCCACGACGACGGGCGGAAGCAAACGCGGCCCCCGCCGGGCGATGCGCGCGGGAGCTACCGCTGCGTCCCCGGTTGCGCGGGCTTCCGGAAGCGGCCATCCAGCCAGCGGAACACGAGGCCGCGCGACGGCTCGCTGCCCGAGCACACCCACGCGACGGTGCCCGGCTCCGAGAGGTAACGCTGCTGCAGCCGGCGCGTGCCGTCGTCGCCGACGAACAGCACGCGATCGCCGGGCTTGAGCGCCGTCGCGTCCGCCGGCAGCAGCACTTGCCTGCCGTCGCGCTCGACCATCAGCGCCGCCAGCTGCATGCGCTCGGGCGGATTGGTGGGGTCCGTCGCGAGGTGCTCGATGCAGAACGGCGCGCCGGCGCGCTGGAAGAACGCGTGGAACATCCCCGGCTGCAGCACGTCGCACTCGAACGCCCACGCGCGCGGCGCGCCGTGTCCCGCCTCGGCCCGCACGCGGTCGAGGGTCGCCCTGGCGACGGCGACGTCCGCCGCCCGCAGCGCGGAGATGAAGCGGCCGAGCATCGGCGTCTTCAGCGCCTGCAGGCACTCGTGCACCATGAGGTCCGACTGCACGAACTTGAGGTTGGCCCGCGCCGCCTCGATCAGCGCCCGATCCTGCATCTGGTTCTGCCGGATCACGACGAAGATGTCGGGCTTGAGGCGCCGCGCCCGCGTGGTGGCGCCCAGGTTCACCGCGTCGACGTCGGCGCCGGCGACCAGCACGTCGGCGGTCTCGATGCCCGCGTCGTGCAGGACGTCCTCGGTGTAGTCGCCGTGCAGCAGGCGGGCGTCCGGGTCCTCGACGATGGTCGGGTCGAACGCGCGCCACGGGATGCCTTCGGCGTCGAGCACCCTGGCGATCGCGCGGCCGAAGCGGCCGAAGCCGACGAGGACCCAGCGGCCGCGCGGCGGCTGCACGCACGCCGGGCACGCCGAGCCGGGCGCCGCGGTCAGCCAGTCCTCGATCTGCACGATCTCCGGCGCCCTCAGGGCGACGCCCAGGTTGAACGCGAACGTCTCGAACGGGTTGATGACCTCCACGCCCCCGAACGACTCGAGGTTCACCTTCGCGATCGCCGACTTCGCGCGCGCGACGATCGGGATCGTCGGATTGAGCACGCGCGCGCCGATGGCGATCGCCTGGTTCACGCCGTCGTCGCCGGCGAGCGCGATGACGCCGAGGCAGCGGTCGCTGTGGATGCCGCTGTCGACGAGCACGTCGGCCACGCGCGCGTCCGCGACGAGCGTCAGCGGCGGCGTGCCGTAATCCTCGATCCCCGTGCGCGCGAGGCGCTCCGCCGACGGGTCGACGATGACGAGCAGGTTGCCCAGCCGGTCGAGCGCGCGCGCGAGCCGCGCGCCGCTCTGGCCGTAGCCGCAAAGGATGTAGAACGGCGCGATGATCCCGCGGGTACGCCAGCGGAAGACGCTGCGCGCGAGCATCGCCCGGAACGGCGCGTCGTTGGCGAGCGCGATCACCGAGCCCAGCGTGTACGCCCAGCCGATCACCGACAGGTAGATCGCGAACGTGACCCACAGCCGCTGCGCGTCGGTGAACGGGTAGGGAATCTCGCCGAAGCCGATCGTCGTCGCCGTGTAGCTCATCACGTAGAACGCGTGGAAGATCGACAGCGGCCGCCGGACCCCGTCGCCGTCGACGCCGGGGATGAGCGCGAGGCCGCCCACCGAGATCGCGTAGACGATGATCAGCGTGATCAGCGGCGCGCGCAGCCGCCGCAGGATCAGGAACAGGATGTCGCTCATGAAACGGGCGTGCCCGCCGCGGGCTCCGCCGCGCGGTGCCGCGCTAGCGGCCCTGCCGCAGCGTCTCGCCGATCAGCAGGACGACCGAGAACAGGTTGGCGAGCAGCGCGCCGCCCGACAGCGACACGACCACTGCCGTCAGCTCGGCGTTCATCGGCTGCCCGACGACGTAGAGCTGCCAGACCCAGACCGCCGACGCGGCGACCAGCTGGAACGACGCGACGAGGCTGGTGGACAGGTGCGTGGCGCCCAGCTGCGTGCGGTCGCCGAACTTCAGCACCGTCGCGATCAGGTTGACGACGACCGCCGCCGCGAGCTCCATCGGGTGGTGCAGGTCGGGCCGCTCGATGTCGCCGATGAAGAACCCGAAGTTGAGCGTGCACGCGAAGAAGATGAAGAAGCCGAAGACGACCTTCTCGAGGTTCACGTGGCACTCCCGCGCGGAATCAGACCGTGCGCATCATAGACCAACCGCGGCGCCGCGGCGCGCGGCTGGGGTAATTGGGGTCAGAGCCGCAATACTGGTGCGACGAGCCGTCGCGCGTCATCCGCGTTGCGTGCCGCACCAGTATTACGGCTCTGACCCCAATTACCCGCGCTAGCGGCGAGGCGCGAGCACCATCAGCCCGGCCGCGGTGTTCGAGATCGGAATGTGGTAGTTGGAGTGAACGCAGGCGACGTCGCCCGCCAGCGTCCCGCGGGCGACGATCCAGTTGAGGAGCTCGACCCCCTGCGCACCCGCCTGCTCGACGAGTTCGGGGACGGTGAACCGCGTCAGCGCCTCGGGATCGCCGACGATGCGCTCCATGCACATCTCGTCGAACGCCTTGTTGATGAAGCCGGCGCGCGGGCCGTCGAGCTGGTGCGAGAGCCCGCCGGTGCCGATGACGACCACCCGCAGGTCCTCCTCGTACGCGGCGATCGCGCGGCCGAGCGCGCGGCCCAGCTTCCAGCAGCGCGCCGGCGACGGCAGCGGGTGCTGGACGGTGTTCACCGCCACCGGAAGCACGCGGACCGGCCAGTCCCCGCCGCCCGGCCACAGCAGCGCCATCGGCAGCGAGAAGCCGTGGTCGACCAGCATCTCCTGGCACGTCGTCACGTCGAACTCGTCCGCGACCAGCGACTCGATGACGTGCCACGACAGGTCCGGGATGCCGCGGAACGGCGTCAGCGTCGGGATGCCCCAGCCCTCGTCGGCGTTGCGGTACTCGGGCGCCGCGCCGACCGCGAACGTCGGCATCTTGTCGAGGAAGAAGTTGAGCCCGTGGTCGTTGTAGGCGACGACCGCGACGTCCGGCCGCACCTCCGCCAGCCACTCGCGCACGCGCACGAAGCCGCCGAAGAACGGCTGCCAGTACGGGTCGTCCTGCAGGTTCTTCGCGATCGCGCGGCCGATGGCCGGGATGTGCGACGTCGTGACCGCGCCGACGATCCGCGCCACGGCTACCTCCCCGCCTCGACCAGCATCGCCTTGAACGCCTCCTTGGTCATGCCCGTCTGCTGCGCGCCGACGTCCTGCACGTCGAGGCCGAAGATGCCGGCGAACTTGGCGAGGTAGTAGATGTTGCCGCCGGCGGCGATCAGCTCCAGCACGTTGCGGTTCCGGATCGCCGCGCGCTGCGCGTCGTTCAGCCCGAACTTCGCGCAGTACGCGTCCTCGTCGCGCAGGAACGCCTCGCGGTTCTCCACGGCGTTGAACGAGTAGCACATCCTGTTGAGCGCGTAGCCCTTCTGCGCCTGCGCGCCGTCGAACATCGTCGTGCCCGCCACCGTCTGCTTCATCTCGCCCTCCCCGCCGCCGGCCCGCGCCCGCGGCGTCACGCCCGCTTGCGGAAGTACTCGCGCCGTTCCGCCTCGGCGGTGAACTCCTCCAGGTCCGGGTCCATCGCGAAGCGCGCCGACACGATGCCGACGAGCTTCCCCTTCTCGACGACCGGCAGGTGACGGAAGCCCGACTCGTGCATGACGAGCAGCGCGGACCCGAACGGCTTGTCGGGCGCGATCGTCTGCGGCGACGGCGTCATCACGGCGGAGAGCGGCGTCGCGGCGACGTCGAGGCCCTTCGCCACGACGCGGAACGCGAGGTCGCGCTCGGTGAAGATGCCGACGATCCGCGTGCCGGCGACAACGATCACCGCGCCGACGTTCTTGGCCGCCATCAGCCGTGCCGCCTTGACGACGGTGGTCTCCGGCGGCGCCTTGAGGAGCTTCTGCTTGCGCATCAGCCCCCTGACCGGTTGATCGAACATGCCTCCCCTTCGTTCTTGTCGCGCCGCACGGGCCGCGTGTCGCGGCGGGCGGCCCTTGTTGCATTGCGGCGCGCGGCCCGGATCCGCGAGCTTCGCGCCACGTCCTGCGAAGCGGGAACCCTACCTGCGTCGGCCAGCGCGGAAATTGACCAAGGTCAATCCGCGGCGAGCTTGACGTGAGTCAGTCCGTCCCGCGCGACGTGCCCCCAGAATGGAGGCACCCGGCCGCCGGACTCCCGTGCGCCGGCGTGCGCAGGCCCGCCCTGCCGCACCGCACCAACACCAGTCGAGGGCCGTCATGCTCCACACCACCGAAAGCCGCGCGCGCAAGGCGCCCGCGCAGGATCCGGCCGCGCGCGTTCCGGCGCGCCGCAGTGCACCGAAGTGGGTCTACCTGCTGTCCGAGGGCGACGCGTCGATGAAGGCGCTGCTGGGCGGCAAGGGCGCCAACCTGGCCGAGATGACGCGGCTCGAGCTGCCGGTGCCGCCCGGCTTCGTCGTCACGACGGAGGCGTGCAACGCGTACCTGGCGGGCGGCTGCCCCCCGCCGGGGCTGTGGGACGGCGTGCACGCGGCGCTGGCGCACCTCGAGCGCGCGACCGGCAAGCGCTTCGGCGACCCCGCGAACCCGCTGCTGGTGTCGTGCCGCTCGGGCGCCCGGTTCTCGATGCCGGGCATGATGGACACGGTGCTCAACCTCGGGATGAACGACGCCGTCGCCGCGGGGCTGGTCGCGCTGACCGGCGACCGCCGCTTCGTCTACGACGCGTACCGGCGTCTCGTCCAGATGTTCGCGACGGTCGTGCTGGGGCTGCCGGACGAGCCGTTCGAGGCGGAACTCGGGCGTGCGCGCCGCGCGCGCGGTGTCGGCAGCGACGCCGAGCTGGCCGCGGACGACTTCGCCGCCGTCACGCGGGCGTTCCTCGATCTCGTGCAGGCGCGCACCGGGCGCGCGTTCCCGGCCGATCCGCGCGCGCAGCTGACGCTCGCGGTGGAGGCGGTGTTCCGGTCCTGGAACGGCAAGCGCGCGATCGACTACCGCAACGCGGCCGGCATCGCGCACGACCTCGGCACCGCCGTCAACATCCAGACGATGGTGTTCGGCAACCTCGGGGCCGGCTCCGCGACCGGCGTCCTCACGACGCGCGACGTCACGACGGGCGAGCGCGCGATCGAGGGCGACTGGCTGCCCAACGCGCAGGGCGAGGACGTGGTCGCCGGCACCCGCGTGACGCAGCGGATCGCCACCCTCGCGCAGGCGATGCCGCGCGTGTGGGGCGAGCTGGTGCGCGTGTGCGCGACGCTCGAGCGCCACTGCCGCGACGTGCAGGACGTCGAGTTCACCGTCGAGCGCGGCAAGCTGTGGATGCTGCAGACGCGCGACGCCAAGCGCACGGCGCAGGCGGCCGTGCGCATCGCCGTCGCGCTGGCGAACGAGCGGCGCATCACCCGCGCCGAGGCCGTGCAGCGGGTGACGCCCGAGCACGTCGACTGGTTCCTGCACCCGCAGTTCGCGGTGGCCGCGCGCAAGGCCGCGGCGGCCCGTGGCGACCTGATCGGCAGTGGCCTCAACGTGTCGCCCGGCGCTGCGTCCGGCGTGCTGGTGTTCGACCCCGACACCGCCGAGCGCTGGAGCCGCGACGAGAAGAAGGCCGTCATCATGGCGCGGCCGGAGACCAAGCCCGACGACGTGCACGGCATGCTCGCGGCGCGCGGCATCCTGACGTCGCGCGGCGGCCGCACGAGCCACGCGGCGCTGGTGGCGCGGCAGTTCGGCAAGCCGGCCGTCGTCGGGGCCACGGCGCTCGACATCGACCCGGAGGGCAAGCGCCTGACCGTCGGCGCCCGCGTGCTGCGCGAAGGCGACCCGGTGTCGATCGACGGCACGACCGGCGAGGTGTTCGCCGGCCTGGTCGAGACCGTCGTGCCCGAGTTCGACGATCCGGCGCTGCTGACGCTGCTCTCCTGGGCCGACGGCTTCCGCCGGCTGGGCGTCTGGGCGAACGCCGACTATCCCGTGGACGCGCAGCGCGCGCGCCGCTTCGGCGCCGAGGGCATCGGCCTGACGCGTACCGAGCACATGTTCTTCGAGACCGACCGCCTGCCGGTGGTGCAGAAGATGATCCTCGCGGCCACCGACGCCGAGCGCGACGCGTGCCTCGCGCAGCTGCTGCCGATGCAGCGCTCCGACTTCGAGGGGCTGTTTCGGGCGATGGACGGCGCGCCGGTGACGATCCGGCTCATCGACCCGCCGCTGCACGAGTTCCTGCCGAGTCACGACGACCTCCTGCGCGACGTGACCGAGATGGAGACGCGCACGCGCATGGCCGGCGCCGAGCTCGCGGCGGGCGCCGACCCGCTCGGGCTCGCCGGGACGCTGGCGCAGAAGAAGCGGCTCTTGTCCGCCGTCGAGGGCATGCGCGAGGCCAACCCGATGCTCGGCCTGCGCGGCGTGCGCCTCGGCATCCACCTGCCGGCGCTGGTGCGCATGCAGGTGCGGGCGATCGTCGAGGCGGCGTGCGCGTGCGCGCGCGCCGGCGTGCGGGCGCGGCCGAAGATCATGATCCCGCGGACCGCGCACAACAAGGAGTGGAGGGTGGAGCGCGCGTTCGTCGAGGCGGAGGCGAAGGCGGTCATGCGCGAGCGCAAGCAGACCGTTCGCTACCAGTTCGGCACGATGATCGAGGTGCCGCGCGCGGCGGTGACCGCGGGCGAGATCGCGCGCGAGGCCGAGTTCTTCTCGTTCGGCACCAACGACCTCACGCAGACGACGTTCGGCATCTCGCGCGACGACGCGGAGACCGGGTTCCTGCAGGAATACCTGCAGAAGCGCATCCTGCCCGAGAACCCGTTCGCGACGATCGACCAGGCCGGCGTCGGGCAGCTGATGAAGGTCGGCGTGGCGCTGGGCCGCGCGACGCGGCCGTCCCTCGAGGTCGGCATCTGCGGCGAGCACGGCGGCGACCCGCGGTCGATCGACTTCTGCCACCGCATCGGGCTCGACTACGTGTCGTGCTCGCCTTTCCGCGTACCGGTCGCGCGGCTCGCGGCGGCGCACGCCGCGCTGCAGGGTCAGCCGCAGGGTCGGACCCTCGGCCGCCGCAAGGAGACGCCGAAGCCACGCAAGCCGTAACGCCCCGCGAGCGCGCCGGACCGGGCCCGAGCCGTCGAGTTCGCCCGACGCGACGGCAATCGTCGACGCCGCCGCCATCCACTACCGGAGTACGAACCATGCTGACCTTCGAGGACTGCGTCGCGCTGGCCGAGTTGACCGAGGAGGAGGTCGCGGCGATCGCCGCGCACGAGCACGTGCCGGAGATCATCGCGGCGGAACTCGGCAACTACCTGGTGCACGACCCGCACGGCGTGCCGAGGATCCGGCGGATCATCGTCGACGACATCGCGCACGCCCGGGCACGCGGCGACCTGGCCGGTGCGGCAAGACTGAAGGCCGTGCTCCGGCGGTTCGTCGCAACCCATCCGCCGCGCGCGCCGGGCTGAGGCGCGGCGGCACGACAAACCGAGCCAGGCTCGTTTACCGAGGCGCGGCGGCACGATAAACCGCGATAAACCGAGCCAGGCTCGTTTACCCACGGCCGGGCGGCGGCGGGCCGCGCCCCGGTGCCCGCGGGCACCGCACCGAGGCCCCGGCGGCGCGCGGTTTCAATGCGAAATCTATCAAAAGAATAAAAACAATCAATTTGCACTATGCAATCGCGCCGCTAACATTGGTGCATGCGCTTTCGAATCGACCCCTCCCTCGCCAAGACGCTGTCGTTCGCGGCGGTCCACTTCACGGTCGCGTTCACCGTCGGCTGGCTGCTGACCGGCAGCGTGCTCGTCGGCAGCGTGCTCGCCCTGGTCGAGCCGCTGTGCAACACCGTCGCCTACCACTTCCACGAGAAGCTGTGGGCGCGGCGGTCCGCGCGCGCGCCGGCCGCCGCCGGCGCCTGACCGCGCCCCGCCGGCCCCGGCCGGAATAGAATGACCGCGCCGCCGCGACGCGCGTCGCGCGCGGCCGGAGTTTCGCCGTCCGTCGTCGAGGCGAGCGCAGGAGGGGACATGCACAAGACAGGATCGCCGTTCCGGTGGTGGTGGACGCTGGTGGTGCTCGCGCTCGTGGCCGGGTGCGCCACCGCCGACAAGCCCGCGGCAACCGCCGTGGCGCAACCGAAGCTCGTCGTCGTCGTGCTGGTCGACGGCCTGCCGCAGGAACAGCTGACGCGCAACCGCGACCTCTTCGTCGCCGGCGGCTTCCGCCGGCTGATGGACCACGGCGCGTGGTTCTACGACGCGCACCAGGCGCACGCGTTCACGGTGACGGCGGTCGGGCACGCGTCGGTGATGACCGGCGCCCACCCGTACCAGACCGGCATCATCGGCAACGAGTGGCGCACGCGCGACGGCAAGCTCGTCTACAACACCGCCGACCCCGCGCATCACTACCTCGACGGCTCGAAGGTCGGCTCCGGGGACGGCACGAGCCCGAAGAACCTGCAGGTCAGCGCGCTCGGCGACGAGCTGCGCTACGCGACGAACGACGCGAGCCGCGTCTTCGCCGTCTCCGGCAAGGACCGCGGCGCGATCCTGCCCGCCGGCAAGACGGGCACCGCGTACATGTACTCGACGCAGACCGGCCGCTTCACGAGCACCAGCTACTACATGAAGGCGCACCCGGCGTGGTGGGAGAGCTACTACGCCGGCAAGCCGCAGGACCAGTGGTTCCACCGGCGCTGGGACCCGCTGCTCGACGCAGAGGCCTACGCGCGGTCACTGCCCGACGGGCAGCCGTGGTCGACCAGCTACCGCAAGCTCGGCACGCGGATGGGCCTCGTGTACGGGCTGGGCGAGACGGCGCCGGGGCCCTTCTACTACAGCACGCTGCTGGCCGGGCCGTACGGCGACGAGGCGACGACGGACTTCACGGTCCAGCTCCTGAAGAACGAGCGGCTGGGCCGGAATCCCGCCGGCGTGCCCGACATCCTCGCGGTCAGCTACTCGTCCCACGACTACGTCAACCACAACTGGGGGCCGGAGAGCATCCAGTCGCAGGACCACCTCGTCCGCCTCGACCGCTCGCTCGCGCGCCTCTTCGCCGCGATCGACGCCGAGGTCGGCGCCGACAACGTGCTGGTGGTGCTGTCGGCCGACCACGGGTTCATGAACGTGCCGGAGTTCAGCGCCGCCCGCGGCTTCGACGCCGGCCGCGTGGACCCGACCGACGTGCGCAACGCGGTCAACGCGGCCGTCGAGAAGAGGTTCGGCATCGCGAAGGTCGCGCCGCAGCACATGACCGGCGGGTTCACGCTCGACTACGCCGCAATCGACGCCAGGGGGCTCGACCGCGAGACGGTCGAGACGTTCGTCGCGCGGGCAACGCTGGAGCAGCCGGGGATCGCCTACACGTACACGCGGAGCCAGCTCGAGCGCGGCGACGTGCCGGCGCACCGGATCGGGCTGCTCGTCCAACGCGCCTGGCACCGGCAGATGGCCGTCGACGTCGTCGTCGTGCCGAAGCCCTTCCACTACTTCCAGTCGAAGACGACGAGCACGCCGAACGCGTGCTCGCACGGCACGCCGTACGCGTACGACACCAACGTGCCGCTGCTGCTGCAGGGCGCCCGCTGGGTGCGACCGGGTCGCTACGCGGAATACGCGGAGACCGTCGACATCGCGCCGACGCTCGCGTACGTCCTCAACCTGCGGGCGCCGTCCGGCAGCGAAGGCAAGGTGCTGGGGCAGGCGCTGGTGCCGGCGCGGTAACGCGCCCCTCACCCCAACCCTCTCCCCGCAAGCGGGGAGAGGGAGCGCTTCGGCGCTGCATCACATCCTGCGCGAGAGCACTCCGGCGCCGTATCGCGCCCTGCGCGAGAGCACTCCGGCGCAACGTAGCGCGAAGCCCACTCCCTCTCCCCGCGCAGCGGGGAGAGGGCCGGGGTGAGGGGCGCGCCGCCCGGGAAACGCTCAGCCGCCGTTCTTCCTGATGAGCGCGCGCGCGTCGTCGAGCAGCGCCTGCCCGTTGCCGCCCTTGGCGCCGACTTCGCCGATCCACTCCCGGTTGACGCCCTCGGTCTGCTTCACCCAGCGGTCGTACTCGGCGGGCGTCAGCGTGTCGAACACGCCGCCCACCGCCGCCGCCATCTTCTTGGCGGGCTCGGTCGTGCTGTCGAACGCGCGGCCGATCTGCTTCGACCACTCGAGGCCGGTGTTGGCATCGATGACCTTCTTCAGGTCCGGCGGCAGGCTCGCGTACTTCGCCTCGTTCATCGCGATCACGAAGATCGTGTTCGACATCCGCGGCGCACCGGCCGCGGTGTCGGTGTGGTACTTGGCGATCTCCTGCAGCTTGATCGGCGGCACGCCCTCCCACGGCACCATCGCGCCGTCGATCACGCCCTTGGCCACCGACTCCGGCACCTGCGGCAGCGGCATCTGCACGGGCGTCGCGCCGAGCGCGGTCAGCACCTTGGCGCCGATGCGCGTCGGGCCGCGGACCTTCAGCCCCTTCAGGTCCTCCATCGTCTTCACCGGCTGCTTTGCGAAGTGCAGCAGCGCGCCGTCGTGCAGGTGCATCGCGAGGACCTTGACGCCGCGGAACTCGTCGAGCGCGTTCTTCTGCACGTACTCGTAGAGCGCCGGGCTGCCCGTCTCGGCGTTCTTGGCCATGAACGGCAGCTCGAACACCTCGGCCTTCTGGAAGCGGCCGGCCTGGTAGGTCGGCACGGTCCAGATGATGTCCGCGACGCCGTCCTTCGCCTGGTCGAAGAGCTGCGGCGGCGTGCCGCCGAGCTGCATCGCCGGGTAGATCTGGCACTTGATCCGGCCGCCGGACTCGCGCCCGACCTTCTCGCACCACGGGTTGAACACGAGGGCCTGGATCGTCGCCTGCGGCGGCAGGAAGTGGTGGAGCTTCAGCACGACTTCCTGTGCGCGGGCCGGCGTGGCGCCGAGCGCGAGCGCAGCCGCGACGGCGAGCATTACGGGTCTCACGGTTCTCACGGCTACACCTCCTTTGTCGTCGGGCGGTTACTGCTTGAACGTGTGCACCAGGTACAGCGAGATGATCGGGAAGTACAGCAGCAGGACGATGCGGGCGAGGTCCGACAGCAGGAACGGCACGACGCCCTTGAACGTCTCGGTCAGCGGCACGTCCTTCGCGAGGCGGTTGATGATGTAGACGTTCATGCCTACCGGCGGGTGGACGAGCCCGATCTCGACGACCATCAGCGCGAGGATGCCGAACCAGATCGACTTGTCCTGCGGCGACATGCCCCAGAAGTCGAGCCCCATCACCATCGGGTAGAAGATGGGGATCGTCAGCAGGATCATCGCCAGCGAGTCCATCACGCAGCCCAGGAAGATGTAGATGATCAGGATCACCACCATCACGAGCAGCGGCGGCATTCCGCTGTCCTTGACCCACGCGGCGAGTTCGCCGGGCATCTGCGACAGCGCGAGCGTCGTGTTCAGCATGTCGGCGCCCAGCAGCACGAGGAAGATCATCGCGGTCGCCTGCGCCGTGCCGAGCGCGCTGTCCATCAGCCCCTTGATGCGCATGCCGCCGGTCACCACCGCGAGGATTCCGCAGGCGGCGGCGCCGATCGCCGCCGCCTCGGTCGGGTTGGCCCAGCCGCCGTAGATGCCGACGATCACGACGACGAACACCAGCAGCACCGGGAACACCTCGAGCAGGCTGCGCGCCTTCTCCCCCCACGGCACCACCGGCCCGGCCGGCCCTGCCGACGGCTTCAGCGCGACGATGATGCGGATGACCAGCATGTAGCCCAGCATCGCGATGATGCCCGGCAGCACCGCCGCCATGAACAGCTTGCCGATCGACTCCTGCGTGAGGATCGCGTAGATGACGAGCGGCACCGACGGCGGGATCATGATGCCGAGCGTGCCGCCGGCGGCGAGCGCGCCGGTCGCGAGCGACCCCGAGTAACCGAAGCGGCGCAGCTCGGGCAGTGCGACGTGGCCCATGGTCGCCGCCGTGGCCAGCGACGAGCCGCAGATCGCACCGAAGCCCGCGCAGGCGCCGACCGCGGCCATCGCGATGCCGCCCTTGCGGTGGCCGAGGAAGGCCGACACGCAGCGGAACAGCGCCTTCGACAGGCCGCCGTGCGTCGCGAACTGCCCCATGAGCAGGAACAGCGGGATGACGACGAGGTCGTAGTTGGACAGCCGTGCGTAGCCGAGATTCTTGAGCGAGTTGAGCAGAGCGTTGACGTTGCCGGTCAGGTAGACGTAGCCGGCGGCGCCGACCGTGAACATCGCGATGCCGATCGGCACGCGCACGACCATCAGCGCGAGCATCACGACGAAGATGGCGATGCCGACCGTGGTGCCGCTCACCGGACTGCCCTCCGCGCTTCGTGCTTCGGGGCTGGCTCGCCCTTGGGGCGGCCCTGCGGGCTCACTGGAGTACCTTCGCGCTGCGCGCTCCGGTATTCGCCCTCGGGGCGGCCCGTCGGGCTCATGGCGCGCCCCCCGCGCGCGCGTCCGCCGCAGCGTCCGCCCGCGCTCATCGCGCCACCCGCGCCCGCGCGGCGACGATCGCGCGCACGTGGACGCCCAGCATGTAGAAGCCGGCGGCGCCGAGCAGCGCGAAGCCCGGCACCATCAGCGCCATCGGGATCCACACCGGCCAGCCGAGGATCGCGGACGTCTCGCCGGCGGCCTGCACGCCCAGCGCGCCGGCGGCCGTGCGCCACGCGAGGACGGCACCGAAGAGCCCGACCAGCAGCGAGCCGAAGCCGTCCATCGCGGCGACCGTCGACACCGACAGGTTGTGCGTGAAGAAGTCGACCTTCACGTCGCCGTTCACCATGTGGCAGTAGGCGAAGAAGCACGCCGACGCCGCCGCCGCGCACATCTGCAGCACCTCGACGTCGCCGGGCACCGGCCACGAGAAGAGCTTGCGCCCGGTGATCGACACGATCGACATGGCGACGATGCCGACGAAGGCGAGCCCCCCGGCGATCGCCACGTACTTGCACGCCGCGAGAAGCGCGCGGCCGCCCGGGCCGAAGCGCGCGCCCGGTTCGACGGACTTGTCGCCGACAGGTTCCTGCATGCTCTCCTCCCCGTTCGCGGTGCCGCTAGCTGCCGCACCACGCCCTGACGCGCTCCGGCACCTCGACCGCCTGGATCCGGTGCGGGTCGGCGGGGTGGCGGCGCGCGAACACGCGCACCACCTGCCCCTCCACCAGCACGGCCTCCCCCCGGCGAATGATATGCGACATCACGAAGCTCTTGCCACGCCACTGGGCGACGTAGGTGTCGACGTCGAGCACGTCGCCGTACGAAGCCGGGCGCACGAAGCGCGCCGACGCGTCGACGACCGGCGTGCCGATGATGCCGCACTCGGCCTCGAACTCCCGCCACGGCGGCACGCCGGCGGCCCGGAAGAAGCGCAGCGACGCCGCGTCCATCCACCGGAAGTAATTCGGGAAGAACACGATCTGCGCCGGGTCGCAGTCGCCGAACTCGACGGTGAAGTGGCTGACGTGGTGCTGGGTCATGGCCGGCCTCCCGCGGGTCCGGACACTCCGTCGAACGCCGCGACGCTCAAGGACCGCGCGCACGCGGCGAGCGCGTCCACGGTCCGCCGCGGCAGCGGGATGCCGTCGCGCGACCGCTCGCGCGCCGCGATGCGCTCCGGCTCGCCGGGCAGGTGGATGGCGTCCGCACCGGGTGCCAGCGGCGACCCGCGCAGCCACGCCGCGAGCTCGCCCACCTGCCGCGCCAGCGCCTCGCGCGTGACCAGCTTGTCCGGCGCGAACACGATCGACAGCATGTTGTTGCGCATCGGGTTGGGGTGCGGGTGCTCGTGCTGCACGTGCCCGCCCGACAGCGCCCCGCCCAGGACCTCGCACATGACGGACAGCGCGAAGCCCTTGTGCTGGCCGAACGGCAGCAGCGCGCCCGCGGGGTCGGTGAACATGACGGCCGGGTCGGTCGTCGGCCGGCCCGCCGCGTCCATCAGCAGCCCGTCGGCCATGCGCCTGCCCGCGGCCAGCGCCACGTCGACCTTGCCCAGCGCCACCATGCTCGTCGCGTAGTCGAGCACCAGCGGGTGCGGCGCGTGCGGCACGCCGACGCAGAACGGGTCGGTCGCGAGCCGCGCGTCGGTGCCGCCCCACGGCGCGACGAGCGGCCGCGACAGCACGTTCACGAAGTGGACCGACGCGAAGCCCGCATCGGCGCACTGCTCGGCCCAGCGGCCGATGCGCGCGAGGTGGTGGGCGTTGGCGAGGCCGGCGACGCACACGCCGGACGCGCGGGCCCGCTCGATCGCCACTGCCATCGCCTGTTCGCCGACGACCTGCCCGAACCCGTTGCCGCCGTCGAACCCGACCAGCGCGCCGTGGTCGGCGACGATGCGCGCCGACTGCCCTGCACGCGCGATGCCCTGCCGCAGGTTGTCGACGTAGCGCGGCAAGAGGCCGATGCCGTGCGAGTCGTGGCCGAAGAGGTTGGCCTCGACCAGGCCGTCGGCGACGGTCCAGGCTTCCGCGGGCGCGCAGCCGGCGGCCGCGAACGTCGCGGCGGCGGCCTCGGTGAGCGCCACGGCGTCGATGCGCAGGATGTCGGTCGGCGCGGTCACTGGAGTACCTTCGCGCTGCGCGCTCCGGAATTCGCCCTCGGGGCGGCCCTTCTGGCTCATGGCCGCATCCTATCCTGACTTGGCGGATCGCGCGCCTGCCGGCGCACGCGGTTGCCACCGGATCGGCTGCGCCGCCACCGGCCGCGCCGGCGCGCCGTGCGCGACCAGCGCCGCGTCGAGCGCGCGTCCGCCCTCGTCGGCCAGCGCGGCCTCGCGCGCCGC
>JBGAMF010000024.1:0-44234 GCA_044223185.1 Casimicrobiaceae bacterium | reverse complement strand
GCCTTCGCCAGCGGACGCCCGGCGGCCAGCGTGCGCAGCAGCAGCTGCGCGGCGCGCGTGCCGGTAGCGGCCATGTCGACGTGCGGGTACGTGCGGTAGGCGACGAGGCCGTCCGCGTGCTCCATCATCGCGCGCGTGACGTTCGCGTGCAGGTCGAGGCTCGCGACGACCGGCACGCGCGGCCCGACGACCCGGCGCACGCGCGCGAGGAGCTCGCCTTCGCCGTCGTCGACGTGCTCGGTGACCATCGCGCCGTGCAGGTCGAGGCAGACGCCGTCGACCGGGTGGGCGGCGGCGAGGCGCGCGGTCAGCTCGCCGACGATGCGCTCGAACGCGTCGCGCGTCACGTGCGCCGACGGCGACGCCGCTCCCCAGACGAGCCCCGGCGTGCGGTGGCCGGCCGCGTGCAGCGCGGCGAAGGCGCCGGTGGCCGGGATGTTGGCGCCGGTGAGGCGCGGCGCGATCGCCTCGCCGAACGTCAGCGGCGGCCACGCGCCGCCCTGCTCGAACGCACGAAGGTCCGCCTTCGACGGCGCGAACGTGTTGGTCTCGTGCTGGAAGCCGCCGACCGCGATCACCGCCATTGCGCCGCCTCGCCGTTGCCCATCGTCCGCGTCCAAGTTAGCACACCCGCATCCACGCGGCCGGAGGCGGCCGGCGCGCCCGCCACCCGCCCGAGAGGCCCAGCCGCGCATTTGCGATAATCGCACTCCCGCCGACCTTGCCCCGAGCCGACACCGCATGACTCGAACGATCGCGATCCTCCGCCTTTCGCTGTGCGCCGCGCTGGCAACGCTGCCCGCCGGCCACGCCGTCGCGCAGGCGCCCGCCCGCGCGGCCACCGCCGCCGCCGTCCCCGCCGCGCCCGACCCGGCGGCCGTGCTGGCCGCGGCCAAGGCCGCGAGCGGCGGCGCCGCGTGGGACGCGCTCAAGACGCAGCACAGCATCGTCAAGCTGCGCGCGGCGGGCGTCGAAGGCACGGTCGAGCGGTGGAGCGACATCGCGACCGGCCAGTCGATGCTCCAGTTCTCCATCGGGGCGCTGGCGGGCGCGGCCGGCTGGGACGGCAAGTCCTCGTGGACGCAGGAGGGCACGGACGCGCCGAAGGTCGACACGTCGCCCGCGGGGATCGAGCTCGCCGTCAACGCCGCCTATCGCGACCGCCTCGCGTTCTGGTACCCGGAGCGCGCGCGCGCGAAGATCGCCTGGAAGGAGCGCACCGAGGACGAGGGCCGCAAGTACGACGTCGTCACGATCACGCCGGAGGGCGGCCGCCCGTTCGACTTCTGGGTCGACGCCGAGACGAAGCTGATCACGCGGCTCACCGAGCGCGAGGCCGACGTCACGCGCACGGAGACCTACAGCGACCGGCGCGAGGTGCAGGGCGTGCGCATCCCGTTCCACGTGCGCAGCCGCCGCGGCGACCCGAAGTTCGACGAGGTGGTCGTCGTGCAGCGGCTCGCGTTCAACGAGCCGCTCACCGGCGTCGCGTTCGGCCCGCCGGTCGAGCAGCAGGAAGTCGTCTTCCCGGCCGGCCGCGCGGCCGTCGACGTCAACTTCGAGGCGCTCTCCGGCCACCTGTTCGTGCGGGTGATGCTCGACGGCCGCGGGCCGTTCCGGATGCTCCTCGACGCCGGCGGCGCGAACGTGATCTCGAAGGAGACCGCAGCGCTGATCGCGGGGCCCGGCAAGCCGGTGGCGGAGACGATGCGGATCGGCGTCACCAGTCTCGACGGCGTCGAGCTGACGGGGCAGCGCTACGTCGTCGCCGACATCGAGCCGTTCCTGCGCCGCGTCGAGGGGCTGGACGACGTCGCGGGCATCATGGGGCTCGAGTGGTTCGTGCGGATGCCGGTGAAGATCGACTACGCGCGCTCGCGGGTCACGTTCTACGACCCGGCGAAGTTCAAGTACGACGGCAAGGGCACGCGCGTGCCGGTTGCGGAGCGCGGCCGCCTGCCGAAGGTGCAGGGCAGCATCGACGGCGTCGACGGCGTGTTCGAGATCGACACCGGCAGCCGCGCGTCGGTGACGCTCGCGCCGGCGTTCGTCACGAAGCACGAGCTCGACAAGCGCCTCGCGGTGAAGAACGAGGCGATCACCGGGGCAGGGCTCGCCGGGCCGGTCCGCGCGGGTCTCGCGCGCGGCAAGCTCCTCAAGCTGGGCGCGGTGGAGGTGCCGTCCCCGGTGATCGCGATGCCGCGCGGCGCGACGGTGGCGCAGGACCGCGCCGACGTCGCCGGCAACGTGGGCTTCGGCGTGATGCGCCAGTTCGCCGTCACCTACGACCTGCCGAACGACGCGCTGTACTTCGACCGCTACCTCAACTTCGGGACGCCGGACATCGCCGACCGCGGCGGCGTGTGGCTCGAGCGCAAGGGCGGCGGCTTCGAGGTCGTCCACGTGGTCGCCGGTGGGCCTGCCGAAGTGTCGGGGCTCAAGGTCGGCGACATCGTCGTCGAGGTCAACGGCGCCGGCCCGGCGCAGGTGTCGCTGCCCGCCGTGCGCGACGCGCTGCGCGGCCCGCCGGGCTCGCGCGTGCGGTTCAAGACGTCGTCGGGCGTCGAGGCGACGGTCGTGCTGCGCGACCTCGTCTGACCCTCATTTCCGCACACTCACAGCCCGCCGCCCCACCGGTACTGCCACGCGACGCCGACCAGGTCGTAGTCGTTGCCGGTACGCGACGACACGCCGCTGCTCGCGTAGAACTTGATCGAGTTGTGGCGGTCGACGGGCAGCGAGAGCGTTCCGCCCACGCGCCAGTTCTGCTGCAGGTCGGCGTTGAGGGCGCCGTCGATCGTCGTGCGGCCACCGGCGAAGTACGTCGCGTCGAGCGACCCCCAGATCCCCCGAGGGAAACTGTAGATGACGTGCGTCTGCGCCGAGAACAGCGGATCCTGCGCGCGCGTCTTGCCGCCGTAGAAGTCGTCGTTGTCGGTGAAGAACGTCGCCGCGGCCGTCAGCTCCAGCGTCCACGGGCCGATGGCCTTGGAAACGCCGACCTCAGGCTTGAACGACCAGCGGTTGGTGCCGATGTTCACGATCCGGGTGTCGTCGTACTGGCCCCACGGCACCGTCACGCGAAAACTGGCGCCAACGATGAGGTCCTGCTCCCAGCCCGCGAATTCCTTGAGCGTCAGCGCCGGCGCGCCGTACAGGTTGACGGAGAGCCGGAATGCCGCGTTGGTGAAGCCGTCGACGATGCGCTCGACCGGCTCCCCTCCGTACGTGGCGCTGCCGGACAGCCACGCATACGGGACGATGGCTTCGACTCGCGCGGACTGGCCGGCGATCTCGATGACCCGGGCATACGCGGCGACGGCACTGGACGTCGTGAGTTCGGGATCGACGATCGGCAGCGAGGAGTCGAACGCGATGCCGCCCCGCGTGTACACGTACGCGCCGATGAGGAAGTTCACGCCGATCGGCGCGTTGGAGTACGCGCGCGGCTCGATGTCCTGCGCCGACGCCGCCGGCACGCCTGCGCCCAGCGCGAGGACGAACACCGTTGCGGTGACGAGGATGCGCACGGCCGGGAATGCGGTTGCCTGGTCCCGAGCGCCGCCCGGCGCGCCGTCCCCGGCAACGCGGGCGAAGCGCCCTGGCAGCCCCTGCGGATATTATGGCACCGTCCGCGACGCTCCGGCGGACGCTGCCGGGAGGATCGAACGATGACCGACGTGTTCACCGTCGTGGCCCGCATCCGGGCCGCCGTGGGCAAGGACGACGCGCTGGCGGCGCTGCTCGTCGAGCAGGCGGCCGTGGT
The DNA here is from genome assembly GCA_044223185.1 of Casimicrobiaceae bacterium. Taxonomy (GTDB): domain Bacteria; phylum Pseudomonadota; class Gammaproteobacteria; order Burkholderiales; family Casimicrobiaceae; genus VBCG01. The sequence goes on along the minus strand of JBGAMF010000024.1, from coordinate 40,468 downwards.
GCGCGCGGCGGAACCCGGCTGCCTCGCTTACCGCGTGCACCGTTCGGCCGGCGACCCGGCGCTCTTCGTGTTCTACGAGCAGTACGTGGACGAGGCCGCGTTCGAGACGCACCGCAACGCGCCGCACATCGCGACGTATCGCCAGCGCCGCGAGCGCGAAGGACTGGCGGCGGGACCGGCCGAGGTCGAGGTGTTCCGCTCGCTGACGGAGTGACCGGCGGCGCGGGCGGCGCGCGCGGGGCGGCGGCCGCGAGTTGCCTGCCGCACTATCGCGGCGTGTCGGTCACCTCGAGCAGCTCGCCGCCGACGAGCCGGTAGGTCCTGTCACCGACGTTGAGCTCGAAACTCGCCAAGCGCGGGTCGAGCGCGACCTTCACACCGCCAAGCGCGCCGCCGGTTCCCATCTCGGTCGCGACCGCGAGACGGCGCGCGGCAACGCCACCGGTCGTGTCGAAGACCTCGTGCGTGGCCAGCGCATGCCCCGCGATCGTCGTCTTAACGCACGGGACGATCGCGCCATCGTGGAAGTGCGTGGCGGTGATGTTGCGGAAGTGCCCGCCGGCGAGCATCTCCGATTCGACCTTGAAGCAGGGGACACGGCCTCCTTGGTCATCTGCTCAATGCAGCACTGACCGCGCGCGTTCCGGTGGTGGGACGCGTCAAGAGCTCCACCGGTAGCGAGAACGGGGGGACACGGCCTCCTTGGTCGGCGTCAAACAGCTCGTGCGTGGCGAGCCTGTCGTCCTCGATCGTCGTCCGGATGCAGGGAATGATCTCGCCCGGGTGGAAGTGCGTGGCGACGGCATCGTCGCCGTGCACGGACGTCGCCCAGCGCGGATCGATGCCGCCCTGCCGATTGGGCGCACCGACGACCTGCGTGTACTCCGTGTCCGGCAGCGGGGCGACGTCGAAGCGCAGGCGGTCGTGGCCGCTCGCGTTGTCGCCGCTCACCGTCACGCCGAAGGGCGCGAGGATGCGGCTGGCGGCGTTGAACTGGCCCGGGGCGCTGCGCGGGAACGCCTGCGCCGTCGCGGCCATTCCCAGCCCGCCGGCCAGTGCGACGAGCAGTCCGGCATTGAGCTGGCGCCGGCCGGCGTCGGGAACGCCCTGCGGCTCGTGGTTGAAATCCGCTTCCGTGGTCATGTTCCCTCCGGTAGGACGTGCGGGGACGGGTCGCGACAGGCGGCCGGCGACGGGCCGACCGGGAACGGGTTCCCGGTCGCGCATGCTACCCCGCGGCAGCGGAGCGGAGAAGCGCGTCCACGTGGCGACGGCAGCGTGAACCCGCGGCGGCCGCTCAGTGCGTCACGGGCAGCGCGCGCGCCAGCCGCGCGACGCCGTCGGCCAGCCGCGCCTCGTCCGCCGCGAAGCACCAGCGGACGCAGCCCTCGCCCTCCGGCCCGAACGCGCTGCCCGGCGCGAGCCCGAGGCGCGCCTCGCGCACGAGCCGCTTGCAGAAGGCGAGGCTGTCCGCGAGGCCGTCGACGCGGAAGAACGCGTACATCGCGCCCGGCGGCGCCGCGACTTCGACGCCGGGCAACGCTCCGAGCGCGCCGACGAGGAAGTCGCGCGCGCGGCGGAAGCGCTCGCGCGTGCGCGCGACCGTCGGTTCGCCGTGCGCGATCGCCGCCAGCCCCGCCTGCTGGACGAACGCCGGCGAGCACGACGTGTTGTACTCGATCAGCTTGCCGACGTCCTCCATCAGCGCGGCGGGCGCGACGAGCCAGCCCAGCCGCCAGCCGGTCATCAGCCACGATTTCGAGAAGCTGTTGACGCTCACCACGCGCTCGTCCGGGTCCGCGAGGTCGAGGAACGACGGCGCCGCGCGCGCGTCGTCGCGATAGTAGAGCCGCTCGTACACGTCGTCCGCGACGAGCCAGATGCCGTGCCGCCGGCAGTGGTCGAGGATCGCCTGCTGCTCGGCGCGCGTGGCGGTCCAGCCGGTCGGGTTGTTGGGAGAGTTGACGAGCGCCATCCGCGTGCCGGGCGTGAGCGCCGCCAGCAGGCGGTCGAGGTCGAGGCGCCACCGCCCCGCGCCGAACGCGAGCGGCACGCATTCGACCGTGCCGGACAGGATCTTCGGGATCTCGACGAGGTTGGGCCACAGCGGCGTCACCGCGACCACGCGATCGCCGGGCGCCACCAGCGCCTCGACGACGAGCATCAGCGCGGACATGCCCGACGCGGTGACCGCGACACTGGCGGCGGCCGTCGGCCGGTGCAGCGCGGAGACGTACGCGGCGATGGCGTCGCGCAGCGGCGGGATGCCGAAGTTCTGCGCGTAGAACGTCTCGCCGCGCGCGAGCGACGCGACCGCCGCCGCGCGGATGAACTCGGGCGTGACTTCGTCGGGCTCGCCGAACCAGAACGGCAGCACGCCGGGATCGCCCATGCCTTCGTTGGCGACCTCGCGGATCCGCGACGCCGCGAGCGCGCGCACCGCGGCGCGGGCGGCTGCGTGCGGAGGCGCGTGGTCGGCGGGCATGGCCCGGCCGTTATACTTCGCCGCGCGGCCGCCGCGCAAGGCGGGCGGCCGTTATGATGCGGGAGGCAGGGAGACACCTGCCCGCGACAATGCGAGGGGAACGAGCATGAACGTCTACGGCATCACCAACTGCGACACGGTCAAGGAAGCGCGCGCGTGGCTGTCGCAGCGCGGCGTCTCGCATCGCTTCGTCGACTTCAAGAAGGCGCCGCCGACGCGCGACCAGCTGAAGGCCTGGTGCGACGCGGCGGGCTGGCAGACGCTGCTCAACCGCCGCGGCACGACGTGGAAAAAGCTCGAGCCGGAGGCGCAGGCGCGCATCGTCGATTCGGCGTCCGCGATCGCGCTGATGATGGCCAACCCGGCGGCGATCCGCCGCCCCGTGGTCGAGTCGGAGGAGGGCATCCTCGTCGGCTTCGACCCGCACGAGTGGGACCGCGTGTTTCCCGGGTGACGCGCCCCCCGCGCGATCCGCGATGAGCTCGACGCCGGCATCGATCCTCGCGAGCGTGCTCGGCATCGTCGCGAGCGGCCTCTGCGGAGGCCTGGCCGGGTGGTCGGTCATCGCGCGGCTCGGGTGGACCGGCGTCGGCGGCGCGCTGGTGGCGGCAGTGACCGGCATGGCGGTCGCCGCCGGCGTGTGGGTCGGCCTGACGGCGCTGCTGCGCGCGCTGCGCCTGCTGCGATGACGCCCGCCGCGGTGGCGGCCGTGGCCGACGCGCTGCTGGCCGCGTGGGAGGGCGGCAGCGCGCTCTCTCCCGTCACCGGGTGGGTGCCGGACTTCGACGTCGCCGCGGCCTACGCGGTCCTGCACGAGATCGAGCGCCGGCGCGTCGCGCGCGGCTGGCAGCCCGTCGGGCGCAAGATCGGCTTCACCAACCGCACGATCTGGCCGCGCTACGGCGTTTACCAGCCGATGTGGGCGCACGTGTGGCGCGAGACCGTCACGCACGCGCCGGACGGCCGTGCGACGGTGACGCTCGCCCCCGCGGCCGAGCCGCGCATCGAGCCGGAGGTCGTGTTCGGGCTTGCCGGACCGATGCCGTCGGCCGACGACGCGCACGCGGTGCTCGCCGCCGTCGCGTGGATCGCGCCGGGCTTCGAGATCGTGCAGTCGCACTTTCCCGGCTGGAAGTTCACGGCGGCCGACTGCACGGCCGCGTTCGGGCTGCACCGCGCGCTCGTGGTCGGGCCGCGGACGCCCGTCACTGCCGCCAACCGCGACGCGGTCGCCGCGGCGCTGCCGCGCTTCGAGCTCACGCTCTCCCACGGCGATCGCGTCGTCGACCGCGGCGTCGGCGCCAACGTGCTGGACAGCCCGGCGTTGGCGCTCGCTCACCTCGCGCGCGTGCTCGCCGCGCAGCCGGCCGCGGCGCCGCTCGCCGCCGGCGAGTTCGTGACGACCGGCACCGTCACCGACGCCTGGCCCGTGCTGCCGGGACAGACGTGGTCGAGCGACTACGGCGCGCTCGGCATCCCGGGACTGGAGGTCCGGCTGGCCTAGTGGCGTGCCCGCGGCGGGGGGGGCCGCGGGACTTCGCTGCCGACGATGCCCGACCCCGGCACACCTGCCGTCCGCGCGAACGCGGGAACGCAGCGGCGCCGGGCGCCGGCATGGGCGCGCTGCATCGACCGGCCCCCGCCGCCCGGCGCGCGCGAACCGTTCGGTTACAATCGCGGCTTTTTCGCCGCCGCGACCACATGCGGCGGCGACCTACCCCGAGGCTCATTACCCATGAAGCTCGCCCTTGCCGCCCTCGCCGCGCTCACCCTCTGCGCCTGCGCCTCCACCTCCACTTCCACCACCGGCGACGCGCCCTCGCGGTCGACCTACGAGGAGAAGGAATACCGGACCGGCAGCCGCATCCCGGTGCGCGATTCCACGTCCGCGTCGCCGGCAAAGACTCTCGATCCGTCGGCGCTGTCCACCACCGCGCCGCCGCGCGTGAACTGACGGCGCGCTACGGCACGTTGAGCCCGCGCCGCGCGTGCCAGTCGGCGATGCCCTCGCTCGGGTACTCGCCGAAGTGCGCGTGCGTGCGTCCCGCCGGCGGCACGTCGGCCCACGCCGGCGCGTAGTTCAGCATCAGCTCGACGTCCTCCGGCGGCTTGGGCAGCGGCGTGTCGATCGCCGACGCGAACGGGTAGACGTGTTCAGGCCAGCGCGGATCGGCGACCCACAGGCCGCTGCCGCACCGGCTGCAGAAGTGGCGGCGCGCCGGCGACAGCGTGCGGCGCGCGGCCCCCGGGGACGCGATGCGCGCGCGGTACACGGACACGTGCTTGGCGCCGCGCACGGAGAGCGTCGGCGCGTCGCCCATGATGTTGATCGCGTAGCCGCCGCCGCCCTGCGTCTTGCGGCAGATCGAGCAGTAGCAGCGCATGTACGGGTACGGCGTGTGCGATTCCACACGGAACCGCACGGCGCCGCAGTGGCAGCTTCCTTCCAGTCGCATGGCGGGCACCTCCGGCAGGTCGGGACAGGGCGCCGCCGGCCCGGCCGTCCGGGAAAGGGGCCCCGGCGCCGCGCGGCGGCGATTCTGGCCGACAATAGCAGATGCGGCGGCCGTCCCGCGGCCCGCGAGACCGGTGGTCGGCGTCACGGCCGCCCGCCGGTGCGGCCAACGCTCGACGGAGGATTCACGATGGGCAGGATCAGCACTCCCGTGCAGTTTCCCGGGGCCGGCGGCGAAGCGCTCGCCGCCCGGCTCGACCTGCCGAGCGCGCAGGCGCCGCGTGCGTTCGTCCTGTTCGCGCACTGCTTCACGTGCTCGAAGGACACGCGGGCGACGACGTTCATCGCGCAGGCGCTGGCCGACGCGGGCCTCGCCACGCTGCGCTTCGACTTCACCGGACTCGGCGGCTCGGAAGGCGAATTCGCCAACACCGACTTCTCGTCGAATGTGGCCGACCTGGTCGCCGCGGCGCGCTGGCTCGAGGCCGTGCACCGCGCGCCGGCGCTGCTGGTGGGGCACAGCCTGGGCGGCACCGCGGTGCTGGCGGCAGCCGCGCAGATCCCGTCGGCGACGGCGGTGGTCACGATCAACGCGCCGTCCGATCCGGCGCACCTCGCCAGGCACTTCGAGGGTCATGCGGACGCGATCCGGGCGCACGGCGCGGCGGAGGTCGACCTCGCCGGGCGCCGGTTCACGATCCGGCGCGAGTTCCTCGCCGACATCGCGGCACACAAGGTCACGGACGCGGTGGCGGGCATGAAGCGCGCGCTGCTCGTCATGCACGCGCCGGCCGACACCGAGGTCTCCGTCGATCACGCGTCGGCGATCTTCCTCGCCGCGAAGCACCCGAAGAGCTTCGTGTCGCTCGCCACGGCCGACCACCTGCTGACGAAGCGCGAGGACGCGCAGTACGCGGCGGGCGTGCTCGCCGCGTGGGCGAGCCGCTACCTGCCGGAGGCGCCGGCCGCGGCCGCGGAGGCGGACGCTCCGCGCGACACCGTGCTCGTCACCGAGACGCGCGTCGGCAAGTTCCAGCAGCGCATCGCGATCGGCCCGCACCGGCTGCTCGCCGACGAGCCGGCGAGCGTCGGCGGCGCGGACACCGGGCCGTCGCCGTACGACCTGCTGGTGGCCGGGCTGGGCGCCTGCACGACGATGACCGTGCGCATGTACGCGGATGCGAAGGGCATTCCGCTCGAGCGCGTGTCGGTCGCGCTGCGGCACGCGAAGGTGCACGCGACCGACTGCGCCGACTGCGAGACGAAGGAAGGGAAGATCGACCGGATCGAGCGCGTGGTCACGCTGGAGGGCGACCTCGACGACGCGACGCGCGCGAAGCTGCTCGAGATCTCGAGCAAGTGCCCGGTGCACCGGACGCTGCACGGCGAGACGTGGATTCCGACGCGGCTCGCCCCGGCGGCCGGAACGTCGTGATCGGGCGACCGGCAGGTCCGCGCCCGTGAGCGGCGCCACGTGCCGCCCGGTGTCCGATAATGGCGGATGCGCGGGGGCGGATGCCGCTCCCCTGCCCGCGTCACGCGCGCAATGAGCCGCCCCAAGCCCGCCAGGCAGTTGCCGTCCCCGCCGTCACCGCCGCCGCCCGCACTCGCGCCGTCGCGCTGGCCCACGGTGGCCGTGGCGCTGCTCGGCGTCGTCGCCGCGGCGGCCGGCGCCTGGGCGTGGTTCTCCGCGCAGCCGCCGCGTCCGGCCGTGCCGGCGGTGGTTTCGGCGCAGCCGGCACCGGCCGTCGCCGCCACCTGGGTCGCCGACGCGCAGTGCGGCGAGTGCCACGCCAAGGCCGCGGCGGCGTGGCGCGGCTCGCACCACGAGCGCGCGATGCAGCCCGCGACCGCGCAGACGGTGCTGGGCGACTTCGCCGGCGCGAAGCTCGTCCACCGCGGCGCGACGACGACGTTCGCGCAGCGCGACGGCCGGTACTTCATCACCACCGAGGGCCGCGACGGCAAGCCGGCGGAGTTCGAGGTGAAGTACACGTTCGGCGTCGCGCCGCTGCAGCAGTACCTCGTCGCCGCTCCCGGCGGCCGGTTGCAGGCGCCGACGGTCGCGTGGGACACGGAGAAGAAGCGCTGGTTCGCGCTGTACCCGAACGAACGCCACGCGCCGGACGACCCGCTGCACTCGACCGGCCGCTACCAGAACTGGAACCTGATGTGCGCCGAGTGCCACTCGACGGACCTGCGGCGCAACTACGACGCGAAGGCCGACGCGTACGACACGAAGTGGGCCGAGATCAACGTCGGCTGCCAGGCGTGCCACGGGCCGGGCAGCGCGCACGTCGCGTGGGCGAAGGCGGCGGCGGGCACGGACACGAAGGGACTCGACGCCCGCGCGCGCGGCCTCGTCGTCGACTTCCGCGGCCACGACGCGCGGTACGAGGTCGACGCGTGCGCGCCGTGCCACTCGCGGCGGCAGCGCCTCGCGGACGGCGAGCTGCCGGGCCGGCCGTTCCTCGACAACTACCATCCGGCGCTGCTGCGCGAGACGCTCTACCACGCCGACGGGCAGCAGCAGGACGAGGTCTACGTGTGGGGCTCCTTCCTGCAGAGCCGGATGTACGGAGAGGGCGTGCGCTGCACCGACTGCCACGACGCGCACGCGCTCTCGCTCAAGGCGCCTGGCAACGCGCTGTGCGCGCAGTGCCACCAGCCGGCGGGCAACCCGCGGTTCCCGACGCTCGCGAAGAAGGCGTACGACACGCCGGAGCACCACCACCACAAGGAGGGCGGTGCCGGCGCGCAGTGCGCGGGCTGTCACATGCCGTCGACGAACTACATGGTGATCGACGCGCGGCCTGACCACGCCTTCCGCGTGCCGCGCCCGGACCTCACGGTGAAGATCGCCACGCCCAACGCCTGCAACGGGTGCCACGACCGGAAGTCGCCGCAGTGGGCGGCGGACGCCGTCGCGCGATGGTTCGGACCGAACCGGCGGCAGGAGGCGCACTTCGGCGAGGTGTTCGCCGCGGCACGGCGCGGCGCGCCGTCGGCGCTGGGAGGGCTCGCCGCGATCGCTGCCGACCGCGCGCAGCCGGCGATCGTCCGCGCCACGGCGCTCGATCTCGCCCGCGGCTACGGACCGCGCGGCGGCGAGCTCGCCGTGCAGGCGAAGAACGACGCGGATGCGCTGGTGCGCGCGGCCGCGGCGGCGGCGCTGGCGGCCGTTCCCGCGCCGGACCGGACGCGGTACGCCGCGTCGCTCCTGTCCGACCCGGTCAGGCTCGTGCGGATCGAGGCGGCGCGCGCGCTCGCCGACGTCCCGGCAGCGCGGATGCCCGAGGCCGACCGCGCGCCGTTCGAGCGCGCCTGGGCCGAGCTGGTTGCGTCGCTCCAGTCGCTCGCCGACATGCCGGCGACGCACCTGAACCTCGCGGGCCTGCACCGGCAGCGCGGCGACGCGGCGGCGGCGGAGGCCGCGTACCGGCGCGCGATCGCGATGGACCCGTATCTGTCCGTCGCGTACGCGGCGCTGGCGAGCCTGCTGTCGGAGGGGCGGCGCAACGCCGACGCGGAAGCCGTGCTGCGCGAAGGCATCCGGCGCGCGCCGGCGGACGCTGCGCTGCACGCATCCCTCGGCCTGCTGCTGGCGGAGGAGCAGCGCGGCGCCGAGGCCGTCGCCGCGCTCGCGAAGTCGACGCAGCTCGCGCCGGACCGCGCGCGCACGTTCTACAACCTCGGGCTGTTGCAGCAGCGGCGCGGCGACCTGCGCGCGGCCGGCGCGGCACTTGCCAGGGCGCGCGCGCTGGGCGACGCCGACGCCACGTACGCGCTCGCGCTGCTCGAGCTCGCGCAGAACCGCCCCGATCGCGCGTTGCCGCTGGTGGAAGAGCTCGCGGCCGCGAACCCCGGCAACGCGCAGCTTGCGAAGCTGCGCGACGACGTGCGGCGGGCGGCGCACCGCTGAGGGGCGGTCGGGTCCGGGGTTGACGCAGGGCAAGGACGGGTCCCGGTCGCCGCGCTACGGTGCCAGGCGGGACATGCGCATCCGCGGTCCCGCGCCGTCGCCATGACCGTCCCGACCGCCGCACCGCACGTCGACCTCGACAAGTACCGCGCACCGCAGTGGCTGGGGGCGCGCGCGCAGCGCCGCTTCCACGCGATGGCCAAGCCGGCCGGCTCGACCTGCAACCTCGACTGCACGTACTGCTTCTACCTGTCGAAGCAGGCGCTGGCAGGCGGGCCCGGGGTCGGGAAGATGGGCGACGACGTGCTCGAGCGTTTCGTCCGCGACTACATCGCGAGCGTGACCGGTGACGAGGTCGTGTTCTCGTGGCAGGGCGGCGAGCCCACGCTGCGCGGACTCGACTTCTTCCGCCGCGTCGTCGCCCTGCAGCACCAGTACGCGAAGTCCGGCCAGCGGATCGAGAACGACCTGCAGACCAACGGCACGCTGCTCGACGAGGACTGGGCACGGTTCCTGAAGGAGCACCGCTTCCTCGTCGGCCTGTCGATCGACGGCCCGCGGGAGATCCACGACCGCTACCGGATCACCCGGCAGGGCGCGCCGACGTTCGATCGCGTCCTCGCCGCGGCGAAGCTCCTGCGGCGCTTCGGCGTCCCGTTCAACACGCTGACCTGCGTGAACCGGTTCAACGCGACGCGGCCGCTCGACGTCTACCGGTTCCTCCGGCGCGAACTGGGCTCGACCTACCTGCAGTTCATCCCGATCGTCGAGTTGAGGGGCTTCGAGACCACGGCGCCGCAGGCGTGGGACGCGCGGCGGCTGCCCGTCGTCGGCGCGCCGCAGGCGAAGCCGGGGCATCCGGACTCGGTCGTCACGGACTGGTCGGTCGACGCCGACGAGTACGGCTACTTCCTGTCGAAGGTGTGGGACGAGTGGCAGGCGCGCGACCTGGGCAAGGTGCTCGTCAACTTCTGCGAGACGCTGGTGGTCCAGCGCATGGGCATGCCGTCGCAGGTTTGCGTCTACAACGAGTTCTGCGGCAAGGGGGTGGCCGTCGAGCACGACGGCAGCGTCTACGCGTGCGACCATTACGTGTACCCCGAGTACCGCCTGGGCAACATCCGCGAGAAGTCGCTGGGCGACATGGTGTTCTCGCCCGGGCAGGTGAAATTCGGGTACGCGAAGTCCGAAGCGCTGCCCGCGTATTGCCGGCGCTGCGAGTTCCTGCGGGATTGCTGGGGCGAGTGCCCGAAGAACCGGGTGCTGCGCACGCCCGACGGCGAGCCGGGGCTCAACTATCTCTGCCCGGGGTTGCGGAAGTTCTTCGCGCACGCGGGGCCGGCGGCCGCGAGGATGGCGTTGCAACTGCAGGCCGCGCCGCCGTCGCCGCGGCCGCGGATCTGAATCGGGTGGCGCGGTCGTGCGCCGCTGCGCGCGGCGCCGCGCGGCCGGCCGCGCCTGGGCGTCTGCGCTATCCTATGGACCGTCCCTTCACCCCGATGCAACGATGACCCCCGCCCGCCGTGCCATTGCTTCCGCGTTCGCCGCCCTGACCGCGGTGTCCGTCCACGCGCAACAGCAGCAGACCAGGCCGCCGATCTCCACCTACGGCGTCGACGTCGGCACCCGCACGATGTCGATCCCCGGCATGCCGGCGGGCGGCATGGGCGGAATGTCCGGGATGCCGGGCATGCCCGCGGGCATGGGCGGTCCGCAGAAGGAGCTCTGGCTCGGGCTGCGCTCGTCGCAGCGCGCGTCGGGCGCGCCGGAGGCGCAGCACGTGATCCCGCCGGGGATGGACATGGGACCCGCGCTGCCTCTCGTCGGGCAGCCCGGGCGCGCCGAGTATGACGAGGAGCGGCCGCCCGAGAAGCCGAAGGCGCGCATGCTGATGTACTGGGGCTGCGGCGACGCGATCCGTCCCGGGCAGCCCAAGGTCGCCGACACCGAGAAGATGTCGCTGGTCGAGTTCGGCCGCGCGCTCTACGGGCGCGCGTCGCCGGAGCGCTGGAGCGCGCAGCGCAATGCGCAGCTCGTGTGGCCGAACGAGCGCGAGAAGCAGCAAGTGCCGCCGAATGCGAGCTTGCGCGGCGACCAGCTCGTGCGCGGCAGCGCGACTCCCGACATCCGGTTCGCCATCGGCGAGCGGCAGGACTTCATGGCGCCGATGGAGATCGTCGCGAGCGGCCCGATCCAGGGGCCGACGCCGTTGAAATGGACCGCCGTCCCGACCGCGCAGGGCTACTTCCTGCAGGCGATGGGCTTCCGGCAGGACGGCAACGAGATGATCATCTGGACGTCGAGCGAACTGCAGGACACCGGCTGGGGCCTCATGACGTGGCTGCCCAACGACTTCCGGCAGCGGATGATCTCCGAGAAGGTCGTGCTGCCGGTGTCGGTCACGTCGTGCACGATTCCGCGCGGCATCTTCGAGGGCGTCGAGGGCGCCATGGTCAACGGCATCGCGTACGGCGAGGAGCTGAACCTCGCGCACCCGCCCCGGCCGTCCGATCCGAAGGTCGCGTGGGAGCCGGTCTGGGCGGTCAAGGTGCGCGTGAAGTCCGTCGGCATGACGCCGCTCGGCATGGACGAGCAGGCGGAGCGGCGCGGCGCACGCCGGGGTGACGAGCGCATGCCGGCCGGTGGCGCCGGCGCCGCCGCGCAGAAGCCGGCGAGCCCGGTCGACGAAGCGACGGAAGCGATGAAGGGCCTGCGCAAGCTGCTGCCGTTCTGACCAGGGGTCAGACCCTTAACATGCAATCCAGTGCATGTTAGGGGTCAGACCCCAATCGGCGCGTCAGGTCGCTTCGGCGACGACCACGTAGCGCAGCGGACCGCCCGGGTCGAGGGCGTCGAACGGGTAGCAGGTCACGAGGGTCAGCGTCGGCACGACGGTGTCGCGCGGCAGGCGCAGGTCGCGCTCGTCGGCGACGTACGTCGTGCGGATCCGGAAACGGCGGGTCGTGCCGTCGCTGCGGTCGACGTTGACCTCGTCGCCCGGCGCCACCTGCCGCAGGAAGCGGAAGTGCGTGTCGCGGTGCGCGGTGATCACCGCGTTGCCGGGATCGCCCGGCAACGCCGACCCGTCGAGGTGGCCCGGCCCGAACGCAAGCGTGCGGCCCGACGCACCGGCCAGCACCAGCACGTCGGCGTCCTGCCCCGGCGCCGTCAGGCGCGCCACCGGGTGCGTGTCGGCCCACGGCCACGGCTTCGCCGCGGCGCCGGTCGTCCGCGCGCTCTCCCACGCGCGGTGCAGCAGCGCCTGCGCGAGTTGCGCCTTCGCGTAGATGTACGCGCCGCGCCCAAGGCCGGCGGCGCCGGCGACGGCGAGCAGGGCGATCGCGGCGACCGCGAGCGCGCGGCGGGTAGCGGCCGTGCGCGTGCAGCCGGCCGTGCGGCTGTGAACGCGCTGCACGCTGGGCGGCGCAGCGCCCGGGTCCGCCGCGATGCCTGCGCGATCGAACGTCCGGCGCGACGGCATCGCGACCGCGCAGCCCGCATCCGAGCCGTTGGCACCGATCGGGGAAGACTCGCCCGGCAACGCCCGCGACGCGATGCCCGGCGCGGTCGCACGCAGCCAGCTGGTCGCCGGCGTGCGCTCCCGGACGAAAGGTCCTCCCCGATCGATGCCGCTGCGCATGGCCGTCCCCTCGCGTTGCCGTCGGCTCACCAGCCGCTCGCCGCGAGCCGCGCGGCCGGCGCGTTCATTCCCGGCCGCGCGGCGCTCGACAGCAGCAGGTACCAGGTGCCGGCGCTGTTGCCGTTCACGTAGACGACGAGGTCCGGCCGGCCGTCGCGGTCGACGTCGCCCGCGTACTGGATCTCGCTGTCCCAGCCGAAGCCTTCGAGCAGGTATTCGTACTTCACGCCGTGCACCTCGATGACGTAGTGCGCGCCCGCGCGCCCTCGCGTCGCATTGTTCACGGTCAGCGTGAACGGCGTGTGACCGAGCGCCAGCGCGTACGCGCGGCCGGCGGCCGGCGCCAGCGCGCGCCGGCGCAGCGGCACCTCGACGACGGGCCCCTCGCGCAGCACGGTGCGCGGCAGGTTGACGTAGAAGAGCTGGCCGAGCGCCGACTGCAGCGTCGCGCTGTTCTCGAGCGTCGCCGACTCGAGCTCGCGCAGGAACAGCGGGCGTCCGTCGGCGGCGTCGGGAATCCGCCGCAGGTACGAGCCGGCGGCGTCCTTCACCAGCACGAACCAGCCGGCGTCCGGCATCGCCCGCAGCGGCGCGTCGAGCGAGCCGACCTCGCCGTCGTAGTGTCCCGGCAGCAGCATCAGGTTCTGCGCGGGGCGCGGCGACCACCGCGGCTCGGCCTGCGCCACGCCGGCGGCGGTCACCGCCAGGGCGACGATGACGAGCGTCGGCGCCGCGGCGCCTGCGCCGCGCACGACGAGCGCGAGCGCGCCCGCCAGCAGCAGCGCGAGCCCGCCGGCGACGATCATGAGCGGCGCGGGGGTTGCCGTGCGCGGCAGGCGGTCGAAGCCGGTGAGACCGTCGGGAACGTTGCCGGGCAGCGCGCTGGCGGTCGCCGCGACGCCTGCGGGACGGGTCGGCGCCGCGTCGACGGCGACGAGGCTCGTGTACCGGCTGACGAGGTGGTGCGAGAGCGCGACGTCGACGACGGCCGCGCGGATCTCGTTGGCGTCGGCACCGCGGCGGCCCGCGTCCATCAGCGCGTCGATCTTCGCGCGCGCCCACAGCACGCCCACGCCCGGGGCGGGTGTCGGCGAAGCCGCGGACAACAGCGAGCCCCACGTGGCGCCCGCGCGGCGGCCGGTGACCATCACGTTGCCGCCGGCGGGGTTGGCGTTGAACTGCGCGACGACGACGACCGGCTCGCCCGCATACAGGTCGGGCACGACGCGCGGCCACGCGTCCGCACCGGCCGGCCAGTCGACGGCGATGTCCGTGAGCGCCGGGCTCTCCAGCTTGCGGACGAGCGCGGTCATCTTCTCCTTCACCTCGCGCACGTCCGAGACGTACGTGTACGTGCCGCGGCCGAACTGCGCCGCCTTCGTCATGAAGAACGCGTTGGGCGCGGGGCCGATGCCGACGGTGAACAGGCGCCGGTCGCCGAGCGCGTCGTGGACTAGGCGCAGGATCGCGTCCTCGTTGCCGACCGCACCGTCGGTCAGGAACACGACCTGGCGCAGGCCCGGCGCCGCGCGGGGCCCGGCGAGCGCCAGCTCGAGTGCCGGCAGCATCTCGGTGCCGCCGCGCGCGCGCAGGGCGGCGACGAACCGCCTCGCGCGGTCGAGCGTGGCCGGGTCGACGGGCATCGGCGCGGGAAAGAGCGCCGCCGCGGTCGAGTTGAACTCGATCACGTTGAACGTGTCGCCCGGCTGCAGCCGGTCGAGCGCCAGCAGCAGCGCTTCGCGTGCCTGCGCGATCGACACGCCTTCCATCGAGCCCGACGTGTCGACCACGTAGGTGACTTCGCGCGGCGGGCGCGGCGCGTCGGAGGCGGCCGCCGCCGGCGGCAGCGCCATCAGCAGCGCGTAGGTCCGGCCGCCCTTCGTTTCGGTGAAGAGCGCCGTCGCCGGTGCCGCGCCGACGTCCGGCGTCCACGCGAGCTCGAAGTCGCGCGCCGCGGGCACCGGGCCGTCGGCAAGCGCCAGCCGGAAGCGGTGCCCGGGCAGTTCCTCGATGCGCATCGCGTGGTGCGCGCTCGCGAGCCGCGCGAGCGGGAAGCCGGCGTCGAGGTCGACGGCAATGGCGACCGGGTTCACGTACCCGTCGCGCCGGTCGGCCAGCGGCGGCGTCACGCGGTCGGCGTCCGGCACCTCGTGCGTGGCGGGCGACCAGCCCGTGCCGCCGGCCGTCGCCGCGACCGGCTTGCCGGGGACGTAGCGCGGCGTCACGGCGAGCGGGAAGCGCAGCCGGAACGTGCCTTCGTCGTAGCGCAGCGTCTGCTGGTACTCGATCGCGACGACGACCTCCTCGCCGGGGCCGACGTTGGCCACACTCGTCGTGAAGAGGTTGGGGCGCTCCTGCTCGACGAGCGACGACTTGCGGCCCTCGGTCTTCGCCGCCTCATACGCGCGGCGGGCCTCGCCGCGCTCGCGGATCACGCCCTCGACGACCCGCTCGCCGATGCGCATCTGCAGGTGGTCGACGGCAGCGTTCTCCGGCAGCGGGAACACGTACACGCCCTCGCGCCACTCGGGCGTCGGATTCACGAACCGCTGCGCGACGCTGACGCGGGCGACCATCCCGGCCACGCTCATCCGGACGTCGGTGAAGAGGAGCGGGGTGGCGCTGCGTCCGCCGCCGGCGTCGGTGAGGTACAGCGCGCCGGTGCCGTCGGCGGCCGGTGCCGCGCGGGCGGGCGTGCTGACGATGAACACCGCGAGCGCCAGCACGATGCTGACGACGAGGCCCGCGACGAAGCTCTCGACGACGAACTGCGCCAGTCTTCGCCACTCGCGGCGCAGCACTGCGTTGCCGGTGATCCGTTCGACGTCTGCCATGGCGGGTCTCGTGTTCCGTTCGGATTCAAGCCGGTGGCGGGTCCGTTGCTGCCATCGGCGGCGCCCACCGGCTTCGCGCCACCGATGGAGCGCATTGCGCGCGCGCAATGCGGCGGCGGCCGGGACCGAAGCCGGCGAACCAGCGAAGAAATGTGGCAAACCGGGGGCACCCGACTCCTGCGTTGGAAATTGGGGTCAGAGCTGTAATACTCGGGCTGCGAACGCGGTGCACGTTGACGCACGCCGTTCGGCCCGAGTATTACGGCTCTGACCCCAATTTCCGCCGCCACCATGCGCCGCATCGCCATCGTCGAGGACGAGCCCGCCATCCGCGCCAACTACGCGGACGCGCTGCGGCGGCACGGCTACGAGGTCGCGGCGTACGCGAACCGCGCCGACGCGCTCGCCGCGTTTCGCACGCGGCTGCCGGACCTGGCGCTGGTCGACATCGGCCTCTCCGACGACGTCGACGGCGGCTTCGCGCTGGTGCGCGAGCTGCGCGCGCTGTCGGCGACCGTGCCCATCGTCTTCCTGTCGGCGCGCGACTCCGACTTCGACATCGTCGCCGGGCTGCGGCTGGGGGCCGACGACTACCTGACCAAGGACGCGAGCCTGCCGCACCTCGCCGCGCGCATCGCTGCGCTGTTCCGCCGCAGCGAGCTGCTCTCGGCGCCGCCCGCCACCGAGGACATCGTCGAGCGCGGCCCGCTCGCGCTGGACGTCAAGCGCCTGACCGCGCACTGGCAGGGGCAACGCGTGGACCTGACGCTCACCGAGTTCTGGATGGTGCACGCGCTCGCGCGCCATCCGGGCCACGTCAAGGACCGCGACGCGCTGATGCGCGACGCGAACATCGTCGTCGACGACAGCACGATCACGTCGCACGTCAAGCGCATCCGGCGCAAGTTCCAGGCGCTCGACCCGGCTTTCGACCGGATCGACACCGTCTACGGCATGGGCTACCGGTGGCGGGAGTAGTTCCGGAGGAGGGCTAGCGTGCCCCGCATCGCGCTGTCCATCCGCGCGCAGCTCTTGCTGGTCCTGACCGTGTTCCTCGCGCTGCCGTGGCTCGGCTACGAGTACGTGCGCGAGCTGGAGCGCGTGCTGCGCGACGCGCAGGAGCGCACGCTCGCGGGCACCGCGCAGGCGGTCGCGACCGCACTGCACGACCGCCCGCGGCTCTTCGCGACGCCGCCGGATCCGATCGCGTCGTTCGCGCGCGAGCGTGCCGAGGAGCGCATCGGCGGCGGCCCGTCGCTGCCGCCGTCGGCCTCGCCCGAGATCGCGCAGATCGTCGAAGGCCTGTCGCGGACGACGGCGCGCATCTGGGTCATCGACCGCGGCGGCGTGGTGCTCGCGCGCGCGGGCACGCTGAAGCCGCCCGCGCCGCAGGCGCCGCCGGAGTCGCTGTGGGACCGCGTCGTGCGGGCGAGCGTCGGCCGCCTGTACCGGCTGGTGCTGGAGCAGCCGCCGGAGGACTTCGCGGACGACGCGGCGAAGGAGGGTGCGCCGCGCGGCCGCGACGTCGAGGGCGCGCTCGCGGGCATCCTGACGACGGACCGCCGGCGCACGTCCGACGGCCGCGCGGTGATCGTCAGCGCCGCGCACCCGGTCTGGGTCGGCGACCAGGTGCGCGGCGTGGTCGTCGCCGAGGAGACCGGCAACGCGGTTCTCGCCGAGCGCAACCGGGCGTTCGAGCGGCTGTTCAACATCGTGCTCGCGGTGCTGCTGGTCGGCTCGCTCGCGCTGACCGCGTACGCGACGTGGCTGTCGGCGCGCATCCGCCGGCTGCGCGACGACGCCGAGCGCGCGATCGACGACCAGGGGCGCGTGCGCGGGGCCCTCGCCAGCTCGACGGCGGGCGACGAGCTGGGCGACCTGTCGCGCAGCTTCGCGGCGGTCCTCGCGCGCCTGGCCGAGCACGCGAGCTACCAGGAGAAGCTCGCGAGCCGCCTGTCGCACGAGCTGCGCACGCCGGTCGCCGTGGTCCGCTCGTCGCTCGACAACCTGAAGGCGTCGCCGCTGCCGGACGACGCGCGCGTCTACATCGCGCGCGCGCAGGACGGCCTCGCGCGCCTCGCGCGGATCCTGACGCGGATGACGGAGGCCGCGCGGCTCGAGCAGAGCCTCTCGGACGCCGAGCGCGTCCGCTTCGACGTCGTGCCCGTCGTGACCGGATGCGTCGAGGGCTTCCGGCTCGTCTACCCGGCCGCGCGCATCGCGCTGGCGGCGCCCGCCGGGCCGGTGGTCGTCGACGGCGCGCCGGATCTCGTCGCGCAGATGATGGACAAGCTGCTCGCGAATGCCGTCGAGTTCGCCGCCGGCGGCGCCATCGACGTCGTGCTCGCCGTCGACGACGGCGCGGCCCGGCTGTCGGTCGCGAACGACGGCCCGCCGCTGCCGGAGGGCGCCGCCGGCCGGCTGTTCGAGTCGATGGTGTCGGTGCGCAAGGGTGGCGGGGCGGTCGAGGGCGGCGAGCCGCACCTGGGGCTCGGCCTCTACATCGTGCGCGCGATCGCGCAGTTCCACGGCGGCGCCGCGCGCGCCGCCGACAAGCCCGGCGGCGCGGGGGTCGTCGTCACGGTGACGCTGCCGCTCGTGCCGAAATTGGGGTCCTGTAATACTGGTGACGCGTGATGTCGCGACAGATCGGTACCGTGTGCCGTCACCAGTATTACAGCTCTGACCCCAATTTCCGCACTGTCACCACTGGCGCGCCAGCGGCGCGTCGAACTTCACCGACAGCCGCACGTTGCGGTTCCACGCGAAGGCCGCGCCGCCGTTCTGCGGCGACGCGAGCGTACCGGCGATGCGCTGCGCGCCGTACGCGTCGAACTTCGCGACCGCGCCCTTGCCGACGTCGCTGCCGACCGCCGGCGCGGCGCCCAGCTTCGGGTGCGCGACCACGACCGCGACGTTCGGCGGCGCCGCGTCGTTGCGGACCACCAGCACGTAGTGCGGCAGCGCGCCCAGCACGCGGTCGAGGTCGCCGGCACGGGCGAGCTGGTCGGGGGGAATCGGCTCCCCGGTCAGCACCAGCAGCGGGCGGCGCGTGAGGTCGGACAGCGCATCGGGCGCGACGAACGTGTACGCGTAGCGCAGCGGCACCGTCGTGCCGGCGACGACGAGCCGGCCCGAGGCGGTCCCGGGCTTGCCGACGTCGACGGGCGGCGGCGCGGGAGTCGTCGCCACCGCGGCCGGCGCCGCGGGCGCCGCCGCAGCCGCAGCCGATGGCTGGGGCGCGGCGGCGGGCTGCGCCGCGCGCCGCCGGTCGAGTTCGCGCTCGGCGGCGGTGAGGTCGTCGCGCAGCGCGTCGCGCCGGCGGTCGAGGTCGCGCACTTCGCTGCGCAACTGCGCGCGGCGCGTGTCCGACGTCTTGTCGCTGCGGATCTCGGCCTCCCGCCACGACACGTCGCCGCGGTTGCGCTCGAGGCTGCGCCGCAGCGTCGCGACCCGGTACGCGGCTGCGTGGTTGCGCGCATACGCGGCGTCGCAGACCCCCCGGTACTCGTTACCGGCGAGCCCGTCGCGGAACGCGTTGTCCGGCTGGCAGTACTCGGCAAGCCCCGCCTTGCGGCCCTGCAGGTAGGCGAGTTCGTCGGGCTCGACCTTCACGCCCGCGCACGCCTCGCGGTGCTGGGCAACGCGCTCGGCCGTGTAGCCGGCGCGGCCGTCCTTGACGCCCAGCGCGTACCAGTCGACCTTGCCGCACTCCTCCGCGGGGATCGTCCCGCACCCCGCCGCAAGCAGCGCGGCCGCGACCGCGAACGCCACCGGCACCACGCGCGTCATCGCACCTTTCCCAGCCGGCCCTTCGCGTCGAACGTCACGTACGGCCACGGCGTCTTGTAGTTGACGAACTTCACCTCGATCACCGTCGGCGCGCACTCGCGCGGGCGCTCGACGGCAATCTCCGCCGGCGCGCGGTCCTCGTCGTCGAGGTTGCGCGCGAGCACCGCCTTGTCCACCAGCGCGTTCAAGCTGCCCCAGTCGATGTCCGAGTCGGCGAAGCCGTCGGTGCACAGCCAGATCTGGTCGTACGGGTCCTTGCGGCGCGTGAACGTGCCGCGCCGGTCGTAGTCGTAGACCGCGCGGTCGGCACGGATGAACGTGATCCGCTGCCGCGAGATCCACACCGCCATCAGCTTCTCCGGGCCGATCTCGCGGCGAAATTCGGCGAGCACGCCGGGCACCTCGTCGCGCAGGTTGCGCTGCGCCGCCGCCTTCGCCGCGGCGTCCTCCTTCGCCTGCGCGGCCGCCCGCTTTGCGCGCACGTCGGCGGCGGCGGCGGCGACGTCCTGCACCTGCCCGGTCGCGACGTCGAACGCCAGCACCGACAGGCCGAACGTCGGCATGCTGCCGACCATGACCTCGGCGAGCACGCGGTCGAACGGCGCGGCGTAGTAGCCGACGGTCACCCGGCCCAGGTAATCGGCGGCCGTCGCGGGCCGCGCCCGGTGCGCGCGGAACTTCTCGCGCAGCAGCGGCTCGCGCACCGCCGACAGCCGGAACCGCGCGACGGCGGGGTCCGCGTTCGGCGCCCACGGCTTCAGCTGCCGGCCGTCGGTGCCGATCCACCTGCCGTCCTGGAAGATCACGTGCTCCGCCGGCGCGTCCGGCCCCGCGTGCACCAGCGCCTCGCCCTCGTTCTCGCTGAACACGAGCATCGACAGCAGGGGGTCCGCGCCGAAGCGCTGCATCAGCGCCGCGCGGAACTTCGCGAAGTACGCGAACGTGCGCTCGTCGGTGCGCTGCGCCTCGCGGATCTGGATCGCGCGCGTGTCCTGTGCGTGGGCGGGCGGCGCGGGTGCGAGCGCAGCGGCCGCCAGGAGCGCCAGCACCAACGCCTTCAGCGACGCGTTCACCGGGTCAGGCCCCGACCGCGCCGTTCGTCCCGTGCACGGGAACGATCCTACTGCGTCACTTCCTTGACCAGCGCCGCGTCGAACTCGACGTCGACCTTCGGGCCGCCGGCGCCGGTCTTGTCGAAGCGCAGCGTGCCGGCGAGCCGCTTCGGGTCGTCGGTCTTCGCGGCGAGCGACGCGTACGGCTCGGTGCCCGAGTACTGGACCTTCTGGTCGTTCAGCACCATCCAGAACGAGAACCGCGGGCCGGCCTCGAGGTTGATCGACAGGCCGTCGCCCAGGTCGCCGTCCGTGCACGACATGGTCTTGCAGCCGGCGATCTTCGCCGACAGGTCGGTGGCGGACAGGATCAGGCGGCGGATCACCTGCTTGCTGACCGCGTCGGGCCCCTTGACCAGGTACGCGTACTTCACGTTGGCCGTGCGGCCCTTCGACGTCACCGTGCCTTTCGCCTCGCCGGCGGCAAATGCGGGCGGGACCGCCGCGCACGCACAGGCGGCGACGGCGAGCAGCGTGCGGAAGAACCGGGTGCGCATGGCGGACTCCTCGGCGGAAGGGGCCGGCGGCGCGGCGCGCCAGCGACGGCGTCGCCGATTCTAGCGGAGCCTTCGCGCGCGGTGGGGCCGGCGTGCGGATCGGCGATAATCGCGGCGGGCCCCTCGTCCCCCGCCGCCATGAACCCCCTGTCCTTCGCGCCGATCGTCCAGCACCCGGCCCTGACCGCCGCGGTGCTGCTCACCGTGTCCAACCTGTTCATGACGTTCGCCTGGTACGGGCACCTGAAGCACCTGCAGGGAAGTCCGTGGTGGACGGCGGCGCTGATCTCGTGGGGCATCGCCCTGTTCGAGTACCTGCTGCAGGTGCCGGCGAACCGCATCGGATTCACGGTGCTGTCGCTGGCGCAGCTCAAGATCATGCAGGAGGTGATCACCCTCGCCGTGTTCATCCCCTTCGCCGTGCTGTACATGGGCCAGCCGGTCAAGCTCGACTACCTGTGGGCGGGCCTGTGCCTGATGGGCGCCGTCTACTTCATCTTCCGCGGCTAGCTCGCCGTGCGCTTCACGCACGTCTACTTCGCGTTCGCGGCCGGGTACCTGCTGTCGTACCTGTACCGGACCGTCAACGCGATCATCTCGCCGGAGCTCGTCCGCGACCTCTCGCTCAACCCGTCGTCGCTGGGGCTCCTCACCAGCGCGTACTTTCTCGCGTTCGCCGCGATGCAGCTGCCGGTCGGCATCCTGCTCGACCGCTACGGCCCGCGCCGCGTCGAGCCGGTGCTGCTCGCGGTCGCGGCGGCGGGCGCCGGGCTGTTCGCGCTGGCGGAATCGCTGACCGGGCTCGCGCTCGCGCGCGCGGTGATCGGCGCGGGTGTGGCCGCGTGCCTGATGGCGCCGCTGAAGGCGATCGCCGCCTGGTACCCGGCGGACCGGCAGGCGTCCTACGCCGGGTGGATCATGGTCGCCGGCGGCATCGGCGCGCTGGCGGCGACGGTGCCGCTGGAACTGGCGCTGCGCGTGACGCACTGGCGCGTCGTGTTCGCCGCGCTCGCCGTGGCGACGCTCGCGGTCGCGCTGGCGCTCTGGTGGCGCGTCCCCGATACACCGAAGCCGGCGCAGCCGCCGACGTTCGCCGCGCAGCTCGCGGGCGTGCGCACGGTGTTCACGAGCCCGCGCTTCTGGTGGATCGCGCCGGTTGGCGGTTTCGCGATGGGTGCCTTCATGGCGATCCAGGGCCTGTGGGCGGTGCCGTGGCTGATGGAGGTCGAGGGCGTCTCGCGCGCGTCCGCAGCGCACCACCTGCTCGTGATGAACGCCGTGATCATGGTCGGCTACCTCGCGCTCGGCGTCCTCGGCACGCGCCTCGCGCAGCGGGGCATCCACGCGCGGCACCTGTTCGCCACCGGGTTCGCCGTCAACGTCGCGGCGTTCGCGCTGATCGTGCTGCAGGCGCCGGGCAGCTACGTCTGGTGGTCGCTGTTCGGGCTCGGCGCGGCAGTCAACGTGCTCGCGTTCCCCGTGTTGAACGAGGGCTTCGGCCGCGACCTCGCCGCGCGCACCAACACGACGCTCAACCTGCTGATGTTCGTCGGCAGCTTCGCGACGCAGTGGGGCATCGGCGTGACGGCCGACGCCGTCCGCGCGGCGCTCGGCCTCGACGGCGCCGCCGCGCTGCGCGCGGCGTTCGCGCTCGTGCTCGCCGCGGACGTCGCGACCTACGCGTGGTTCGCGTGGGGCTGGCGGCGCTACAGCGTGCACCCGGGCGTTCCCGCGGCGGCCTGAAGATCGTGCATCTCCACATACTCGGCATCTGCGGCACGTTCATGGGCGGGATCGCGGCGATCGCGAAGGCCGCCGGGCATCGCGTCACCGGCTGCGACGCCAACGTGTACCCGCCGATGTCCACGCAGCTGGCCGCGCTCGGCATCGAGCTGACGGCGGGCTGGGACGCCGCGCAGCTCGCGGGGGTGGCGCGCGACGCCGACGTGTTCGTCGTCGGCAACGTCGTGTCGCGCGGCAACCCGCTGATGGAGGCGATCCTCGCCGCGGGCCGCCGCTACGTGTCGGGCCCGCAGTGGCTGTACGAGCACGTGCTGGCCGACCGCTGGGTGCTCGCGGTGGCGGGCACGCACGGCAAGACGACGACCACCGCGATGCTCGCGTGGATCCTGGAGCACGCGGGCCTGGCACCCGGCTTCCTGATCGGCGGCGCGCCGGTCGACTTCCCGGTGTCCGCGCGCCTGACCGAAAGCCCGTTCTTCGTGATCGAGGCCGACGAGTACGACACCGCGTTCTTCGACAAGCGCTCGAAGTTCGTCCACTACCGGCCGCGCACGGCGATCCTCAACAACCTCGAGTTCGACCACGCCGACATCTTTCCCGACCTGGCGGCGATCGAGACGCAATTCCACCACCTCGTGCGGATGATCCCCGGCAACGGGCGCATCGTCGTCAACGGCGGCGAGCAGGCGCTCGCGCGCGTGCTGGCGCGCGGCTGCTGGAGCGAGGTCGAGCGCTTCGGCCTCGCGGAAGTCCCGGGCACCGGCCCGGACTGGACCATCGCCGTCGACGGCACGATCCTGCTGGGCGGCGCGGCGCAGGGCACGCTCGCGTTCGGGCAGGCGGGGCGTCACAACCAGCTGAACGCGCTCGCGGCGCTCGCGGCCGCGCGCCACGCCGGCGTGCCCGTCGCGCACGGGCTTGCCGCGCTTGCGACGTTCTCGGGCGTGAAGCGCCGGCTGGAGACGCGCGGCGCCGTGCGCGGCATCACCGTCTACGACGACTTCGCGCACCACCCGACGGCGATCGCCGTCACGCTCGCCGCACTGCGCCGTGCGGTCGGCGGCGCGCGCATCCTCGCCGTGCTGGAGCCGCGATCGAACACGATGAAGCTCGGCGCGATGAAGGACGCGCTGCCCGGCAGCCTCGAAGCGGCCGACCGCGTGTTCTGCTACGCGGCGAACCTCGGGTGGGACGCTGCCGCCGCGCTCGCGCCGCTCGGCGCGCGCGCGTCCGTGCACGACGACCTGGCCGCGCTGGTCGCGGCGATCGGCGCCGAGGCGCGCCCGGGCGACCACGTGCTGGTGATGAGCAACGGCGGGTTCGGCGGGATCCACGAAAAGCTGCTCGCGCGGCTGGCGGGCGACGCGCGCGCGGCGGGCTGATCCTCATGCGTATGCCCCTCACCCCAACCCTCTCCCCGCTTTGCGGGGAGAGGGAGGGACTTGGCGTCGCGTGTTGCCGAACCGCCGCAACGAAGACCTCCCTCTCCCCGTGCAGCGGGGAGAGGGCCGGGGTGAGGGGCGCCGGATGACGGCGAACACGATCGTCTACCTGCACGGCTTCCGCAGCTCGCCGGCCAGCATCAAGGCCACGCGCCTGGCGGAGTACGTAGCCGCGCTGCCGGCCGCGACCCGCCCGCAGCTGCACGTTCCCGCGCTGACCGACCGCCCGGCTGTCGCGGTCGCGGGCGTGGCCGCCTGGGTCGACGCGCATGCGGACCGCGCCGCGCTGACGTTCGTCGGCAGTTCGCTCGGCGGCTACTACGCGACCCACCTGGCCGAGCGCTGCGGTGCGCGTGCCGTGCTGATCAACCCGACGACGCGCCCGTACGACGATCTGCAGGCGTGGCGCGGCGTGCAGACGAACCTCTACACCGGCGCGGCGTTCGAGGTGACCGACGCCCACTTCGCCGAGCTGCGCGCGCTGGCAGTGCCTCGCATCACGCGGCCCGGGCGCTACTTCCTGCTGGTGGAAACCGGCGACGAGGTGCTCGACTTCAGGCTCGCGGTGGCGCACTACGCGGGCGCGTTGCAGTACGTCCGTGGCGGCGGCGACCACAGCTTCACCGACTTCGCGGCGCAGCTGCCGGCGATCCTGCGCTTCGCGGGCGTCGGGGAGATACAGTGAGCGCGCCCGCATACGACGTCGCGGTCGTCGGCGGCGGACTGGTCGGCGCGGCGCTCGCGTTCGGCCTGCGCGGCCTCGGGACGAGGCTCGCGCTGCTCGACGAGGGCGACGTCGCGCACCGCGCGGCGCGCGGCAACTTCGGCCTCATCTGGGTGCAGGGCAAGGGCCTCGGCCTGCCGCCGTACGCGGCGTGGACGCAGCGCTCGGCACGCGAGTGGCCGCGGCTCGCCGCGCTGCTGCGCGAGGAGACGGGCATCGACGTCGCGTTGCGGCAGCCGGGCGGACTGCACGTCTGCCTGTCGCCCGGCGAACTTTCGGCGCGCGCGCACCGGCTGACGCAGTGGGCGGCACAGGCGGGCAACGCGGCCGCGATCGACGTGCTGGACCGCGCGGGCGTCGCGGCGCGGCTGCCGGGCATCGGCCCCGACGTCGCCGGCGGCACGTACTGCGCGCTGGACGGCGACTGCAACCCGCTGCGCCTGCTGCGCGCGCTGCACGCCGGCGTCGCGCGCGCGGGCGGCGCCGTGCTGCCGCGGCGCGCCGTCGCCCGCATCGACCCCGCACCGGGCCGCTTCGTGCTGCACACGGCGCAGGGCACCGTCGAGTGCGGCCGCGTCGTGCTTGCGGCCGGGCTCGGCACCGCGAAGCTGGCACCCATGGTCGGCCTCGGCGTGCCCGTCGCGCCGAACAAGGGGCAGGTGCTCGTGCTGGAGCGACTGCGGCCGTTCCTGCCGCTGCCGCTCGAGACGCTGCGGCAGACCGACGACGGCACCGTGCTCATCGGCGACGCGCAGCAGGAGCGCGGCCTCGACGAGACGCTCGACCCCGCGGTGCTGGCGGCGATGGCCGGGCGCGCCGCGCGGATCTTTCCCTTCCTGCGCGACGCGCGCGTGGTCCGGGCGTGGGCGGCGCTGCGCGTGATGTCCCCCGACGGCTTCCCGCTCTACGCGCAGTCGGTCGCGCATCCCGGCGCGTATGCGGCCGCCTGCCACAGCGGCGTCACGCTCGCCGCCGTGCACGCGCTGGCGCTGGCGCCGGCGCTCGCGTCCGGCGCGTGGCCGGGCGAACTCACACCCTTCTCACCGGAGCGCTTCGATGTTCGTGCGACTGCCTGACGACGCGGCGGCCGGCGTCCCCATCACGATCGACGGTGCGCCGTTCGCGGCACGCGCCGGCGACACGGTTGCCGCGGCGCTGCTGGCGTCGGGGCGGCTCGCCTTCCGGGCGACGACGGTGACCGGTGTTCCGCGCGGCCCGTTCTGCCTGATGGGCGTGTGCTTCGACTGCATGGTGACGATCGACGGCCGCCCGAACCAGCAGGCGTGCGTGCTCGCGGTCGCACCGGGCATGCGCGTCGAGACCGGCGGCGGCCTGCGCGCGGCGGGCGCCGGCGCGGAGGAGCCGCGGTGACCACGCTCGACGTCGCGATCGTCGGCGCCGGGCCCGCGGGGCTCGCCGCGGCCACGCTGTGCGCCGAGCGCGGACTGTCGACGTCGCTCTACGACGACCAGCGCGCGCCGGGCGGGCAGATCTACCGCGGCGTCACGACGGCCACGCGCGCGCGGGCCGAGTTCCTCGGCGAGGACTACTGGCGCGGCGCGACGCTCGTGCCGCCGTTCGAGCGGTCCGGCGCGCGCTACGTGCCGGACGCGACCGTGTGGGCGCTCGCGCGGCGCGACGACGGCACGTTCGGCGTGACGGTCGGCCTGGGGCCGCCGGAGGCGCGCTTCGCCACGACCGTCGAGGCGCGCGCGGTGATCCTCGCGACCGGCGCGCTCGAGCGGCCGTTCCCGGTCCCCGGCTGGACGCTGCCCGGCGTGATGACCGCCGGTGGCGCGCAGCTTCTGCTCAAGACCTCGGCGCTGATCCCGAACGGGCGCACGGTGCTCGCCGGCAGCGGGCCGCTGTCGTGGCTGCTCGCCGCGCAGTACCTGCGCGCGGGCGTTGCGATCGCCGCGTATCTCGACACGACGCCGCGCGGGCGGCTCGCGCAGGCGGCGCCGCTCGCCCCCGGCTTCATGCTGTCGCCGTACCTCGCCAAGGGCCTCGACCTCGTGCGCTTCGTGCGCCGCCGCGTGCGCGTCGTCGAGTACGTGAGCGAACTGGCCATCGAGGGCACGAACGCCGCGGAGGCGGTCCGCTTCCGTCACGGCAGCCACGAGGAGACGCTGCCGGCGGACCTCGTGCTGCTGCACCAGGGCGTGGTGCCGGACGTGCAGCTCGCGAGCGCCGCCGGCTGCGCGCTCGCGTGGCACGACGCGCAGGCGTGCTTCGCGCCAGTCGTCGACGCGTGGGGGGGGACCAGCGTGCCGGGTCTCTACGTCGCCGGCGACGGCGCCGGCATCGCGGGCGCCGAAGCCGCGGAACCGCGCGGCCGCCTCGCCGCGCTAGCCGTAGCCCACGCGCACGGCCGCCGCGCCGGCGGGGCGCGCGACGCGGCGGCCGTGCCGCACCGGCGCGAGCTGGCGCAGGCGCTGCGCGGCCGCGCGTTCCTCGACGCTCTCTACCGGCCGGCGGACGCGTTCCGCATCCCGCACGGCGACACGATCGTCTGCCGCTGCGAGGAGGTGACCGCGGCGGGCGTCCTGCAGGTCGCGCGCGACGGCTGCGCCGGCCCGAACCAGATGAAGGCGTACACGCGCTGCGGGATGGGGCCGTGCCAGGGCCGCTTCTGCGGCCTGACGGTCACCGAGCTGATCGCGCACGCGCAGCGGCGCAAGCCGGCGGACGTCGGCGCGCTGCGTGCGCGGTTTCCCGTGAAGCCCGTGTCGCTGGGCGAACTCGCGGCGCTGCCGGTGACGGACGACGCCCGGCGTGCGGTGGAGCGAATGCCCGACTGACCGGCGTGCCGCGCGCGTCGCCTCAGCGCGCGGCGTGCGCGGCTAGGAACTTCGCCAGTGCGTCCGTGAACGCCTGCGGCTGGTCGAGCATGGCGAAGTGGCGCGCCGGCGCGATCGCCACGACATCGAGCCGTGCCACGCCCGACAGCAGCGTCCGGTAGTACGCGACCTTGGCTTCCTGCGAGAGCCCCATGGCGGCGAGGTCGGGTGCGTAGCAGGGCACCACGGCGAGCACGGGGACGCGAATGCCGGGAAGCTGCGGCCGCAGGTCCCGCGCCACGACGGCGGCCGCGTAATCGGCGACCGCCCGCGGGTCGCTGCGCGACGTGAGCCGCGCGACCTCCGCCGCCTTCGCCTCGTCGATCACGCCGATGCCGCGCATGTACTGCAGCTGCTGCGCCTCGAACTGCGCCGGGGACAGGCCCGCGAGCCGTTCGCGGAACCGCTCGGCCAGCGCGTCGCGGCCTCCCGCGTCGATGTTCTCGGTGCCGGGGAACACCGGCAGGCCGTCGACGGTGACGACGCCGCCCACGAGATCCGGGTTGGCGGCGGCCAACATCAGCGCCAGCGTCCCGCCCAGGCTGTGGCCGACCAGCACCGGCCGCTCCAGCCGCTGCGCCACGATGAACGCGTGCAGCGCGTCCGCGGCCAGCGCGAGCGGGTCGCCCGGCGCGGCGGCGCGACCGTCGAATCCGGGCAGCGTGACCGCATACACGCGGTGGCCGGCGCGCAGCGCGGCGATGCTGTCGCGCCACACCCACGCACCGCTCGCGAGGCCGGGAATCAGGATCACCGGGGGGCCGCGCTCGCCATGGCGCTCGACGCGCAACACGCCGGCGTCGAGCGGGCTGGCATCGGTCGCCGGCGCCTGCGCGTGGGCAATGCTCATCCAGGCCGCGGCGACGAGCGTCGCGGCGAATCGAAACACGTGCATGGGAAGCTCCTGGGGTGGATTACTCGTCGACGAGGAAGATCGCCTCGATGCTCGTGCCGAACACCCGGGCGATCGCGAACGCCAGCGGCAGGCTCGGGTCGTAGCGGCCGGTCTCGATCGCGTTGACCGTCTGCCGGGACACGTCGAGCAGGTCGGCGAGCGCCGCCTGGCTCCAGCCGCGCGCGGCGCGCAGTTCGCGGATCCGGTTGTTCATCGCTGGCGCAGGCTCGCGGCGATCGCGAGCACGCCCCAGACGGCGCCCATCACCGGCCACACGGTGAACATCGAGAGCCGCGGATAGCCGGCGTTCTCGAGGAAACCGTAGGTGAACGTCCAGCCGGCGGTGACGGCCGCCGCGACCGCCACGTGCTCCAGCGTCGTCTTGCGGACGAACTCGTCGGAGCGCCGGATCTGCCGGACGACCGCCCACACGGCGAGCAGGAACGGCAGCATCGGGCTCACGTACAGCAGGGTCTGCGCCGCGCCCGGCGGCATCCGCTTCCCGATCGACAGGGCGGCGACGAGCACGATCGCGTACAGCACGAGCGCGCCCGTCAGTTCCCGGTAGTACCGGAGATTGCGTTCCTTCTGCTTCATGGTCGGCTCCTTCGTCGTGTAAAGGATGCTTTACATCATGGCGTCGAACTGCGGCCGTGTCAAGCACCCTTTACATCGACCCGTGGATCAGCCCTTGCGAACGGCACGGGCGCGACCGGCGGGCCGTGGCAGCACTGCGGGATCGAGGAGCTCCAGGTTGGACAAAGCAGGGCTTCTGTGCCGGTCTTACGGTGTCTAAGGTATATTTGTCCTGGACAATTACTGTAGGGACGCTTCAGCCGTCTGGTTCGACCGCCTGTCCGGCCGCCCGCAAAGTCCAGAGGAACCGCTTTGTGACCTCGATTCCCTCCTGCACCGTCTACTTCGACAGCGCCTGCCCGGTGTGCCGCCGGGAGATCGCGCACTACCGGCGGCTGCGGGGCGCCGACGCCATCGCGTGGGTCGACGCCGCGACCTGCGACGAGCCCGCGCTCGGCGCGGACCTCGACCGCACGCGCGCCCTGGCCCGGTTCCACGTGCGAGGCGCCGACGGCACGCTTGTTTCGGGGCCGCTCGCGTTCGTCGCGCTCTGGCGGCGGCTGCCGGCGCTCGCGTGGCTGGCCCCGGTCGCGTCGTCGCGGCCGGCGCTCGCGCTGCTCGAATGCGGTTACGGGTTGTTCCTGCGCGCACGTCGGCGGTGGCGCTCCGGCGCCGGTGCGCCTGCCGCGCCCGCGCCATCGCACGAGCCGACGCCATGACCGCGATCGCCGCGGACGTCGAGCGCTTCGATCGCCTGAGCGCGACGTGGTGGGACGCCGCCGGGCCGATGCGGCCGCTGCACGTCGTCAACGCGTTGCGCGAGGCGTACATCGCGGCGCGGATCGCCGCGCGCTTCGGCGCATCGGGGCCCGCGGCGCTCGCCGGACTGCGGGTGCTCGACGTCGGCTGCGGCGCGGGCCTCCTGTGCGAGCCGCTCGCCCGCCGGGGCGCGCGCGTCACGGGCGTGGACGCGTCGGCGGGCAACGTCGCGGCGGCGCAGGTCCACGCCGCGCACGAGCGGCTGGCGATCGACTACCGGGTCGGCGAGCCGGAGGCCGCGCTGCGCGACGACGAACGCTTCGACGTCGTGCTGCTCCTCGAGGTCGTCGAGCACGTCGACGACCCTGCCGGCCTCGTCGGTCGCGCGGCCCGGCACGTGGCGCCCGGAGGGCTGCTTTACGTCTCCACGATCGACCGCACGTGGCGCAGCTTCGTGTTCGCGATCGTCGGCGCCGAGTACGTGTTCCGCGTGCTGCCGCTCGGGACCCACGACTGGCGCCGCTTCGTCCGCCCGCGCGAGCTCGCGACGGCGGCGGCCGGCGCCGGTCTTGCGCTCGCCGACCTGCGCGGCATGCGCTACCTGCCCGTGCTGCATCGCGCGTCGTGGACGCGCGACACCGCGGTCAACTACATCGCCGAGTTCGTGCGTGGCGACGGGGCGGCGGCGCCGGGGGCCGCGCCGGCCGCCGGTCGCAGGGAGCCCGCATGCGCGTGCTGATGACCGGCGCGACCGGCCTCATCGGGCGGGAGCTCGGCAAGGCGCTCGCCGCGCGCGGCGACACGCTGGTCTGCCTCGTGCGCGATGCCGACGCCGCGCGCCGCCGGCTGCCGTTCCCAGCGACCTGCCACGAGTGGAATCACCTTTGCTGCGTCCCCGCCGAGGCGCTCGCCGGCGTCGACGCGGTCGTCCACCTCGCGGGCGAGCCGGTGGCGGAGCGGCGCTGGACCGCCGTGCAGAAGGCGCTGATCCGCGACACGCGCGTGCTGGGCACGCAGCGCCTCGTCGCCGCGGTGCTCGCGCACGGTGCTCGCGTCCGGGTCTTCGTCCACGGCTCGGCGATCGGCTACTACGCTGACCGCGGCGAGGCGACGCTGCACGCCAACAGCGCGAAGGGGGAGGGCTTCCTCGCCAACCTCGTCGACGAATGGGAGGCGCAGGTGCGCCCGCTGGCGGAACGGCGTCCGGGCGTGCGCGTAGCCATCGTGCGCACCGGCGTCGTCCTCGCGCGGCACGGCGGCGCGCTGGCGCGGATGCTCCCGCTGTTCCGCGCGTCCGCCGCCGGCCGGCTGGGCAGCGGCCGGCAGTGGATGAGCTGGATCCACCTCGACGACGTGGTGCGCCTGTTCGTGCACGCGCTCGATTCGCGCGCTGCCGGCGTGCTCGAGGGCGTCGCGCCGCGGCCGGTCCCCAACCGCGAGTTCACCACGGCGCTCTGTCGCGCGCTGGGCGTGGTTGAGAACGCCCCGGCGCCCGCGCTTGCGATCAAGGCGCTCTACGGCGAGATGGGCGCGGTGGTCCTGGACAGCGCGCGCATCGAGCCGCGCCGGACGCACGCCTCCGGCTTCCGCTTCCGCTTCGAGTCCGTCGACGATGCGCTCGCCGACCTCGTGACGCCGCTGCGCGGCGGCACGCGCGAGAAGCTGTCCGAGCAGTGGGTCCCGCAGGCGCCGGAGGCGATCTGGCCCTACTTCTGCGACGAGAGGAACCTGGAGGCGCTGACGCCGGACTTCCTTCGCTTCGCGGTCGTCGGCAAGTCGACACCGGAAATCGGCGAAGGGACGCTGATCGACTACCGGCTGCGGCTGAACGGCCTGCCGCTTCGATGGCGCAGCCGGATCGAGAGTTGGGAGCCGGCGCGCCGCTTCGTCGACACGCAGGTGCGGGGGCCGTACGCCCACTGGCACCACACGCACGAGTTCGTGCCGCTGGCGGGCGGCACGCTGATGCGCGACGTCGTCCGCTACCGCCTGCCGCTGGGCTGGCTGGGGTCGGTGGCCGCCGGCTGGAAGGTCGAGGCGCAGGTCGACGAGATCTTCGCCTACCGCGCGCGGCGCATCGCCGAGCGCTTCGGCGGCGCCGTGGCGACACCGGCGCGCGAATCCGAGGCCGCGGCGGCCTAGGACGCGCGCGGCACGGCCACGGCGCGACGTCCGCGGCCGCAACCGGCGCCGGCGCCTCTCAGTCGATGCGCACGCCGGTGTCCTTGACCACCTTCGCCCACTTCGCGGTCTCGGCCTTCACGAACGCGTCGAACTCCGCCGACGTGTTGCCGCCGGCCGCCGCGCCCTGCGCGGTCCACACTTCGCGGATCTCCGGCCGCTGCATCGCCTTCGCGACCTCCTGCTGCAGCTTCTGCACGACGTCGGCCGGCGTGCCGGCGGGCGCCCACAGGCCGTACCACGTCGTGACCTCGTAACCCGGCACCCCCGCCTCGCGCATCGTCGGCACGTCGGGGAACGCCGGCGAGCGCGCGGGCGTCGTCACCGCGAGCGGCTTCAGCTTGCCGGCGCGGATCTGCGGGGCGCTGCTGCCCATGCCGTCGAACATGAGGTCGACCTGCCCGGCG
The DNA here is from genome assembly GCA_044223185.1 of Casimicrobiaceae bacterium. GTDB lineage: Bacteria > Pseudomonadota > Gammaproteobacteria > Burkholderiales > Casimicrobiaceae > VBCG01. Next base: position 8,164 of record JBGAMF010000024.1, on the reverse strand, counting down.
ACCAGGTCCTGCATCGCGGGGCCGGCGCCCTTGTACGGGACGTGGTTGATCTGCACCGCCGTCATCACCTTGAACATCTCGGGCGCGAGGTGGTGCGACGTGCCGTTGCCGGCCGACGCGTAGTTCAACTTGTTCGGGTTCGCCTTCGCATAGTCGATCAGTTCCTTGACGGAGTTGATCGGCACCTTCGGGTGCAGCACGACGACGTTGGGCACGATCGACACCAGCGTCACGGGCATCAGGTCCTTCGACAGCGAGTACGGCAGCTTCGCGTAGACGCTCTCCGCGATCGTGTGGTGGACGGCGCCGACCAGGAACGTGTAGCCGTCCGGCGGCGACTTGGCGGCGGCGTCCGCGCCGATGGTCCCGCCGGCGCCACCGCGGTTGTCGATGAAGAACTGCTGGCCCGTCTGCTGCGACAGCGCGGCGGCGAGCGGCCGCGCGAACGCGTCGGTGCCGCCGCCGGCCGGGAACGGCACGATCAGCTTGACGGGCTTGGTCGGCCACGCCTGCGCGTGGGCGAGCACGGGGGCTGCCAGCAGCGCGAGCGCGGCGAAGATCAGTCGCTTCATGGTTCCTCCTCAGGTTGACCCGGTCGGGCCGAGTGCATCGCTCGGACCTGTGATCGCCGTCGCCCGGGGGCGGCGGCGTGGCGCGACAGTCTAGCAGGGTGGCGGAGGCGCTCGGCCGGCCTCGGGCGCGCCGGGCGGGCGGTCTAGGCCGAACGGTCCATTGCGGCTGCGGCAGCCGCGGTCGAACATCGACTGGCCTGCCCGATCGCCGCGCCCGAGCCTGTCAGTTCTGACAGTTGCGCGGGGGACTGCGCGGCGTATCGTGGGCTCGGGGATCGGGATCCGGAGCGGGCGATGGGCGGTCGGTTGCGCGGGTGGACGTTGCCGTGGCTTGCGGCGAGCTTCGCGGCGCTGGCGGGCTGCGACCTCGCGGGCGAGTCTGTGCACCGCGGCCAGGTGATCGACCAGGACACCGGCGAGCCGGTGGCGGGGGCCATCGTGGCGGGGCGGTACATGGGCGGGCTCAACTGGGGCGGGATGAGCTGCAACCGTGCCGAGAGCGCGGTGACCGACGCGCAGGGTCGGTTCGCGCTGCCGATCGATCCGCGCGAAGGGACGCCGTTGATGGAGGCGTACAAGCACGGGTACGACCGCGGTGGGCCTCACCGCCACGCGATCCTGAAGACCGAGTGGCCGCGCGAATGGCGCGTCGTGGTCCTGAAGTGGAGTGACGGCAATGCCACGCCGGAGATCGCCAGCGAGGAGCCCGAGATCTACCGCACGCAGTCGGCGGCTCTCGAGGCGTCGGGCGAGAAGCGGGACGTGTTCGTGCGGCGCTCGCGGTCGGTCGGCGCGGAGAGGTTGAAGGAGCTGCATGGATTTCAGAAGCACTGCCAGGGGCCGCCGCTTGTCTCGGACGGGATGAAGCCGTTTCTCGAAGCAATCCTGCGGGAGCAGGTGGAGCTGGGAGACCGCGAAGATGCGATCGCAATCACGCAGCGGGCGCTCGAGTACAGCCCGGGACGCAAGTAGCTGCCGCGAGCGTGTTGACGTCGCGCGGCGCCACACGCTGGCTTTCGCGCTGGCGATGCTGGGCGGGGCGATGGCAGCGTGGTCGCCGGAGGTCTCCCTGGCGTACGAGTTGTCCACCCATGCCGCGCTCACGCGCGAGGCTTGCGTGACGTCCCGACTGGGTGCTGCGGACAACGCGGAGGCGCTGCCCACCGAGCTGATACTGAGATTGGGACTCGATGGCAGCCGCACCAGCCTCGGCAGCATCTACCTGGATCTTGCGCACGGATCAGTTCACGAGCGCCAAGCCGTTCCCGGCGGATTCGAGGCGTTTGTGTCCAGCAAGTTCGACGGCGCCAACGAGTCGAGCGCCTTCAAGTCGCGACTGCCGGGACTCTGCGCGTGGCTGATGCTCGGCGCGATCCGCGAAGACGACGTGAAGTACGACGCGGCCGAGACCGAGAACCCGCCGCAGGACGATCCGCACGGAACGTTCGACCGTGTGCGGCATCACTTCTACGACCCCTACCGGGACTGGCCGCTGAAGGCGCTCGGCGTGGACCTTGGCGTCAAGGCCCACGACTGGGCGATCCGCGGTCCGGAAACGAGTGATGGCCACGAGAACAGTTTCAGCATCGCGATGGCGCGCGAGGCCATGTGGCGCGCGCTGACGCTCAAGTACGCGCCGGGCGCCGCCGCGACCGACGGCACGCTGCCGGACCTCGAGTCCCAGCCGACCGCGTGGATCTCGTCGCGCGAGGCGCTGCGGCTTGCGTACTGGGCGACCACGTTTCGCGCGCTGGGAGACGCGGTGCACATGCTGCAGGACATGGCACAGCCGCAGCACACGCGTAACGACTTCCACGGCGGCCTGTGGTGCCTGCCGAGTGCTTGTGTGACCGGCCACAAGAGCTACTACGAGGCGTTCGTCGAGGCGATGGTCACGCGGGCGAACCTGTTCCGCTTGCGGAACCGCTACATGGTCGGAGGGATCGTGTCCGTCGCGCCGGAGCCCGTCCGCCTCAGGGACGCCGTCTTTTCCGGCTACCCGGTCGTCCGGAAGTCGAGCTACGACGAATATTTCACGACGGGCATCGGCGGCGCGAGCACACTGGGGACGGGACTTGCGAACTACGCCAACCAGGGCTTCTACTCGGCAGGCACCGTGGTCGACACGGCGGCGGCCGCAGTCTATGGGTCGCCGCCGGCGACGCGCGCCGGACTCGCGGAATCCCCGATCGACGCCGCGCAGGTCGTGGACGCCGCCAATCTTCCGGTCGGCGCCGGCCGGCTCGTGCTCCTGGAAGGGCAGGTGCGGGACTCGCTCAACCCGTCGCACAGCCGGGCATCGGTCCCGCTCGCTGCCGAAGGCGCCTTCGACCAGTTCCTGAACCCGACCGTGAAACGCCACACGACGCTCAACCACTACAACTACGCGGCGCAGGCCGAGATGCTGCTGCCGCGCGCGGTGGCCTACTCCGCCGGGCTCATCGACTACTTCTTCCACGGCGCGCTAGAGATCGGCCTGCCCGACGAGGGCGTGTTCGCCGCGGCGGACGCGGGCGCGGGTCTGTGCAAGGACACCTGCGGCTTCGAGCGCGTCAAGCTCCGGCTGACCAACGCGACGCCCGGCGAAGACCTGGGCCCGGGCGTGGCGGTCGCGGTGGTCAGGTTCCACCGCAACACGTGCTACCGCAGCGACCTGTCGGGCGAGCCGGGCGGGCCGAACTTCGCGAGCGGCGGCTGCCGGCATCCGGAGGAGGAGATCGTCGTGTCGAAGGCCAAAGCCATCGCGGCGCTGCCGGCCGGGGGCACGCAGGCGCTGACGTTCGATTTCGGAATGCAGAAGATCCCGATCAACGCCACGGACGTGAAGATGCAGGTGGCGTTCCGCGGCCGGCTCGGCGGCGAGGCTGACGCGGTGGCGGTGACCACGCGCAACGTCGCCGAGCCGACCTTCCTCGCGCTGGAGAACGCGACCGACTACCGGTTCAGCACCTCGACGCAGACGTACGCGCCGTCCGGCGCACCGGAACCGTTCACGGCGGCGACGGTGACGTTCGGCGACGCCGCGGTGCCGCTGGCCGGCGGCGCGACGATCCCGGCGCCGGGCTTCGCGCAGATCGCGTTCCTGGGCGATCGGGTGGGGACGCCGGTGCGGATCGACTTCAAGGCGACGAACCTCTCGGGCGGGCATCCGCTCACCGCGACCCTCCCTGCCTTCGAGTTCTACCTGCCCGCAGGGTCCGGGACAACGTACGCGAGCAACTGGCCGGTGGGTAGGGTGCGCGGCATGTACCGGCGGTTCGTGTACAGCGTTGCGCGCACGCAAGGATACGAGGTGTACCAGTGCGCGCCGGACTTCAATCCGGCGGCGTGCCGCGAGGACACCCTGCCGCCGCTGACCGCGGCCCACGCGGTGGCGTGGGCGGTCGCGCTGCAATAGAGGTCGCCACCGCCGGCTTCGCCGCGGCGCGTGCCGCCCGGCCGCGCATGCGCCGGGCGTATACTTTTCGCATGCCGCAGCCGCCTTCGGTCGAGCAGCTCGTCGTCGCGATCAGTTCGCGCGCGCTGTTCGATTTCGAGGAGGAGAACCAGGTCTTCGAGACCGCCGACGACCGCGCGTACATGCACCTGCAGCTGTCGCGCGTCGAGCAGCCGGCCAAGCCGGGTGTCGCCTACCGCCTCGTGCGCAAGCTGGAGGAGTTCAACGCCGACGGCGTGAAGCGCGTCGACGTCGTGATCCTGTCGCGCAACGACCCGGTGTCGGGCCTGCGCGTGTTCCGCTCGGTGAAGGGCGCCGGCCTCTCGATCGAGCGCGGCGTGTTCACGCGCGGGCGCCCGCCGTTCGGCTACCTCGAGCCGCTCAAAGCCAACCTCTTCCTCTCGGCCAACGGCGAGGACGTGCGTGCGGCGCTCGCCGCCGGCTTTCCGGCGGCGCTCGTCTACACGCAGTCGGCCAGGGACGACCCGCACCCGGAGGAGGTCCGCATCGCGTTCGACGGTGACGCCGTGCTGTTCGCCGACGAGGCGGAACGCGTCTACCGCGAGGGCGGGCTCGACGCGTTCCAGCGGCACGAGGCCGACCATGCGTCGCGGCCGCTGCCGCCCGGGCCGTTCAAGCCGCTGCTGGAGGCGCTGCACCGGCTGCAGCGCGTGGCGCACGACGGCAACGTGCCGATGAAGCTGCGCACCGCGCTCGTCACGGCGCGCTCGTCGCCGGCGCACGAGCGCGCGATCCGCACGCTGATGGACTGGCACATCGAGGTCGACGAGGCGATGTTCCTGGGCGGGCTGCCGAAGGGCGAGTTCCTGCGCCAGTTCGAGCCCGACTTCTTCTTCGACGACCAGACGAGGCACGTCGAGTCGGCGGCGGAGCACGTGCCGTCGGGGCACGTGCCGCACGGAGTCGCCAACGAGAGGTAGGACGGCGGACCAAGCGAGCGCACCGGCGCGCCGTCCGGCTTCCCCTGTCTGGCGATCGTTCTCTGGTAGAGCCGAAGTGCGGAACGAAGGCACGCTTTCGAAGTGGCACGATGACCGCGGCTTCGGGTTCATCGCGCCGCGACTGGGTGGGCAGGAGGTATTCGCCCACGTTTCGGCATTTCCACGCGACGGCCGGCGGCCGCGAATCGGCGAGACGCTCTGGTTCGACGTCGAGGTCGACCCGCGAGGGAGGAAGCGCGCCGTCCGGATCGAGCGGCCAGCGCGGGCGATCGCATCACAGGATCCTCGCCGCGGACGCGACTCTTCCCGGCGAACCAGCGGGTTGGCACGGGGACTCGTCTCCGTCGCCATCGTCGTCGGGCTCGGGGTCTATGGCTACGGCGAGGTGTCCCGCCGGTCGGGGGCCCGCCTCGATGCAACCTACCGCGAGCCCGCGAGCGGTGCGGCGGTCCCGCAGGCAGCGCCCGCGACTCCCAGCTTCCAGTGCGACGGCCGTACTCACTGCTCGCAGATGACGTCGTGCGCGGAGGCCACGTACTTCCTGCGCAACTGCCCCGGCACGAAGATGGACGGCGATGGCGACGGAATTCCGTGCGAGGAGCAATGGTGCGCGAGTCCGCTGGCGAGGTGAACGCGACGCCGGCTCAGACCCCCTGCCCCTTCTGCCGCACGAACGGCCCGATGCAGTTGCGGCCCGACTCGTCGCCGCAGATGAAGAAGACGTCGGGCGAGCGGTGGAAGTAGACGAACTGGGAGACGGTGTTCCCGGTCTCCATGACCTGGCCCGCGCAGTCCTTCTTGCCGTTGGTCTTGACGATCGTGTGGTCCCACTTGTAGAAGCCGCGCGCGGTGGGCTTCGCCGCGATCTCGAACGTGGACTCGGAGATCTCGGTCGCGCTGCGGACGAGCCCCGAGCCGTCGCGCCGGAACGTGTAGGTCTCCGTGCAGTTCAGCTGCGGGATCGCGAACTTCCACGTGCCGACGAACGGGTGATCGTCGGGCAGCTCGGCCGCCGCGGCGGGCCACGCACCGGACGCGGCGGCGATCGCCGCCGCGGCTGCCAGGGCGCGGAGCCGGCTCATGCCAGCTCCCGCCCGAAGAACGGATACTGCGGATCGTTGTAGCCGTGCGTCGACGCGTGGCCCGGCGTCACCAGCGAGTCGACCAGCGCCTCGTCCTCGTCGCTCCACGCGGTGCCGACCGCCGCGACGTAGTCCTGCCACTGCGCGAGCGTGCGCGGCCCGGCGATGATCGACGTGACGATGCGGTTCGCCCATAGCCACGCCAGCGCGAACTGCGTGAGCGTGCGGCCGGTCTTCGCGGCGTGCGCGGCGAGCGTCTGCGCGATCGCGTACGACTCCGCGCGTTGCTCGGTCTCGCGGAAGCGCGCGTCGCCGCGCGAGTGGCGCGAGTCCTCGGGCACGGGCGCGCCGGGCACGTACTTGCCGGTCAGCACGCCGCGCGCGATCGGCGAGTAGGGCGCCACGCCGAGGCCGTAGTAGTCGCACGCGGGGAGGATCTCGACCTCGGGCTGGCGGTTCAGCAGGTTGTAGTACGGCTGGCAGACGACGGGCGGCGGCACGCCCTGCGCCGCGCACTCGGCCACGATCTCGGCGATGCGCCAGCCGCGGTAGTTCGACACGCCGAAGTAGCGGACCTTGCCGGCGCGGATGAGCTCGCCGATCGCGCCGATCGTCTCGGCGAGCGGCGTCTCGTAGTCGTCGCGGTGCAGGTAGTAGACGTCGATGTAGTCGGTGGCGAGCCGCGCGAGGCTGTCGTCGCACGCGGCCAGCACCCAGCGGCGCGACAGGCCGCCGTCGACGGGCTTCGCGGTCAGCACGTTGCCGACCTTGGTGGCGAGGATCCATTGCCGGCGCTCGCCCTTGATGGCCGCGCCGACGATGCGCTCGGAGTCGGTCTTCGCGTACGCGTCCGCGGTGTCGATGAAGTTGACGCCGGCGTCGCGCGCGGCGTGGACGATGCGCGTCGACTCGGCGGCGTCGGTGCGGTCGCCGAACATCATCGTGCCCACGCACAGCGGCGAGACGAGGAGGCCGCTGGCGCCCAGGCGAACGTATTCCATGGAGCAGGTTCCTGCGGGTAGGGAAGCCCTCGAATATGCAGCATCGCGGCGGTCCGCGCAATCGGGCCGACTATAATCGCGCCTCCCTCCCCGGGGCGCCGCGCGCTCCCGCGGGCTTCCGACCCCGAGCCCCCATCCGATGAACGTGCTGTTCGAGGACGACGGCCAGCTGAAGGCCGGCGCCGTGCTCGCCGACAACGACGCGACGCTGCAGGTCGAGGCCGTCTCCGGCAAGCGGCTCAAGGTCAAGGCGGGCCACGTGCTGCTGCGCTTCGCGTCGCCCGGGCCCGGCGAGGCGCTCGCCGACGGGCAGCGCCTCGCGGCGGAGCTCGACCCGACGTTCCTGTGGGAGGTGAGCGGCGAAGACGAGTTCGGCTTCGCGGACCTCGCGCGCGAGTACTACGGCGCGGCGCCGACGCCGGCGCAGGCGGCGGCGGTCGCGCTCACGCTGCACGCGTCGCCGATGCACTTCTACAAGAAGGGGAAGGGCCGCTATCGCAAGGCGCCGCCGGACGCGTTGCGCGCGGCGCTGGCCTCGGTCGAACGCAAGGCGCGCGAAGGGGAACAGATCGCCGCGTGGACCGCGGAACTCGCCGCGCGCCGGCTGCCCGACGCGCTGCGCGCGAAGCTGCCGATGCTTCTCTACAAGCCCGACAAGAACGCGCTCGAGTGGAAGGCGCTGCACGCGGCGTGCGAGGCGCGCAAGACCAATCCGGTGGAGCTCCTCGCCGCAAGCGGCGCGATTCCATCGACGCACGAGTATCACTTCGGCGCGTTCGTCGCGGAGGCGTTTCCGCAGGGACTCGGCTTTGCGCCCTGGGGCGCGCTGCCCGCGATACCGGACCTGCCGGTGGACCACGCGCGTGCGTTCTCCATCGACGACGCGAGCACCACCGAGATCGACGACGCCTTCTCCGGGCGCGAGCTAGCCAACGGCAACTACGGCATCGGCATCCACATCGCGTGCCCGGCGCTCGCCATTGCGCGCGACGGCGCGCTCGACCGCATCGCGCGCGAGCGCCTGTCGACCGTCTACATGCCGGGACGCAAGCTCACGATGCTCCCGGAAGAGGCAATCGACGCGTTCACGCTCAAGGCGGGCCCGGCGCGC
>JBGAMF010000023.1:0-45443 GCA_044223185.1 Casimicrobiaceae bacterium | reverse complement strand
GTCGCGACCGTGCAGGTCGCGGCCGCCATCGCGCTCGAGGCCACGCTGTCGTTCCTCGGCCTCGGCCTGCCGATCACCGAGCCGTCGCTCGGCCTGCTGATCGCCAACGGCTACCAGTACCTGCTGTCCGGCAAGTACTGGATCAGCTTCTTCCCGGGCGTGGCGCTGCTGGCGACGATCGTCAGCATCAACCTCGTCGCCGACCAGCTGCGCGACGTCCTCAATCCGCGGCTGTCGCGGTAGCCGATGGCCGCGCCCGTCCTCACCGTCGACGGCCTCCGCACGCACTTCCACACGAAGGCCGGCGTGGTCAAGGCCGTCGACGACGTGTCGTTCAAGGTCGGCCGCGGCGAGGTGCTGGGCCTCGTCGGCGAGTCCGGTTCCGGCAAGTCGATGACCGGCTACTCGCTGATGGGCCTCGTCGACCCGCCTGGGCGCATCGTCGCCGGCCGCCTCGTCCTCGACGGCGTCGACCTGCGCGCGCTGTCGGCCGAGGGGCTGCGGAACATGCGCGGCAACCGCATGGCGATGATCTTCCAGGACCCGATGATGACGCTGAACCCGGTCCTGCGGATCGACGTGCAGATGATCGAGGCGATCCTCGCCCACGACCGCGTCAGCCGCGCGTCGGCGCGCGCGCGGGCGCGCGAGGCGCTGGTCAAGGTCGGCATCCCGTCGCCGGACGAGCGGCTCGACGGCTACCCGCACCAGTTCTCCGGCGGCATGCGGCAGCGCGTGGCGATCGCGATCGCGCTGCTCAACAGCCCCGACCTCATCATCGCCGACGAGCCGACGACCGCGCTCGACGTCACGATCCAGGGCCAGATCCTGTACGAAATGCAGAAGCTGACGCGCGAGACCGGCGCGGCGGTCATCTGGATCACGCACGACCTGTCGGTGATCGCCGGGCTCGCGGACCGCGTGTGCGTGATGTACGCGGGCCGCATCGTCGAGGAAGGCGGCTGCGAGGACGTCCTCGGCCGGCCCGCGCACCCGTACACGCAGGGGCTGCTCGACTCGGTGCCCGCGAACAACGAGCGCGGCCAGAAGCTGCGCCAGATCCCGGGCATGACGCCGTCGCTGCTCGAGCTGCCGGAGGGCTGCCCGTTTCGCGAGCGCTGCTCGTACGCGACGGCGGCGTGCGACGCGTCGCCCGCGATGCGCGCGGCCGGCGGGCCCGGGCAGAGCGTCCGCTGCTTCCACCCGCTGATCACCCTCTACTGACGCGATGGACGACCACCTGCAGGCGGTGCAGCCCGACGTCGCGGCCCTGGTCGAGTTGAAGGGCGTGGCGAAGCGCTTCGTCAGGACGCTCGACGTCGCGGCGCGGATCGGCAACGTGCTCGGCGCCGGCCTGCGCGAGGAGGTCGTCCACGCCGTCGACGGCGTCGACCTCGCGATCGCGCCCGGCGAGGTCGTCGGGCTCGTCGGGGAGTCCGGCTGCGGGAAGTCGACGCTGGGCCGCCTCGCCGTGGGCCTGCTGCCGCTGTCCGCCGGCGAGCGCTACTGGCGCGGGGTCGCGCTGTCGCGGCTGCCGGCCGCGGCGGCACGGCGGCAGCAGCTGAAGATGCAGATGATCTTCCAGGATCCGTACGCGTCGCTCAACCCCCGCATGCGCGTCGTCGACATCGTCGGCGAGGCGCCGGTCGCGCACGGGCTCATCGCGCCGGCGCAGCGGGTCGAGTACGCCGGCCTCATGCTCAACCGCGTGGGTCTCGATCCGACGCTGATGCGGCGCTTTCCGCACCAGTTCTCCGGCGGCCAGCGCGCGCGGATCGGCATCGCGCGCGCGCTCGCCGTCAAGCCCGAGTTCCTCGTCTGCGACGAGTCGGTCGCGGCGCTCGACGTGTCGATCCAGGCGCAGGTGCTCAACCTGTTCATCGAGCTGCGCGCCGCGCTCAACCTCACCTACCTGTTCATCAGCCACGACCTCTCCGTCGTGCGCTTCATCTCCGACCGCGTGGTCGTCATGTACCTCGGCCGCGTCGTCGAGAGCGCGCCGGCGGCGGAGCTCTTCGCGCGCCCGAACCACCCGTACACGCAGGCGCTGCTGGCCGAGGCCGGACGCGTGGTTCCGGGCAAGCGCACGTTCGTGCCGATCAAGGGCGAGATCCCGTCGCCGCTCGATCCGCCGCCCGGGTGCCACTTCCATCCGCGCTGCCCGCAGGCGCAGGACCGCTGCCGGCGCGCCGCCCCCGAACTCGAGGAAATCGCGCCGGGGCACCGCTCGGCGTGCTTCCTCAACGACGGCCGCTGACCGGGGCTGGCGATGGACCGGGCGTTTCTCCGCCACGACCCGCCGGGCGCCCCGGTCGCGCTCGTGCTCGACTCGCCGCACTCGGGCGAGTGGTACCCGGACGACTTCGACCACGCGCCGCCGCGCGCGGTCGTGCGGCAGGCCGAGGACACGCACGTCGCACGGCTGTGGCACGCGGCGACCGGTCTCGGCGCCACGCTGATCGAGGCGCGGTTCCCGCGTGCGTACATCGACGCCAACCGCAGCCTGGCCGACATCGACGCCGACCTGCTCGCAGACCCGTGGCCGGAGCCGGTCGTGCCGTCGCGCAAGACGCAGCAGGGCATCGGCCTCGTCTGGCGCGTGGCCCGCGGCGGCGCGCCGATGTACGCGCGCAAGCTGCGCAGCGCCGAGGTGCGCGCGCGCATCGACCGCTGCTGGCGGCCGTACCACCGCGCGCTCGACGCGGCGCTCGACGAGCGGCAGCAGGCGTTCGGCGGCGTGTGGCACGTGAACTGCCACTCGATGCCCGCGGTCGGGGACGCGCAGGCCGACGATCCGGGGCGCGAGCGCGCGGACTTCGTGCTCGGCGACCGCGACGGCACGACGTGCGAGCCCGCCTTCACGCAATGCGTGGCCGCAACGGTGCGGGGCCTCGGCTATTCGGTGGCGATCAACGATCCGTACAAGGGCGTGGAGATCGTGCGCCGGCACGGCCGGCCGGCCGACCGCCGCCACAGCCTGCAGGTCGAGGTGAAGCGCACGCTGTACATGGACGAGGCGACGCTCGCGCCGCACGCCGGCTACGACCGGCTGCGGCGCGACCTCGAGGCGCTCGCGCGGGCGCTTGCCGATTTCGTCCGGCAGCGCACCGGCGGCGGTCCTGCCTGAGCGGGCGCCGGCCCCGCCGCCGCGCCGCGCGCGAAACTGGTCGGACCACTTGACCGGTCCCGACCGCGCTGCTAACGTCCGCGCAGCGCGTCCGGTGGTCGTCCTCCACGAGAAGAGGCGCCGGCCGGCGCGGCACCGATCATCTCGCTCAAGGAGGATCCCATGAAGCACGTACAACGTGTGCTCGTCGCGCTCGCGGCGTTCGCCGCAGCTTCGGTGGCGCTCGCCGCCTATCCGGACCGCCCGATCACCCTCGTCGTTCGAGCGACGCGCCGGTGACGACGATGACCGCCCCGCCCCCCGTGCCGATGCGCCGCGCTCCGCCGCTGAGCGCGATCGCATGGTCGCGGCCCGCGGTCGAGTTGAAGGGCGCTGGCGAGCAGGTGCTGCGCGGCCAATGAGCGCCACCACGACGCGGTGCCGCTACGGATCGCGCTGGAACGTGCTCGGTCGCCGGCCTGCGCGCGCGGCGAGGTCGTCCACGCCGCGACGACGTCAACCTGCTGCGATCGCGCCCGGCGAGGCGGCCGGCTCGTCGGGGAGTCGCGCGGCTCGGCACCGCGGTCAAGCTCGACCCCGCGTTCCGACGCGCAGACGAACCTGCAGCGCGCTGTCCGACGGCGGGGGCTACCAGCGCGGGGTCGCGTGCTACCGGCGTGCGCTCGAGCTCGCGCCGCGCGCGGCACGGCGCACAACAACTGGCAACCTGTACCGCGAGATGCGCCGGCCAGGATCGCGTACCGCGCCGCGCTCGCTGTTCCCACGCATGCGCGTCGAACCTCGGCAACATCTGCGCGACCTCGGCGACGCCGACGGCGCGCGCAGTTCCGCGCTCATCGCGCCGGCGCACCGCGGAGGTCGAGCAACCTGGTCTACCACGCTCAACCGCGCGCCACGTCTCGGAAATCGCCGCGGAGCACCGCGGCGTTCGGCGCGCACTTCGCGCGATTGCTGCCGGCGGCCAGCGCGCCGAACCCGTGGTCGCGGCTTCGCGCGCGCGTGGGCTACGTCTCGCGGACTTCCGCCGGCACGCGGTGGCCACGTTCTTCGAGCCTTTGCTCGACGCGCACGGTCGCGGCGCTCGAGGTCTTCTGATCCAGCCGCGCGGCGACGCTCAACCGAGTTCATCGAGCGGCGCGCCGAGCACTTCCTGCCGGTGAGCGGGGTTGAACCTGTTCATCATCCACGACGGCATCGACATCCTCGTCGACCTCACCGGTCACACGGCGGGCAACCGCGTGCCGGTCGTCTTCCACAAGCCGGCGCCGGTGCAGCTCACGTGGCTGAGAGCGCGCCGGCGTGCCGGCGATGGACTACCACCGATCGCCATCGCTAACCACAGCCGTCGACGCGCCTGGCATCGAGCCGCCGTGGCGAATGCCGGGAACGCAGTGGTGCTACCGTCCGTACGCGGAAGCGCCGGAGGTCGGTCCGCTGCCCGCGGCAAGCGGCGCGACCTTCGCGCGTGCCTCAACAGCCCCGCCTGATCCGCGACGCTCGCGGCGTGGAGCGCGATCCTGCGTGCGCTGCCCGCAGCGGCTGCTGCTGCTCGCCTCGCCGACGCGCGCCGCCGCGCGAACTTCGCGCAGGACGGCATCGCGCCGCGCGCACCGAGCTCGTCGCGTGGATGCCGGTGGCCGACTATCTCGCGCTGTACAACCGCGCCGACATCGGCCTCGACACGTTTCCGTTCACCGGCGGCAATGACGACCTGCGCGCCGGTGGATGGGCGTGCCCGTGGTCGCGCTGCCCGCTCGCCTGTTCGCCGGCAGCGGCGCGACGATCCTGTCGAACCTCGGACGCCGGAGACCATCGCGCCGACGCGCGACGGTTACGTGGGCGCGGCCTTGACGCTTGCGTCGACCTCGGCCGGCTGTGCGCTGCGCGCGGCACTGCGCGAGAGGATCTCGGCGCCGCGCTGATCGAGGCCGCCGGATTCGCGCGCGACTTCGAGGAGGCGACCGCCATCTGGGCACGCCTGGCGGCGGAGCATCGATGAGCGCCGCAACCTGCTCGCAGACTCCGCGGCTGATCGAGCTGCGCGTCGTGTCGAAGCGCTTCGTCAAGGCGCTCGACGCCGCGGCGAAGATCGGCAACCTGTTCGGCGCCGGGATGCGCGAGGCGGCGCGCCGATGCGGCCGCGCGTCGACCTCGCGATCGAGCCGGGCGAGGTGCGCGCGTCGGCGATCGACCACGCTCGGCCGGCTCGCCGTACCACCGCGCTGTCGGAGGGCGGCGCTCGTGGCGAGGCACGGCAGCCGGCCTCGCGGCGGAGGCGAGGCGCCAGCACGGATGCAACTGCCAGGATCCCTACGATCGCTCAATCCGCGGTCGCGGACGCGCAGGCCGACGATCGCGGGCGCGAGCGGTGGGCAGCAGGACTACGTGCGCGAGCGACTGCGTGGGTCTCGACCTGGCGCTGATGCGTGCCGCTTCCCGCACCAGTCTCCGGCGGCCAGCGGCCGCAACGGTCGCGCGCGCGCTCGCGGTGAAGCCGGAGTTCCTGGTCTGCGACGAACGGTCGCCGTACAAGGGCGATCCAGGCGCAGGTCGCTCAACGCCGTCGACCTGCGCGAGTCGGAACCTCACCTACCTCTTCATCAGCCACGACCTGGGCGTGGTGAAGCACATCAGCGATCGCGTGTATCATGTACCTCGGCCGCGTGGTCGAGAGCGCTCCGCGGAGGACGCCGGCTACGACCGCACGCAGGCGCGACTCGCCGAGGCCGGCAGCGTCGAGCCGGTGAAGCGCACGTTGTGCCGATCAAGGGCGTCCGTCGCCGCGCATCCGCCGAGCGGTGCCACTTCCACCTGAGCTGCGCGCACGCGCCGCAGAGGTGCCGCGAGAGCGCCGCGCCGCGCGGTCGAAACTGGTCGCCACCTCAACAGATCGGTCCCGAATCGCGACGCCCCACGATTCGTCGTGCACGAGCCGAGCGCGTCCCGCTCGTGTTCGATTTCCGCGCACAGCGCGCGGACTACCCGGCGGATGGTGGTGCGACAGGCCGAGGACACGCACGTCGCGCGACTCTACCGCTGCGCGCCGGCGCTCGGCGCCACGCTGATCGAGGCCGCCTTCCCGCGCGCGTACATCGACCCCAACCGCAGCCTCGCCGACGACGAGACGCGTCTCGCCCAAGTGCCGTCGCGCAAGACCGAGCTCGGTCCAACGCCTGTCTGGCGGCTCGCGGCACGGCCGCGTGTACGCGCGCTCACCGCGGCCGAAGTGCAACGGCGATCGACGCCTATCCGGATCACCCGCCCTCACGCCGTGCTCGACGCGCGGCACCGCGCGTTCGGCGCCGTGTGGCACATCGATTGCCACCTGACGGCACCGCGCGCTACTTCGCGCGCGATGATGGGCGATCGGACGGCACCACGTGCGCGCCGGTCAACGTCGTCAACCGCGCGGGCACGGCGACGTCGCGATCAACGATCCGTACAAGGGCGGAGCTCGCGCAGGCGGCCGGCGGAGAATCGCTACACGCAGTCGGCATGATCGCACGTCGAGATCACGATGTTCGCGCCCAATGCCGGCTACGGCAGGGCCTGAGGCGAACCTCGCGCCGTCGTCGAGGCCGTCGCCGGCTACGCGCGGCGAGAGGCGCGATTGGTCTGACCGGCTTCACCGTGCGCGCGGACACTCCGCACCATCGCCGGACGGCCCCGCGCCAGTGCCGGGACCGGTCCAACGGCCATTGCCTCAGGAGGAAGATGAAGGCCTCGTGCGCTCGCCCGGGCAGGCCGCCGGCGCGCTCGCCTTGGCGCTCGCCGGCCTCCTCAACGCCCGATCACGCTGATCGCGCAGGGGTGCGGGCGGCGTGGGACGCCGTCCATCATCGGCACGCCGCGCCGGCGATGCCAGGAACGTCGTCAACGCCGCACCGGCGGCAGCGGCGTGGTGGGGCACGCGGCCATCGCCTCCGCGCCGCGCGCGCTGATCGATCGGCATCATCACCGTCGAGATCGGCATGGCCGTGCAGGGACTCACGGAAGGGATCGGCGCTCGTACACGCGAACGCGTCAACGCCGACCCCGCCGGCGCAGGTCGCCGCCGTCAACGTACAAGTCGGTCAACGAGCTCGTCGCCGCGATCAAGGCGAGCTCCCAAGTTCAAGGGCCTGCCGGCGGCAGGGCGGCATCTGGCACTCCTCGATCGCGACGATCAAGAAGATCGACCGGCCAGCAAGCCGAGGGTGGAAGGACTTCGCCGCGCAGCAAGGGCCGGCGGCGCAGATCGCGCGTGTCGCTGCCCCGGCGCCGAGATCGACGCGTTCATGGCGAAGAACGACACCGCGATGGGCGCCACGATCTACCCGAACGTGCCGCCGGCCGCCACCGGCAGCAACTGGACGATGGCCGCGTGGCGCGGCATGGCCGCGCCGAAGGCGACGTCAGCGCCAGGCTCGCCGCGGCGATCAAGAAGATCGTCGCCAGCAAGGACTACACGGACTTCATGACGGCCCTGCGGGCGCCGCGGGCCGCCAAGTTCATGGCGAAGTCCGATGCGGACCTCGGCGCCACGAAGGCGGTCGGCCTCGTCAAGTAAGCGCCGCGCCGCGCATGAAGCTCAACGACGCCGTCTGGGGCGCGCTGCTGATGCTGCTGGGCGTCGTCGTGCTGGTGCACGTCCAGTCGTTTCCGGCGATCCCTGGCAGAAGGTCGGGCCGGCGCTGTTTCCGGGGCTGGTCGCCGCCGGCCTCGCCGTGTGCGGCCTGCTGCTGATCCTGCAGGGGCATCCGGCGCGCGCGGGCGGCGAGCGCGCAGCGTGGTACGAGACCGACGAGTGGATGCGCTCGCGCCGGCACCTGGTCGCCTTCGTCGCCGTCGTCGGCGTCAACGTCTTCTACATCCTGCTGGCCGTCGACGCGGGTCGGGTTCCTGGTCACGGGCACCGTCTATCTCGCGGTGCCGGTCCTCGGCGTGCGCCCGGTGCGCGCAGGCGTGGTGCCGCTCGCGATCGCGCGACGTTCGTCATCCACTACGCGTTCTACAAGCTGCTGAAGGTGCCGCTGCCCTTGGGGCGTGTTGAAGGGGAGCGTGATCTGACGGACGTCGCGCGATGAGCGGCGCTTGGGCGCAGGCGTTCTCGATGGTGTTCGAGCCGTACACCATCATGGTGATGTTCTACGGGCTGTTCGTCGGGGCGATCCCCGGGCTCACCGCGACGATGGCCACCGCGCTGCTCGTGCCGGTCACGTTCTTCATGGCGCCCATCCCGGCCGTGGCGATGCTCGTCACCGCGACGGCGATGGCGATCTTCTCCGGCGACATCCCCGGCTGCCTGCTGCGGATGCCCGGCACGCCCGCGTCGGCGGCCTACACCGACGAGGCCTACGCGATGACCCGCAAGGGCCAGGCGGAGACGGCGCTCGGCGCCGGGCTCGTGTTCTCGGCGATCGGCGGCCTGTTCGGCACGCTGGTGCTCATCGTGTCGGCGCCGGCGCTGGCGGAGGTCGCGCTGAAGTTCAGCTCGTTCGAGTACTTCTGGCTGGTGCTGCTCGGCCTCACCTGCGCGATCGTCATCACCGCGGAGCGGCCGTTGAAGGGCGTCGTGTCGCTGCTGCTCGGCCTCATGATCGCGTGCGTCGGCCTCGGCAACCCCGCGGGCTTCCCGCGCTTCACTTTCGGCAACACCGAGCTGATGGGCGGGCTCGGCTTCATCCCGCTGATGATCGGCATGTTCGCGGTCTCGGAGATCATCCGCTACGCGGTCGACACGGGCCCCGAGCCGAAGATCGTCGACCAGCCGCTGCAGAACGTGATGAAGGGGATGTGGCAGCTGACGGTCCGCTACCCGATGCAGATCCTGCGCGGCAGCGTGCTGGGCACGCTCGTCGGCGCGCTGCCGGGCGCCGGTGCCGACATCGCCGCGTGGATGTCCTACGCGATCAGCAAGAAGATGTCGAAGGAGCCGGAGAAGTACGGCACCGGGCACGTCGAGGGCATCGTCGAGTCCGGCGCGGCGAACAACAGCGCGCTCGCCGGCGCGTGGATCCCGGCGCTGGTCTTCGGGATTCCCGGCGACTCGATCACGGCGATCGTCATCGGCGTGCTGTACATGAAGAACCTGAACCCCGGGCCGACGCTGTTCACGCAGAACCCGCAGAACATCTACGCCGTGTACCTGCTCTTCATCATCGCCAACCTCATCATGATCCCGCTCGGCTGGATGTGCATCAAGGCGGCGAAGCAGATCCTCAAGGTGCCGCGCAACCTGCTGATGCCGGTGATCCTGCTGTTCTGCATCGTCGGGGCGTTTGCGATCAACAACACGCCGTTCGACATCGGCGTCATGCTGGTCGCGGGCGTCGTCGCCTACGTGCTGGAGCAGAACGGCTTTCCGGTGGCGCCGGCGATCCTCGGCGTCGTGCTGGGAAGCATGCTCGAGGAAAACTTCATCACGTCGATGATCAAGTCCGACGGCGACCTGCTCGCGTTCTTCGCGCGGCCGGTGGCGGCGACGCTCGGCGTGCTCACGCTCGCCGCGTGGTTCCTGCCGCCGCTGGTTCGCCGGATGCGGGCCGTCGCCCGCGCCTGACTCCGCCGGCGGGGGGGATTCCGGCGCGCGTTGACCCCCCGTGGTGCAACGCGGTAAAATCCGCAGGTTTTGGTCAGGCGTTCGCGGGCAGGGCGGAATGCGCGGAAAGCTCGTCGTCGGCAACTGGAAGATGAACGGCGGGCTCGCGTCGAACGCGGCGCTCCTCGTGGCGCTGCTCGCGGGCTGGAAGGCGCGAGCCGACCGGGACGTCGCCGTCTGCGTGCCGTTCCCGTACCTCTCGCAGGCCCGGGACGCGCTGTCCGGGTCGCCGTGGTCGTGGGGCGCGCAGGACGTGAGCCGGCACGCGGCAGGGGCCTACACCGGCGACGTCGCGGCCGGGATGCTGGCGGAGTTCGGCTGCAGGTACGCGCTCGTCGGGCACTCGGAGCGGCGGCAGTACCACGGCGAGACGGACGCGGAGGTGGGCGCCAAGGCCGTGGCCGCGCTGGCAGCGGGTGTGACGCCGATCGCGTGCGTGGGCGAGACGCTCGCCGAGCGCGATGGCGGGCAGTGGCAGGCGGTGATCGGCCGGCAGTTCGACGCGGTGGCGGCGGCGCTGGCGAACGACCTCCCGTTGGCCGTGCTGGCGTACGAGCCCGTGTGGGCGATCGGCACCGGGCGGTCCGCGTCGCCGGAACAGGCGCAGGAAGTGCACGCGTTCCTGCGCGAGCGGCTGCAGCGGGCCGGGGCCCCGGGTGTGCGGGTCCTCTATGGCGGCAGCGTGAAGGCGGGCAACGCACGCGAGCTGTTCGCGATGCCCGACGTGGACGGCGGGCTGGTGGGTGGAGCGTCGCTGGTGGCGACGGAATTTCTGGCGATTGCCGGTGCCTGACGGGCGCGGGCCGGCGATGCCGAGGACGTGACAATGGGATTTCTGGAAACGTTTCTGCTGGCGGTGCACCTGATCGTCGCGGTCACCATCTGCGGCCTGGTGCTGCTGCAGCACGGCAAGGGCGCGGACATGGGCGCGGCCTTCGGCAGCGGCTCGTCGGGCAGCCTGTTCGGCGCGGCCGGATCGGCCAACTTCCTCTCGCGCACGACCGCGATCCTGGCGGCCGCGTTCTTCCTTTCGAGCCTCGGGCTGACCTACCTGGGCACGCTGCACACGAAGCCGAAGGACGTGATGCAGCAGGGCGTGATGGGCAACGTTCCGGCGGCGCCGGGCGGCGACGCACCGAAGGCGCCCGCGCCGGTGCCGGCGCCGGCGGCGCCCACCGGTGGCGCGGCCCCGGGTGGCGTGCCGTCGAAGGCGGGCGACGTACCGAAGTAGCAGGAATCAGGCATCAGGCATCAGGAATCGTGGATCAGCAAAGGCCACTTCAGTGGCGCTCGAACGCCTTTGCTGATCCCTGATACCTGATGCCTGATTCCTGACAAGCCGACGTGGTGAAATTGGTAGACACGCTGTCTTGAGGGGGCAGTGGCGCAAGCCGTGGGAGTTCGAGTCTCCCCGTCGGCACCAACGATTGGATGTGCGCGCCGCAGGTGCGGCGCGCGTGGCAAGCGGGACGGCGAACCGATAAAGCGGGCCGCCGTCCCACGCGGAGCGTGAGAGTAAGCTTTCGGTTGCGTCGCCCTACGGGCAGGCCTCGATGCTGGAACAGTACTTCCCGATCCTCCTCTTCATCGTCGTCGGCCTGGGCCTGGGGCTCCTGCTCCTCTCGCTCGGCACGCTGCTGGCGCCGAGCCGGCCGAATCCCGAGAAGCTCTCGCCGTACGAGTGCGGCTTCGAGGCGTTCGAAGACGCGCGGATGAAGTTCGACGTCCGCTACTACCTCGTCGCGATCCTGTTCATCCTGTTCGACCTCGAGATCGCGTTCCTCTTCCCGTGGGCGGTCGTCCTGCCGGACATCGGCTTCGAAGGCTTCGTCGCGATGATGGTGTTCCTGCTGATCCTCGTCGTCGGCTTCGTCTACGAGTGGAAGAAGGGGGCGCTGGAGTGGGAATAGCGAACCCGGCGGTATCCCGCGCGGAGGCGATGCGCCATGGCCATTGACGGCGTCCTCGAGAAGGGTTTCGTCACGACCACGCTCGACAGCGTGATCAACTGGGCGCGCAACGGCTCGATGTGGCCGATGACGTTCGGTCTCGCGTGCTGCGCCGTGGAGATGATGCACGCCGGCGCGTCGCGCTACGACCTCGACCGCTTCGGCGTGGTCTTCCGGCCGAGCCCCCGCCAGTCCGACGTGATGATCGTCGCCGGCACGCTGTGCAACAAGATGGCGCCGGCGCTGCGCAAGGTCTACGACCAGATGGCCGAGCCGCGGTGGGTCATCTCGATGGGCTCGTGCGCCAACGGCGGCGGCTACTACCACTACTCCTACTCGGTGGTGCGCGGGTGCGACCGGATCGTGCCCGTCGACATCTACGTGCCGGGCTGCCCGCCCACGTCCGAAGCGCTGCTGTACGGCATCCTGCAGCTGCAGAACAAGATCTGGCGCACCAACACGATCGCCCGTTGATGGCCACGAAATCCGAACTGCTGGCGGCGGCGCTTTCGGCCGCGCTTCCCGACGCGTTCGCGAGCGTGACCGTCGACCGCGGCGAGGTCACGGCCGTGGTCGCGGCGGACCGGCTGCCCGCGGTCATGCGCGACCTGCGCGACCGGCCGGAGCTGCGCTTCGCCACGCTGATCGACGTCTGCGGCGTCGATTATTCGGCGTTCGGCGGCGGCGTGCACGACGGCCCGCGCTTTGCGGCCGTCTACCACCTGCTGTCGCTCGCCCACAACCGGCGGCTGCGCGTCCGCGCGTTCGCGCCGGACGACGGCTTCCCGGTGCTGCCCAGTGTCATCGACGTGTGGCCGGTGGCCAACTGGTTCGAGCGCGAGGCGTTCGACCTGTACGGGATCGTGTTCGACGGCCACCCCGACCTGCGCCGGCTGCTCACCGACTACGGCTTCGTCGGGCATCCGTTCCGCAAGGACTTCCCGCTGTCCGGCTACGTCGAGATGCGCTACGACCCCGAGCAGGGCCGCGTGATCTACCAGCCGGTGACCATCGAGCCGCGCGAGGTCACGCCGCGCGTCGTCCGCGAGGAACACTACGGAGGCAACCGATGAGCGACCACGAGGCGAACCGCCGCACCGCCCGCGAGGCGGCCGAAGCGCCGGCCGGAAGCCGTGCGCTTCCGTACGCCGCGCTGCTCGTGTCGTCGGTCGTGCTGGGGTTCGAGCTGTTCCGTGGCTGAGATCCGGAACTACACCATGAATTTTGGGCCGCAGCACCCGGCGGCCCACGGCGTGCTGCGCCTCGTGCTCGAGCTCGACGGCGAGGTGATCGAGCGCGCGGACCCGCACATCGGGCTGCTGCACCGTGCCACCGAGAAGCTGGCCGAGAGCAAGACGTACATCCAGTCGCTGCCGTACATGGACCGCCTCGACTACGTGTCCATGATGTGCAACGAGCACGCGTACTGCATGGCGATCGAGCGGCTGCTGGGGATCGAGGTGCCGGAGCGCGCGCAGTACATCCGCGTGATGTTCGACGAGATCACGCGCATCCTCAACCACCTGCTGTGGCTCGGCTGCCACGCGCTCGACGTGGGCGCGATGACGCCGTTCCTGTACGCGTTCCGCGAGCGCGAGGACCTGTTCGACGTGTACGAGGCCGTGTCCGGCGCGCGCATGCACGCCGCGTACTACCGTCCCGGCGGCGTGTACCGCGACCTCCCCGACCGCATGCCGCAGTACCAGGCGTCGCAGCTGCGCAATGCGCGCGCGCTCGACCGGATGAACGAGAACAGGCAGGGGTCGCTGCTCGACTTCATCGACGACTTCGCCCGCCGGTTTCCGCGGTGCGTCGACGAGTACGAGGAGCTGCTCACCGACAACCGGATCTGGAAGCAGCGCACGGTCGGCATCGGCGTCGTCTCGCCGGAGCGGGCGATGGCGCTCGGCTTCACCGGCGCGATGCTGCGCGGCTCCGGCGTGCCGTGGGACCTGCGCAAGAAGCAGCCGTACGAGGTCTACGACCGCGTGCAGTTCGACGTCCCGGTGGGCGTGAACGGCGACTGCTACGACCGCTACCTGGTCCGCGTCGAGGAGATGCGCCAGTCGAACCGCATCGTCGCCCAGTGCGTCGAGTGGCTGCGCGCGAACCCCGGCCCGGTGATCGTCGCCGACCACAAGGTCGCGCCGCCGGCGCGCGAGGCGATGAAGACCCACATGGAGGAGCTGATCCACCACTTCAAGCTCTTCACCGAGGGCATGCACGTGCCGCCCGGCGAGGTCTACGCGGCCGTCGAGCATCCGAAGGGCGAGTTCGGCGTCTACATCGTGTCCGACGGCGCCAACAAGCCGTACCGGGTCAAGCTGCGCGCGCCCGACTACGTGCACCTGGCCGCGCTGGACGAGATGTCGCGCGGCCACATGATCGCGGACGTCGTGGCGATCATCGGCACGCAGGACATCGTGTTCGGATCGGTGGACCGATGACCGCCGCCGCGCTGCTCGTCCACGGACGCCTCGCCGCGCTCGCGCTGGCGCTGCTGCTCCCGGGTGCGGCGACGGCGATCGCGCAGGCGCAGCCGATGACGCCGGACCAGCGCGCGGCGGTCGGCGCCGCCGAGCGCTGGCTCGCGCGCGTCGACGCGCAGCGCTACGCGGACGCCTGGGCGATGGGCGCCGAGTCCTTCAAGAAGGAGGTCGACCGCAAGGCGTGGAACGACGGCATCCGCGACCTGCGGCGGGACTACGGGCGCGTCGTCTCGCGCAAGGCCGAGAAGGCGGCCTTCGTCGGCAGCGCGCCGGAAGGCGACGCGGCGGCAGGCGCGAAGCCCGGCGCGGAGATGTCGATCCTGTTCGACACCCGGTTCGCCCGCAGGAAGCAGGCGACCGAGGAGATGATCATGGTGCTGGAGCAGGACGGCCTCTGGCGGGTCGCCGGCTACCACATCCAGTGACGGACGCCACGATGCTTTCGGCCGAGACCAAGCGCAGGATCGATCGCGAGATCGCCAAGTACCCGGCGGACCAGAAGCAGTCCGCCGTGATGTCGGCGCTCGCGTTCGCGCAGGACGAGCACGGCTGGCTGTCCACCGAGCTCATGGACGCGGTCGCCGCGTACCTCGAGATGCCGCCGGTCGCCGTCTACGAGGTGGCCACGTTCTACACGATGTACAACCTGAAGCCGCAGGGGCGCTTCAAGCTGTCGATCTGCACGAACCTCCCGTGCGCGCTGTCGGGCGCGACCGCTGCGGCGGCGCACCTCAAGTCCCGGCTCGGCGTCGAGTTCGGCGGCACGACGCCGGACGGCGCGTTCACGCTGAAGGAGGGCGAGTGCATGGGCGCGTGCGGCGACGCACCGGTGCTGATCGTCAACGACCGGCGGATGTGCGGCTTCATGTCCGACGCGAAGCTCGACCAGCTCGTCGACGAACTCGGTGCGGCGGCCGCCCGCGGCGAGGGCCGTCCGGGACACGGGGACGCCAAGTGAACGCGCCGGCGGAGTTCCTCGACTACGGCCCGGACGCCGTGCTGATGGCGGGGCTGACGGGGTCGAACTGGCGCCTCGCGGACTACCGGGCGCGCGGCGGCTACGAGGCGCTGCGGCGGATCCTCGCCGAGAAGGTCCCGCCCGAGCAGGTGGTGGCCGAGGTGAAGAAGTCGGCGCTGCGCGGGCGCGGCGGCGCGGGGTTCCCGACCGGGCTCAAGTGGAGCTTCATGCCCAGGAACTACGCCGGCGACAAGTTCGTCGTCTGCAACTCGGACGAAGGCGAGCCGGGCACGTTCAAGGACCGCGACCTCCTGCGCTACAACCCGCACGCGGTGATCGAGGGCATGGCGATCGGCGCGTACGCGATGGGCGCCACGCGCGGCTACAACTACATCCACGGCGAGATCTGGGAGACGTACCTGCGCTGCGAGGAGGCGGTCGAGGAGGCGTACGCCGCCGGGCTGCTCGGCGCCAACATCCTGGGCTCGGAGTTCTCGTTCCACCTGCACAACCACCACGGCTTCGGCGCCTACATCTGCGGCGAGGAGACGGCGCTGCTCGAGTCGATCGAGGGCAAGAAGGGCCAGCCGCGGTTCAAGCCCCCGTTCCCCGCGTCGTTCGGCGTCTACGGCAAGCCGACGACCATCAACAACACCGAGACGTTCGCGGCCGTGCCGTGGATCATGCGCCACGGCGGCGAGGCGTTCCTCGAGCTCGGGCGACCGAACAACGGCGGCACCAAGATCTTCTCGGTGTCGGGCGACGTCGCGCGCCCGGGGAACTACGAGGTGAAGCTCGGGACGCCGTTCGCGACACTGCTCGCGCTGGCGGGCGGCATGCGGGGCGGACGCCGGCTCAAGGCGTGCATCCCGGGCGGCTCGTCGATGCCGGTGCTGCCCGGCGACGTGATGCTCGCGACCGACATGGACTACGACTCGATCGCCAAGGCGGGGTCGATGCTCGGCTCGGGCGCCGTCATCGTCATGGACGAGACGCGCTGCATGGTCAAGTCGCTGCTGCGCTTGTCGTACTTCTACTACGAGGAGTCCTGCGGGCAGTGCACGCCGTGCCGCGAGGGCACCGGCTGGCTGTGGCGGATGGTGCACCGGATCGAGCACGGGGAGGGCCGCGCCGAGGACCTCGACACGCTGAACTCCGTCGCCGACAACATCTCTGGCCGCACCATCTGCGCGCTCGGCGACGCGGCCGCGCTGCCGGTGAAGAGCTTCCTCCGGCACTTCCGCGACGAGTTCCAGCACCACATCGACCACAAGCGCTGCCTGGTCGCGCCGTATGTCTGAGAACCATTTACAAAGAGACGCAGCGAGGCCGAGGAGAGCACTCTCTCTGCGTCTCTGCGCCTCTTTGTGAGAACTTGAGCTTCCGATGCTGAACATCGAGATCGACGGCAGGAAGGTGGAGGTCGCGCCCGGCAGCACGGTGCTGGAGGCGGCGAACGCGCTCGGCATCTACGTGCCGCACTTCTGCTACCACAAGAAGCTGTCGATCGCCGCCAACTGCCGGATGTGCCTCGTGCAGGTCGAGAAGGCCCCCAAGCCGCTGCCGGCGTGCGCCACGCCCGTCACCGACGGCATGAAGGTCTGGACGGCCTCGGAGCAGGCGGTGACCGCGCAGAAGGGGGTGATGGAGTTCCTGCTCATCAACCACCCGCTCGACTGCCCGATCTGCGACCAGGGCGGCGAGTGCCAGCTGCAGGACCTGGCGGTCGGCTACGGCGGCTCGTCGTCGCGCTACCGCGAAGCCAAGCGCGTCGTGTTCCACAAGGACCTGGGCCCGCTCGTCTCGGCCGAGGAGATGGCCCGCTGCATCCAGTGCACGCGCTGCGTGCGCTTCGGCCAGGAGATCGCCGGGATCATGGAGCTCGGCATGATCGGCCGCGGCGAGCACTCGGAGATCGTCGCGTTCGTCGGCCGGACCGTCGACTCCGAGCTGTCGGGCAACTCGATCGACGTGTGCCCGGTCGGCGCGCTCACGTCGAAGCCGTTCCGCTACGCGGCGCGCACGTGGGAGCTCGCGCGGCGCAAGTCGGTGTCGCCGCACGATTCGCTGGGCAGCAACCTCGTCGTGCAGGTGAAGGGCGACCGCGTGATGCGCGTGCTGCCGCGCGAGAACGAGGCGGTCAACGAGTGCTGGCTGTCCGACAAGGACCGCTTCTCGTACGAAGGGCTCAACTCGCCCGAGCGCCTGACCACGCCGATGGTCAAGCAGGCCGGCGAGTGGAAGCCGGTCGACTGGCAGACGGCGCTCGACGTCGTCGCGCGCGGGCTGATGGACGTCGTCACCCGCCACGGCCCCGGCGCGTTCGGCGTCCTGGCGTCGCCGCACGCCACGCTCGAGGAGCTCGCGCTGGCGGGACGCCTGGTGCGGGGGCTCGGCGGCGACAACATCGACTTCCGCCTGCGGCAGACGGACTTCCGCGGCAACGGCCACGCGCAGGGCATCCCCTGGCTCGGCATGCCGGTCGCCGAGGCAGGCGCGCGCGACCGCGTGCTCGTCGTCGGCAGCTTCCTGCGCAAGGACCATCCGCTGCTCGCGCAGCGGCTGCGCCAGGCGGCGAAGAAGGGCACGCAGGTCTCGATGCTGCACTCGGTCGACGACGACTGGCTGATCCGCGTCGCGCACAAGGCGGTGGTGCCGCCGTCGCGCCTGCCGGCAGCGCTGGCGGGCATCGCCGTCGCGGCCGCGAACGCGCGCGGCGTCGAAGTGCCCGCGGCCGTCGCCGGGATCGTGCCGACCGACGCGGAGCGCGCGATCGCCGAGAGCCTGGCTTCGGGCAGGAGCCCGGCGGTCCTGCTCGGCAATTACGCGGTCCAGCATCCGGACGCCGCGCAGGTCCACGCGCTCGCGCAGCTGCTCGCCGGGATCACCGGCGCGACGCTGGGCTTCCTGACCGAGGCCGCCAACACCGTCGGAGCGCACGTGGCCGGCGCGCTGCCGCAGTCCGGCGGCATGCACGCGCAGGCGATGCTCGCCGACCCGCGCCGGGCCTACCTGCTGCTGCACGCCGAGCCCGAGTTCGACTTCGCCAACCCGCCGGCCGCGCGCGCGGCGCTGGAGAAGGCCGAGCTGGTCGTGGTGCTGAGCCCCTTCGTGCACGGCGCGTCGTACGCCGACATCCTGCTGCCGGTCGCGCCTTTCACCGAGGCGGCGGGAACGTTCGTCAGCTGCGAGGGGCGCGTGCAGGAGTTCCAGGGCGTCGTGCGCCCGCTCGGCGACACGCGGCCGGGCTGGAAGGTGCTGCGTGTGCTGGGCACGATGATGCACCTCCCGGGCTTCGACGCCGAATCGGCCGCCGACGTGCGCGCCGCGGTGCTGGGGCCGACGCCGGACGTGCGCGCCCGGCTGGACAACGGTACGCGCTTCGCGCCGACGCGGCCCGCCGCGGCGGCCGCGCCGGTCGAGCGGGTCGCCGACGTGCCGATCTACTTCGCCGATCCCCTGGTCCGGCGGGCGCCGTCGCTGCAGCGGACCGCCGACGCGCGGCCGCCGAAGGCGCGCATGCACCGGTCGCTGCTGGAGACGCTGGGCGTCGCAGAGGGCGGGCAGGTCAAGGTCCGGCAGGGCGGCGGCGAAGCGGTGCTGACGGCGGCCGTCGATGCGGCCGTGCCGCCCGGCGTCGTGCGCATCGCGGCGGCGCACGCGTCGACGTGCGGGCTCGAGGGCCTGTCCGGGCCGGTCACGGTGGAGAAGGCATGAACCGCGCTTGCACGCGGAGGTGCGGTGGCGACGGGTCGCCCGTCCGCGTGCTTCCTGGCGCCTCTGCACCTTCCGTGCAGAACGCCCGCGCACGCACGCCCGGTGCGGCGGCGACGGGCAGGGGGGGCTGACGTGGACTTCCTCGCGCCCGTCCAGCAGTGGCTGGGACCCGCCTGGGTCGTCCTGTGGACGCTCGTCAAGATCGTCGCGATCGCCGTGCCGCTGATCCTGACGGTCGCCTACCTGACGCTCGCGGAGCGCAAGATCATCGGCTACATGCAGGTGCGGATCGGGCCGAACCGCGTCGGTCCGTTCGGCCTGCTGCAGCCGTTCGCGGACGTCGCCAAGCTGCTGTTCAAGGAGATCGTCGTCCCGTCGGGCGCCAACCGGTACCTGTTCTTCGTCGCGCCGCTGCTGGCGATCGGCCCGGCGCTGGCCGCGTGGGCGGTGATCCCGTTCACCGACACGCTCGTCCTCGCCGACATCAACGCCGGACTGCTGTACGTGCTGGCGCTGACGTCCATCGGCGTGTACGGGATCATCCTCGCCGGCTGGGCGTCGAACTCGAAGTATGCGTTCCTGGGCGCGCTGCGCTCGGCGGCGCAGATCGTCTCCTACGAGATCGCGATGGGCTTCGCGCTGGTCGGCGTGCTGATGGTCGCCAACAGCCTCAACCTGTCGGACATCGTGCGCGGCCAGGAGGGTGGCGCCGCGTACTGGTACGTGTGGCCGCTCCTGCCGCTGTTCGTCGTCTACTTCGTGTCCGGCCTCGCCGAGACCAACCGGCATCCGTTCGACATGGCCGAGGGCGAGTCCGAGATCGTCGCCGGCTTCCACGTCGAGTACTCGGGTGTCGCGTTCGCCGTCTTCTTCCTGGCCGAGTACATGAACATGATCCTGATCGCCGCGTTGACGGCGCTCATGTTCCTCGGCGGCTGGCTGGCGCCGTGGCCGCGCCTGAACGAGGTCACGGTGTTTGGCATGGCGCCCTTCGGCGACGGCTTCCTGTGGCTGGCGGCCAAGATGTCGTTCGTGCTGCTGTGCTTCCTGTGGGTGCGCGCGACGTTCCCGCGCTACCGCTACGACCAGGTCATGCGGCTCGGCTGGAAGGTGTTCATTCCGGTGACGCTCGTCTGGATCGTGTTCCTGGGCGCGATGATGCAGACGCGCTACGCCCACCTCTTCCACTGACGGCGACGGAGACTGCCATGTTCGCGCGCGTCAAGGACTTCCTCGACACCTGGCTGCTGGCCGAGATGCTCAAGGGCATGATGCTCACCGGCCGGTACCTGTTCGCGCGCAAGGTCACCGTCCAGTTCCCGGAGGAGAAGACGCCGCAGAGCCCGCGCTTCCGCGGCCTGCACGCGCTGCGCCGGTACCCGAACGGCGAGGAGCGCTGCATCGCGTGCAAGCTGTGCGAGGCCGTGTGCCCGGCGCTCGCCATCACGATCGAGTCGGAGCAGCGCGCCGACGGGACGCGCCGGACGACGCGCTACGACATCGACCTCACCAAGTGCATCTTCTGCGGCTTCTGCGAGGAGAGCTGCCCGGTAGACTCGATCGTCGAGACGCGCGTCCTCGAGTACCACGGCGAGAAGCGCGGCGACCTGTACTACACGAAGGAAATGCTGCTCGCCGTCGGCGACCGCTACGAGCCGCAGATCGCGGCTGACCGTGCGCAGGACGCCAAGTTCCGATAGTTCCGATCCACAAAGAGACGCAGAGACGCAGAGAAGACCGATGTTGCGCGCACGATTCCGCCGTTCGAACGCAGCTCCCGCAGGGGTTCTCTGCGTCTCCGCGTCTCCTGTGAGAGCCTCTTCCCGGGCATGACGTTCCACACCGCCATCTTCTACGTCTTCGCCGCGATCCTGATCTTCGCGGCGCTGCGCGTCGTGACGACGCGCAACCCGGTGCACGCGGCGCTGTGGCTCGTGCTGTGCTTCTTCACGGCCGCCGGCGTGTGGCTGCTGCTGCACGCCGAGTTCCTCGCCATCGCGCTGGTGCTGGTCTACGTCGGGGCGGTGATGGTGCTGTTCCTGTTCGTCGTCATGATGCTCGACGTCAACTTCGACAGCCTGCGCAAGAATTTCCGCAGCTACATCCCGGTCGGCGCGACCGTCGGCGTGCTGGTGCTGCTCGAGATGGCGCTGGTCGTGTTCGGCAGCCGCGTGGGCGGCGGGGCGGCGCCGCCGGCGCCCGAGGGCAGCAACACGCGCGCGCTGGGCCGCCTCATCTACGTCGACTACGTCTACCCGTTCGAGATCGCCGCCGTCGTGCTGCTCGTGGCGATCGTCGCCGCGATCGCGCTGACGCACCGCAAGCGCCGGGAGTCGAAGTACCAGGACCCGGCGCAACAGGTGAAGGTGCGCCGGCAGGACCGCGTCCGGCTGCTCGACCTGCCGGCAGAGAAGAGGGACTGAACGTGGCACTGCTGACCGCGCCGACGCTGGCGCACTACCTGGTTCTGGGCGCGATCCTGTTCGCGATCAGCATGGCAGGAATCTTCCTCAACCGGAAGAACGTCATCGTCATCCTGATGGCGATCGAGCTGATGCTGCTCGCCGTCAACCTCAACTTCATCGCGTTCTCCCGCTACCTCGGCGACATGGGCGGGCAGGTGTTCGTGTTCTTCATCCTCACCGTCGCCGCCGCCGAGTCGGCGATCGGCCTCGCGATCCTGGTGCTGCTGTTCCGCAACGCCGGCACGATCGACGTCGAGGACCTCGACCGGTTGCAGGGCTGAGATGGACCGATCCCCACGCGCACATTCTTCGCTGCCCCCGGCGGGGGCAGATCCGTCCCTTGGGACGGCCCGGCGGGACGGAGGACGGCCCCCACGCTCGCTGCGCTCGCGGCCCCCCGCGGGGGCAGATCCGTCCCTTGGGACGGCCCGGCGGGACGGATGGCCGCGATGACGATGCAGCAACTGTACCTGCTGGTGCCGGCGGTGCCGCTCGTGGCGTCGATCGTGGTCGGGCTCTGGGGGCGCCGCCTCCCGCGCGCGGCCGCACACTGGATCACGATCCTCGCCGTGGCCTTCTCGTTCGTCGCGTCGGTCGTCATCTACCGCGACGTGATGGCCGGCAACACGTTCAACGGCGACGTCTACACGTGGGCGGTGACCGGTGGCGTGAAGATGGCGATCGGCTTCCTGATCGACCCGCTGACGGCGATCATGCTGATCGTCGTCACCTTCGTGTCGCTGATGGTCCACGTGTACACGATCGGCTACATGGCCGACGACGACGGCTACGCCCGGTTCTTCTCGTACATCTGCCTGTTCACGTTCTCGATGCTCATGCTGGTCATGAGCAACAACTTCCTGCAGCTGTTCTTCGGCTGGGAGGCGGTCGGGCTCGTGTCCTATCTGCTGATCGGCTTCTGGTTCAAGCGGCCGACCGCGATCTACGCGAACCTGAAGGCGTTCCTCGCCAACCGCGTCGGCGACTTCGGCTTCATCCTGGGCATCGGGCTCGTGCTCGCGTACGCCGGGTCGCTCGACTACGCCCAGGTGTTCGCGAAGGCTCCGTCGCTCGCGGGCGCGACGATCAACCTGTGGGGCACCGCCGAGTGGTCGCTGCTGACCGTCGCCTGCATCTGCCTGTTCGTCGGTGCGATGGGCAAGAGCGCGCAGGTGCCGCTGCACGTGTGGCTGCCCGACTCGATGGAGGGCCCGACGCCGATCTCCGCGCTGATCCACGCGGCGACGATGGTCACCGCCGGCATCTTCATGGTCGCCCGGATGAGTCCGCTGTTCGAGCTCACCGACACCGCGCTGTCCGTCGTCACGGTGATCGGCGCGACCGGCGCGCTGTTCCTCGGCATCCTGGGCATCGTGCAGAACGACATCAAGCGCGTCGTTGCCTACTCGACGCTGTCGCAGCTGGGCTACATGACGGTCGCGCTCGGCGTCTCCGCCTACCCGGCGGCGATCTTCCACCTGATGACGCACGCCTACTTCAAGGCGCTGCTCTTCCTCGGCGCCGGTTCGGTGATCATCGCGATGCACCACGACCAGGACCTGCGGCACATGGGCGGCCTGCGCCGCTGCATGCCGGTCACCTACTGGACGATGCTGGTCGGCTCGCTCGCGCTCGCCGGCGTGCCGCCGTTCGCCGGGTTCTTCTCCAAGGACGCGATCATCGAGGCGACGCACCTGTCCACCATTCCCGGGCACGGCTACGCGTACGCGGCGGTGCTGGCCGGCGTGTTCGTGACGGCGCTGTACACGTTCCGCATGCTGTTCCTCGCCTTCCACGGGGCGCCGCGCTGGGACGCCGCCGGCCACGACGCGCACGGCGACGGCCACGACGCGCACGGCGACGGCCACCACGGCGGGCCGCCGCGCGAGAGCCCGTGGGTGGTCACGGTGCCGCTGGTGCTGCTCGCCATCCCGTCCGTCTATTCGGGCTGGACGTACATCGAGCCGATGCTCCTCGGCGACTTCTTCGGCGCGTCGATCGTCGTGCTGCCCGAGCACCGGGCGCTGTGGGAGTTCAAGAACGAGTGGCGCGGCCTCGGCGCCTTCGTCCAGCACGGCGTGCTGTCGATGCCGTTCTGGCTCGCGCTGGCGGGCATCGTCGCGGCCTGGTACCTGTACCTGGTCCGGCCGGAGCTGCCTGCGCGGGTGGCCGCGAGGGCGTCCGGGCTGTACACGCTGCTGACGAACAACTACTACTTCGACGCCTTCAACGAGTGGTTCTTCGCCGGCGGCGCGCGCCGGGTCGGCGGGCTCCTCGCGAACGTCGGCGACGGCAAGGTCATCGAGGGCCTCGTCAACGGCTCGGCGCGGCTCGTCGGCTGGTCGGCGGCGCTGCTGCGCCACCTGCAGTCCGGGTACGTCTACCAGTACGCGTTCACGATGATCATCGGCCTGTTCGCGCTGCTGACCTGGTGGGTGATCCGCTGATGGCCCCGCCGATGACGCCGTACCTGTCGCTCGCGATCTGGGTGCCGATCCTCGCGGGGGTGGCCGTGCTCGTGCTGGGGCGGGACGCCGACGCCGCGAAGGCCCGCTGGACGGCGCTCGCCGGCGCGCTGGCCGGCTTCCTGGTCACGATCCCGCTGTACACGCACTTCGACGCGTCGACGTCGGCGATGCAGTTCGTCGAGCGCCGCGAGTGGATCCCGTACTTCGACATCTACTACCACCTGGGCGTGGACGGCATCTCCGTGCTGTTCATCCTGCTCAACAGCTTCACGACGCTGCTCGTCGTCTGGGCCGGCTGGGAGTGCATCAAGGTGCGCGTCGGGCAGTACATGGCCGCGTTCCTGGTCATGTCGGGCCTCATCAACGGGGCGTTCGCCGCGCTCGACGCGATCCTGTTCTACGTGTATTTCGAGGCGATGCTGATCCCGATGTACCTGATCATCGGCATCTGGGGCGGCGAGCGGCGCGTCTACGCGGCGATCAAGTTCTTCCTGTACACGCTGCTGGGCTCGCTGCTGATGCTGGTGGCGTTCATCTACCTGTACCAGAGGTCCGGCAGCTTCGCGCTGCAGGACTGGTTCCTGCTGCCGCTCGCGCTCGACACGCAGCTGCTGCTGTTCGTGGCCTTCTTCGCCGCGTTCGCGGTCAAGGTGCCGATGTGGCCCGTGCACACGTGGCTGCCGGACGCCCACCCCGAGGCGCCCACCGGGGGCTCGGTCGTGCTGGCGGCCATCACGCTCAAGATCGGCGCGTACGGCTTCGCGCGGTTCATCCTGCCGATCCTGCCCGACGCGAGCCGCGAGCTTTCGGGCTTCGTGATCACGCTGTCGCTGATCGCCGTCGTCTACATCGGCTTCGTCGCGCTCGTGCAGAAGGACATGAAGCGGCTGATCGCCTACTCGTCGATCTCGCACATGGGATTCGTGACGCTTGGCTTCTTCCTGTTCAGCGCGCAGGGCATGGAGGGCGGGCTCGCGCAGATGATCTCGCACGGCTTCGTCTCGGCGGCGATGTTCCTGTGCGTCGGCGTGCTGTACGACCGCATGCACACGCACCGGATCGCCGACTTCGGCGGCGTTGCCAACACGATGCCGAAGTTCGCCGCCTTCGTCATGCTGTTCTCGATGGCCAACGCGGGCCTGCCGGCGACGTCCGGCTTCGTCGGCGAGTTCCTGGTCATCCTGGCGGCGGTCAAGGTGAACTTCTGGATCGCGTTCCTGGCGGCGACGTCGCTGGTGCTGGGCGCCGCGTACACGCTGTGGATGTACAAGCGGGTCATCTACGGTGACGTCGCCAACGCGGGCGTCGCGGCGCTGACCGACCTCGGTCGCCGCGAGTTCTGGCTGCTCGCCACGCTCGCCGCCGCCGTGCTGGTGATGGGCGTCTGGCCGAAGCCCTTCATCGACGTGATGCACGTGTCCGTCGCGGACCTCCTCGCCCACGTCGCGAAGAGCAAGCTCTGACGCGCGGACCCCATGAACGCCACCTTCCTGCCTGTCCTCCCCGAGATCGTCGTCCTCGTCGGCGCGTCGCTCGTCCTGCTCATCGACCTGTTCCTGCCGGACTCGCGCCGGCACGTCGGCTACTGGCTCGCGCAGTTCACGCTGCTGGTCGCCGCCGGCGTCACCGTGCGCACGATGAACATCGACGTCGTGCGGGCGATGCACGGGCTCGTCGTCGACGACCTCGTGGCGGACCTGCTGCGCCTGTTCAGCTTCATCGCGGTGTCGCTGGTGCTCGTCTACTCGCGCGGCTACCTCGAGCAGCGCGGGCTGTTCCGCGGCGAGACCTTCGTGCTGATCCTGTTCGCGCTGCTCGGCATGCAGGTGCTCATCACCGCAAACCACTTCCTGACGCTCTACCTCGGCCTCGAGCTCATGTCGCTGTGCCTGTACGCGCTGGTCGCGATGCAGCGCGACGAGGAGGCTCCCGCCGAGGCCGCGATGAAGTACTTCGTGCTGGGCGCGCTGGCCTCGGGCTTCCTGCTCTACGGGATGTCGATGATCTACGGCGCCACCGGGACGCTCGCCATCGACCAGGTCGCGCTCGCGGTGCTCGGGGACACCGAGAACCGGGTGCTGCTGATCTTCGGGCTGGTGTTCGTGGTGTCGGCCATCGCCTTCAAGCTGGGCGCGGTCCCGTACCACATGTGGGTCCCGGACGTTTACCACGGCGCGCCGACGGCGATCACACTGCTGATCGGCACCGCGCCCGAGTTCGCGGCGTTCGCGATGATCCTGCGGCTGCTGGGCGGCGCGCTGGTCGGCGCCGAGGCGAGCTGGACCGGCATGCTGGTGGTGCTGTCGGTGCTGTCGGTCACGCTCGGCCACGTCGTCGCGATCGCGCAGACCAACCTGAAGCGGATGCTCGCGTACTCGACGATCGCCAACATGGGCTACGTGCTGATGGGCTTCGTCGCCGCCGACGTCACCGGGTATTCGGCGGCCATGTTCTACATGGTCGCTTACGTGCTGACGAGCCTCGTCTCCTTCGGCGTGATCCTGCTGCTGTCGCGCGAGCGCTTCGAGTCCGACCGGATCGAGGACCTGAAGGGGCTGAACGCGCGGTCGCCGTGGTGGGCGTTCGTGATGCTCCTCGCGATGTTCTCGCTCGCCGGCATGCCGCCGACGATCGGCTTCTACGCCAAGCTGCTCGTCCTGCAGTCGGCGGTGAAGGCCGGGTACGTCTGGCTGGCCGTCGTGGGGGTCCTCGCGGCGCTGGTCGGCGCGTTCTACTACCTGCGGATCGTCAAGATCATGTACTTCGACGAGCCCGCCGACCGCTCGCCGATCGAGGCGCGCGGGGACGCGCGCGTGCTGCTGTCCGCCAACGGGCTCGCCCTGCTGCTGTTCGGCATCCTGCCGCAGCCGCTGATGGGGCTGTGCGCCGTCGCGCTGGTGCAGTCGCAGTTCTACTGACCGGGGCGGCCGGCCGCCGCCGGCCGTCCGCGCGGCCGCACGGCCGTGGCGTGCTACCATGGCCGCCTTCGCCCGGTTACCTTCATGCGCGTCGGATTCTTCGTCACCTGCCTCGTCGACCTGATGCGCCCTTCGGTCGGCTTCGCCGCGCTGAAGCTGCTCGAGGCCGGCGGCGCCGACGTCTACGTCCCGCCCGGGCAGACCTGCTGCGGCCAGCCCGCGTACAACTCCGGAGACCGCGCCGACACGATCGCCCTCGCGCGCAAGGTGGTCGCGGAGTTCGAGGGCTGCGACTACCTCGTCGCGCCGTCCGGCTCCTGCAGCGGGATGATCCGGACGCACTACCCGGAGCTCTTCGCCGACGACCCGCCGATGCTGGCCCGCGTGCAGGCGCTCTGCGCGCGCACGCACGAGCTGACCGACTTCCTCGTCAACGTGCTGCACGTAACCCGCGTCCCGGGCCGGTTCCGCGGGCGCATCACGTACCACGACAGCTGCGCGGGCCTGCGCGAGATGGGCGTCAAGGCGCAGCCGCGCGCGCTGCTGGCGACCATGCCTGGCGTCGAGCTCGTCGAGATGGCCGAGTGCGAGATGTGCTGCGGCTTCGGCGGGACGTTCTCGATCAAGTTCGGCGACATCTCGGCGCGGCTGGCCGACAACAAGTGCCAGCACGTGCAGAACGCCGCTGTTGACGCCGTGGTGCTGGGCGACCTGGGCTGCATGCTGAACATCGAGGGCCGGCTGCGGCGGCGCGGCGACGCGAAGACGAAGGTGCTGCACGTCGCCGAGGTGCTGGCCGG
Source organism: Casimicrobiaceae bacterium (assembly GCA_044223185.1). GTDB lineage: Bacteria > Pseudomonadota > Gammaproteobacteria > Burkholderiales > Casimicrobiaceae > VBCG01. The sequence goes on along the minus strand of JBGAMF010000023.1, from coordinate 17,972 downwards.
CGAGGACAATACCTGACGAAGGGGCGCGCCGACGCGGCGAAGGCCCGTCTCTGCGCCTCTGCGTCTCTCTGTTGGATCGAAGTCGGGACCGGAGCGAACGATGCAGGTCGCGTCGATGCACTTCAAGGAGCGGGCGAGCGAGCGCCTGGGCGACGAGGTCCTGCGCGCGAACCTCGGAAAGATCAAGGGCAAGTTCGTCGCCAACCGGAAGCGCTCGCTCTCCGAGCTCGACGACTTCGAGGCGACGCGCGACGCCGGCCGCGCGATCCGCCAGCGGGCGCTCGACGACCTCGACGTCTGGCTCGAGAAGTTCGAGGCGAGCGCCACCGCGCGCGGCGCGAAGGTGCTGTTCGCGCAGACGCCGGCGGAGATCAACAAGCTCGTGCTCGACATCGCCGCACGGCACGGCGTGCGCAAGATCATCAAGTCGAAGTCGATGGTCTCCGAGGAGTCCGCGCTCGACCACGCGATCGAGGGCGCCGGGCTGACGGTCGTCGAGACGGACCTGGGCGAGTACATCCTGCAGATCAACGACTACGAGCCGCCGTCGCACATCATCGGCCCGGCGCTGCACAAGACGAAGGAGGAGGTGGCCGAGCTCTTCCACCGCAAGCACGGCACGCCGAAGAAGGACGTGATCGAGGACCTGTGCCTCGAGGCGCGCGGCGTGCTGCGCGAGCACTACCTGACGGCGGACATGGGCATCTCGGGCGGCAATTTCTTCGTCGCCGAGACCGGATCGGTCGTGCTGGTGACCAACGAAGGCAACGCGACGCTGACGACGACGCTGCCCAGGGTGCACGTCGCGATCTCGGGCATCGAGAAGATCGTGCCGACGCTCGAGGACGTCGCGACGCTGATGCGCCTGTTGCCGCGCTCGGCCACCGGCCAGTCGATCTCGAACTACGTGGACATCCTCACCGGGCCCCGCGGCGCCGGCGAGTTCCACGGCGTCGACCACATGTACTTCATCGTCGTCGACAGCGGGCGCTCGGAGGTGCTGGCAAGCGACGTGCGCGAGGCGCTGCGCTGCATCCGCTGCGGCGCGTGCATGAACCACTGCCCGGTCTACCAGAACATCGGCGGCCACTCCTACGGCTGGGTGTACCCCGGCCCGATCGGCTCGATCCTGACGCCGATGTACGTCGGCCTCGAGAACGCGCTCGACCTCCCGCAGGCGTCGACGATGTGCAACCAGTGCGGCGTCGTGTGCCCGGTGCGCATCCCGCTGCCCGACCTGCAGCGCAAGCTGCGCGAGCGCGAGTTCGCAGAGGACCTGCGGCCGTGGTACGAGCGGGCGGCGCTGCGGCTGTGGGCGTGGGCGGCCCGGCGCCCGGCGCTGTACGCGCTGGCGACGCGGATCGGCGTGCGCGCGCTGCGCACGATGGCGGGGCCCGACGGCATGATCCACCGGCTGCCGCTGTTCGGCGCCGGCTGGACGACCGGCCGCGACATGCCGGCGCCGGCGGGCCGCACGTTTCGCGAGCTCCACGCGAAGCGCGGAGGCGCCGCGCGATGAACGGACCGAACGGCCACGTCGTGCTGCCCCGGCTGTCGCGCCGCGCGGAGTCGCTGGGCACCGAGAACGCGTTCGTCGTGCTCGCCGAGGTGAACGCGCTGGTGCGCGCCGGCCGCGACGTCGTGTCGTTCTGCATCGGCCAGCCCGACTTCCCCACGCCGGAGCACGTGCAGGAGGCCGCGATCGCCGCGATCCGGGCCGGCCGGCACGGCTACACGCCGAGCGCGGGGATCGACGAGTTGCGCGCCGCGGCCGCGCACGACCTCGGCACGCGGCGCGGCCTGCCGATCACGGCGGACGACGTGGTGGTCGGCGCCGGCGCCAAGCCGTTCATCGCGTACACGATCGCGTCGGTCACCGACTACGGCGCCGGCGACGAGGTCATCTACCCGGTGCCGGGCTTCCCGATCTACGAGTCGCAGATCGCCGCCAACGGGGCGGTGCCGGTGCCGATCTTCCTGCGCGAGTCGCGCGGCTTCGCGTTCGACCCGGCCGAGCTCGAGGCCAAGATCACCGCGAAGACGCGCCTGCTGATCCTCAACGCGCCGCAGAACCCGACCGGCGGCGTGCTCGACCGCGAGAACCTCGACGCGATCGCCGCGATCCTCGCGCGGCACCCGCAGGTGTGGGTGTTCGCCGACGAGATCTATTCGCGGCTGGTGTACGACGGCCGCTTCGAGTCCATCGCCACGCGCCCCGGCATGCTCGAGCGCACGATCATCAGCGACGGCGCGTCGAAGACCTGGGCGATGACCGGCTGGCGCATCGGCTACGTCGCCAACCGCGCGCTGGCGCCGGTGTTCACGCGCTGGATCACCAACACGGAGTCGTGCGCGTCGCAGATCTCGCAGTGGGCGGCGGTTGCCGCCATCACCGGGCCGCAGGACGCGGCCGACCGCATGCGCGAGCGCTTCCGCGAGCGGCGCGACCTCATCGTGCGGCTGCTCAACGGCATCCCGGGCATCAGCTGCGCGACGCCGGGCGGCGCGTTCTACGCGTGGCCGAACGTCACGCAGGCCTGCCGGCTCACCGGCTGCGCCGACTCCGAGGCGTTCCGCAAGCGGCTGCTGCACGAGGCCGGCATCGCGGTGCTCGCCGACGTCCACTTCGGCCGGCGCGTGCCCGGCGACGGCCAGCACATCCGCTTCTCGTACGCGGCGTCGAACGAGGCCATCGAGCGCGGTGTCGCGCGGCTGGCGGAGTTCGTCGGCAAGGGAGCCGCCCGATGACCACGTCGATCGACGACAACCAGGCGTCGCGCGACGCGGTGCTGGAGCGCGTCCGCCGCGCGCTCGGGCGCGCCGGGGCAGCCGACGGCAGCCGACGACGCGCGCGCGAAGGCCGACGCGTACGTCGCCGCGAAGGCGCAGGGTCCGAGGCCGGCGATGCCCGCCGACCTCGTGACGCGCTTCCTCTCGCGCGCGACCGACATGGCGAGCACCGTCGAGCGGATCGGCGCGCTCGCCGAAGTGCCCGGCGCCGTCGCGCGCTATCTCGACGCGCTGGTGCTGCCGCCGGCGCTCGCGGCACAGAAGTCCCACGACGGCGTCTGCTGGCCGGAACTCGCCCACCTGGACTGGACCGGCGCCGGGCTGGCGATCGCGGCGCGGCCGACCGCCGGCCACGATCGCCTGGGCGTCACCGGGTGCTTCTGCGCGATCGCCGAGACGGGGACGCTCGTGTTCCTGTCGGGCGCCGACACGCCCACGGCGACGACGCTGCTGCCCGACACGCACGTCGCCGTCGTCCGCGCCGACCGCGTGGTGTCGGGCATGGAAGAGGCCTTCGCGCTGATCCGTGCGGAGCACGGCGCGCTGCCGCGCGCCGTCAACATGATCTCCGGCCCCTCGCGCACCGGCGACATCGAGCAGACGATCGTCCTCGGCGCCCACGGGCCGTACCGCGTGCACATCCTGCTGGTGGGCTGACGCGCGCCGGCGGCCGCCGCGTGCGCGTCAGCGCGCGGGATGCAGCATGCCGTCGTAGATGCCCGGCGTGGAATCCGGAATGGCGATCGCGCCTGCGACCTTCGCGTAGAACGCCGCGGGCCCGACGCCGCCGATCACCGCGTAGGCGTACCCTTGCGCGCGCTGCGCGTGCAGCGCCGCCAGCAGCAGCGCGCGCCCGATGCCGCGCCCGCGCTCGTCCTCGGCCACGCCCTCCGGCCCGAAGAAGTTGGGGCACGTGACGTCGTAGCACGCGAAGCCGGCCAGCGCGCCGGCCCGCAGCGCGACGAAGCACGTGGCCGGCGGCCGCGCGAACGCCGCCTCGACCTCGGCCGCCGCGGACGGGAAGCGCGACCGCACCCAGTCGACGACCGCCGGCTTCTCGGGCACCAGCGCGCGACGCACGGCCACGCCGTCCGCCGCGCAGGCGGAGAGCGCTTCGGCGAGGTCCGGCAGCGCGTACAGCCGGACCAGCATGTCGTGCACGCGACCGCCTCCGCGGGCGTCCGCGCGTCAGCGCGGGACCGAGTAGTTGGCCGGCACGTAGACGTAGCCGTGCCCGTCGGGACGGATGTGGCCGATCCCGGGGAACGGCAGGTGCGCGACCGCGAGCCAGTGGCGCCTGGCCGCGCTGTCCGCGTAGACGCGCTTGCGCTCCATCGCGGCCAGCTTCGGATCCGTGTCGAACCGGATCGTGACCGCGGGCTCCGGGAACTGCACGGCCGCCACGTGCATGAGGTCGCCCAGCACCGCGAGCACCTGGCCCTTGCTCTCGACGACGTACATCGTATGGCCCTTCGTGTGGCCGTACGTCGGGACCGCCCGGATGCCGGGCACGAGTTCGCCCGCGCCGTCGAACGGCTTGAAGCGCCCGGCGGCGACGTAGGGGTCGAGCGAGGCCATCGCACCCCGGATGAAGCCCTTGTCGCTCTCCGGTGCCGCGTCGAGCGTCGCCTGCGCCAGCCAGAATTCGGCGTCGCGGCGATCGGCGCGCACGATCGCATGCGGGAACGCCGGCGCCCCGGCGGCGACGAGCCCGCCGACGTGGTCCGGGTGCATGTGCGTGACGTAGACCTCGTCGACCTGCTCGGGCTGGTAGCCCGCGGCCTTCAGGTTGGCGACGAGGCCGCCGAGCGTCGGGCCGAACAGCGTGCCGGCGCCGGCGTCGATCAGCACGAGCTTCGCGCCGGTGTTGACGAGGTAGGCGTTGACCGACGTCTCGACCGGATCGGCGAGGAAGGCGCGCCTGAGCAGCGCGTCGACGCGCGTCGGCGTGGTGTTCGTCAGCAGCTTCTTCACTTCGAGCGGGACGGTGCCGTCGGACAGCGCCGTCACCTCGAAGTCCCCGAGCAGCATCCGGTACCAGCCGGGCGCCTGCGTCTTCGGCGCCGGCGCGGCGGCGTGCGCGTACGGCAGCCACAGCGCGAGGGCCGCGATCGCAACGGGCCCCGTCAGCCGATCCTTCCACGCCTTCATCGTGTCCTCCCCGGTCGCACGCCGTGTGCGCAACCCGCGCATGTTACGCCGGGCCGGGCGCCGCCGGCAGGGATGCGACGCTATCTTGCCGGCGCCGCCCCGTCGACGCGGTCGATGCCCGCGCGCCGGACGAGCGCCAGCGCACACGTCGCGTAGCGCGGCGCGTCCGGGGCGACGACCACCGTGGTCCGGAGGTCGCCGTCGACGAGCTGGAGACGCGCGAAGCGCACGTTGCTGCTGCGGCGCGCGGCGACCAGCACGAGGTGCGTGCCGAAGTCGATCTCCGGCACGTCACCCTTGACCTGGCAAAGCGCCCACACCTGCCCGAGCGCCTGCGGCGACGCGACCGACGAGACGAGTGGCGGCGGCACCGGATGCGGGACGCGTCCGGTCCACGTCCGCGCCGGCTTGACGTCGGTCGCGGCGTGCGCCGTTGCAGGAAGCGTCAGCGTCCCGGCGATGCCGCTGACGACCACGGCGCGCAAGGCGCAGGCGAGCGCCGCCGTCACGGTTGCGTGCCTCACGCCGGCCCCACCGGTTCCCAGCGGCCGCTGCGCTCCGAACGGAACAGCGCGTCGATCGCGCGCATGTTGGCGATCGCGTCGTCGACGCCGAACTGCAGCGGCGCGGTCCCGCGCACGGCGCGCGAGAACGCCTCGCCCTGCAGTTCGTACTGGTCTGCCGGCGGCAGTGCCTCGGTGACGACGCCGGCGCCCTCGAGCGACGTGCAGTCGTCGACGAAGAGGCGCGTCGCGGCGCCCTGCGCCGGGTTCACGGGGACGGGGATCTCGATGCGTCCGTTGCTGCCGGAGAGCTCGATGCGCTGGTGCGGCGCGACCTGCGTGGCGACCGTGAAGTCGAGACGTCGGCCGTCGCCGAAGTCGACCAGTCCGCTGGTCAGCCGGTCGGTGCGGAACTCCGGGTCGCGGTCGACGTGCGCGATGGCGCGCACGGGCTCGGCGCCGAAGAACCAGCGGCCCGCGACGATCGCGTAGCAGCCGATGTCGTAGAGGCCGCCGCCGCCGATGTCGGCGCGGTTGCGGACGTTGGCCGGGTCGAGGTTGCGGTACCCGAAGAACATCTGCACGACGCGCAGCGTGCCGATCCGGCCGTCGCGCACGAGTTCCCGCGCGCGCAGCCACTGCGGGTGGAAGCGCACCATGAACGCCTCGGCGATCAGCACCTTGCCGGCGGCGGCGCGCAGCTGCTCGGCCTCCGCGGCGTCGAGGGCGATCGGCTTCTCGCACAGCACGTGCTTGCCTGCGGCCGCCGCCTGCAGCGTCAGCGGCACGTGCAGGTGGTTCGGCAGCGGGTTGTAGACGGCCTCGATCCCGGGATCGGCGAGCAGCGCCTCGTACGAGCCGTACGCGTGCGGGATCCCGAGCGCGGCGGCCGCGGCGCGCGCGCGGGCCTCGTCGCGCGAGGCGATCGCGCGGATCTCGACGAGCGGGCTCTTGCGCATGCCCGGCAGCACCCGCTCGCGCCAGATCTTCGCGGTGCCGAGGACGCCCCAGGCGACCGGCTTCATCGCTTGCCGCGCTCCGGGTGCGAAGGCATCCGTGCCGCGCCTAGGCGCGGCGGCGGTGCGGGCGGTAGCGCTCGGCGCACGCGATGACCTGCGCGTTCGTCGGAAACTCGAGGCAGACGCGCGGGTCGGCGGCAGAGGGCAGCGGGTAGTCGACGGCGGGCCTGCCCTCGACGACCTTCTGGTACGGCGGCGGCGTGGCGGCGCCCGGCGGCGGCGCGACGGGCGGCATCGTGCCCTGCACGCCCTGCGCGAGCAGGGCCACGCTCCACGTGGCGGCTGCGAGCGGGGGAAGGGCCAGCGCGAGTCGTTTCATGCGGTCTCTCCGTGGCGAACGGGCGTCGGACGTCGGGCGGCGGGCGGCGCGGGCAGGCGGCACGCGTCGCCTTGCAGGTGAAGTGCGACCCCGCCGCCGTCGTCGACGACCCGCAGCGCGGGCACGCGGGCGGCCACGCGTCAGGCTAGTCGCCCAGCTCCTCGATGATCGCCTGCACCTTGCCGCAGTCGGCGAGGAAGGCGTCGATGCACGACGGGTCGAAGTGCTTGCCGCGCTGGCTCTTGAGGAACTCGATGCCCTCGTCCATCTTCCAGGCGTGCTTGTACGGGCGCTCGCTGACCAGCGCGTCGAACACGTCGGCGACGGCGACGACGCGCGCGACCAGCGGGATGTCCTCGCCGTGCAGCCCGTTCGGATAGCCGGAGCCGTCGTACTTCTCGTGGTGGCCGAGCGCGATGATCGCGCCCATCGACAGGTACTTCGACGGGCTGCCCTTCAGGATGTCGTAGCCGATGCGCGGGTGCGTCTTCATGAGCTCGATCTCCGCGCGCGACAGCGGCCCTTCCTTCAGCAGCACCGAGTCCGGGATGCCGATCTTGCCGATGTCGTGCATCGGCGCCGCGACTTCCAGCACGTGCACGGTCTCGGCGCCGAGCCCCAGGTGCGCGCCGATGAGCGACGAGTACTTGGCCATCCGCATCAGGTGGTTGCCGGTCGTCCGGTCGCGGAACTCGCCGGCCTTCGCGAGCTTGGCCAGCGTCTCGAGCTCGCGCTCGTGGATCTCGGACACCGACTTGTCGACCTGGTACTGAAGCACGCGCGCCTGGTCGGAAAGCACAATCTTGTGGCGGCGCAGTTCGAGCAGGTTGGCGCAGCGCGCCCGCGTCTCGTGCTCGTCGAGCGGCTTGATCAGGAAGTCGGTGGCGCCTGCCTCGAGCGCGTCGTAGCGGATCTTGCGGTCGTCGACGACGGTGATCACGACGACCGGCACGTCGACGCAGTGGGGGAGGGCGCGGATCTGCTTGACGAGCTCGATGCCGTCGAACTCGGGCAGCTTGTAGTCGGTGAGGACGATGTCGACGCGGTTGTTGCGCGCGAACTCGAGCGCCCGCGACGGCGTGTCGAACAGCTCGAGGTTGAGCTTGCCGTCGATCTGGCGGACGATCTCGGCGAGCAGCAGCCGGCTGGAGAACAGGTCGTCGACGATGAGGACCGTATTGCGCTGCGCGCGGGCGAACGCGAGCTCCGAAACGACACCGGAGCCCGGCAACGCCGGACGAGGCTGTGCGCTCATGGTCTTTCCTCCCACTTTCTTCATGGCGTACGACCTATTCCCTGCAGCAAGAAAGGTGCCACGCCATGTGGCTTTCCGGCGCCATCCTGCGCGGCAGCGTGGCCGTGGCACGGCTCAGGCGACGGATTTGTAGTGTACCAGTCGGCCGGCGCACCCGATCGGGCGCGCGGCAAGCAAGCCGGCCCCGGTTTCGCGGGCGGGCGGCGCGGAAACTTGCGAATGGAGGAATGGTCGGGGCGAGAAGATTCGAACTTCCGACCCCCTGCACCCCATGCAGGTGCGCTACCAGGCTGCGCTACGCCCCGACCGAACTGCGGATTATACCGGCAGCGGCGCATCACGAGGGGGAAAGCAGCTGGCGGATCTCCTCGAGCTCCTGCCGGATCTCGGCGGGCTCGAGCGTGTTTTCGGGGGCGACGGCGACCACCGTGGCGCTGCTGGTGGTGGCGCGCGCGGCGGCGCGCGGCTCGGCGGCCTCGGTCTCCAGCCGGTGACGCGCGCCGTTGATCGTGAAGCCCTGCTCGTACAGGAGGTCGCGGATCCGGCGGATCAGCAGCACTTCGTGATGCTGGTAGTAGCGCCGGTTGCCGCGCCGCTTGACCGGCTTCAGCTGCGCGAACTCCTGCTCCCAATAGCGGAGCACGTGCGGCTTCACCGCACACAGGTCGCTCACCTCGCCAATGGTGAAGTACCGCTTGGCGGGGATCGGCGGCAGCTCGGAGTTAGCTCGGCTGGGATCCGGCATGGTTCGCGGCTTCGACCATGGCCTTCAGCTTCTGCGATGCGTGGAACGTCACCACGCGGCGCGCGGTGATCGGGATTTCCTCGCCGGTCTTCGGGTTGCGGCCGGGCCGCTGCGGCTTCTCGCGCAGCTGGAAGTTGCCGAAGCCGGACAGCTTCACCGATTCGCCGGCTTCGAGCGCGATGCGCACTTCCTCGAAGAACCGCTCCACCATGTCCTTCGCTTCGCGCTTGTTGAGGCCGAGCTGCTCGAAGAGCAGGTCGGCAAGTTCGGCTTTGGTGAGCGTCATCGATGGTCCTACCGGCGAAGCACCGCGCCGAAGCGTTCCGTCGCGACGGAGAGGAGCAGCGCCTCCGTGGCGTCGATGTCGGCGTCCGTCAAAGTACGGGAAGTATCCTGCATAAGCACCAGAATCGCAAGGCTTTTCCGGCCTTCCGTCAGCCCGGGTCCGCGATACACGTCGAACAGCGACACCGCGATCACGTGCGGGGGGCTCGCCTGGGTCAACGCGTCGAGCAGCGCCTGTGCCGGAAGGGATTCGTCGACCACCAGCGCCAGGTCGCGGCGGACCACGGGCACCCGCGAGACCGGCTGGCCCGCCGGCAGCACACCCTCGTCGAAGGCGGCGACGTCGGCCTCGAAGACGACCGGCGGGCTCGGCAGGTCGAAGTGGCGGACGAGGCGCGGGTGCAGCTCGCCCAGCCAGCCGACGACGCGGCCGCCGACGAGCAGGTCGGCCGCGCGCCCGGGATGCAGCGCAGCATGCGCACCGCGGCGCGTTTCGACCAGCCGCGGCGCGGCGAGCGCCTCGAGGTCGCCCTTGACGTCGAAGAAGTCGACGGGCCGCACCGGCTCGCCCCACTGCTCGGGCAGCGCCGGGCCCCACGCGAGGCCGCCCAGCCGGATCGGCTGCGCGAAGCCCGCGCCGTCGCGGCGGAACACGCGCGCCAGCTCGAACACGCGCACGCGCGGCGCCTTGCGGTTGACGTTGGACTTCAGCGTCTCGACGAGCCCCGGCAGCAGCGACGTGCGCATGACGTCGAGCTGCGCGGCGATCGGGTTCTGCACGGCGACCGGCGCCGCCGCGGGGTCGAGCGCCGCCTCCACCGCCGAGGACACGAAGCCGAAGGTCGCGATCTCCTGCCAGTCGAGCGCCGCCAGCGCGCGCCGGATCGCGTGGCGCGAGCGGTGCGCCTCGGGATCGGGCAGCATGTGCTGCACGTGCGCGGCGGGCTTGGCCGGAATCCGCTCGTACCCGTGGATGCGCGCGATCTCCTCGACGAAGTCCTCCTCGATCGCCAGGTCGAACCGGCGCGGCGGCGGCGTGACGACGAAGTCCTCGCCGTCGCGCGCGAACGGCAGCCCGAGCCGCGTCAGCGCTTCGGCGACGGTGGACGAAGGCATCGCGATGCCGAGCAGGCGGGCGACGCGCGCGACGCGCACGCGCACCGGGTCGCGGCGCGGCAGGTCTGCCGTGGCCACCGCGTCCGTCAGCGGGCCGGCACGGCCACCGCAGATCTCGACGATGAGCTCACTGGCGCGCTCGACGGCGCGAACGCAGCCGTCGAAGTCCACGCCTCGCTCGAAGCGGTAGCCGGCGTCGCTCGCGAACCCCAGCCGGCGCATCTTTCCCTGGATCACCGCCGGGCTCCAGAACGCGCCCTCGAGGTACACGCGCGTCGTGTCGCCGGCAATGCCGGAGTGCTCGCCGCCCATGATGCCGGCGAGCCCGAGCGGCTTGCGCTCGTCGGCGACCAGCAGCAGGTCCGCCGCGAGGTCGAGCACCTGGCCGTTCAGCAGCGTGAGCTTCTCGCCGTCGCGCGCGAAGCGCACGACGATCGCGCCGTCGAGCAGCCGGTCGTCGTACGCGTGCAGCGGCTGGCCCAGCTCCAGCATCACGTAGTTCGTGATGTCCACGACCGCGGAGATCGAGCGGATGCCCGAGCGCTCGAGCCGCCGCTTCATCCACCCGGGCGTGGGCGCCTGCGGGTCGATGCCGTCGATCAGCCGCGCCGCGAAGCGCGGGCAGGCTTCCGGGGCCTCGACGCGCACCGGGCGCGCGCCTTCGAACGTCACCGGCACCGCGGCCGCGGCGGGCAGCACGAGCGGCGCGCCGGTCACCGCGGCGACGTCGCGGGCGATGCCGGCGATCGACAGGCAGTCGGCGCGGTTCGGCGTGATCTTCAGCGTGATCAGCGTGTCGTCGAGCGCGAGGGCGTCGCGCAGCGGCGTGCCGGGAGCGAGCGACGCGTCGAGCGCGAGCAGGCCGGAGGCGTCGTCGTCGATGCCGAGCTCCCGGCCCGAGCACAGCATGCCCTGCGATTCGACGCCGCGCATCGCGGCGCGCCGGATGACGAGCCCCCCGGGCAGCGTCGCGCCTTCGCGCGCGCAGGGGGCCAGCATGCCCGCGGCGGCGTTGGGCGCGCCGCAGACGACGGTCAGCGGCGCCGCCTCGCCGACGTCGACCGTGCACACGCGCAGGCGGTCCGCGTTCGGGTGCGGCGCGACCGCGTCGATGCGGCCGACGACGACGCCGGCGAACGGCGGCGCGGCGGGCCGCGCCTCCTCGACCTCGAGGCCCGCCATCGTCAGGCGTTCGGCGAGCTCCCCGCTGTCGACCGGCGGGTTGCACATCGTGCGCAGCCATTGTTCGGAAAATTGCATGGTGCCGATCCGTTAGGCGAACTGCCGCGGGAAGCGCAGGTTGTTCGCGTGGAGCCGCAACGCGCCGCGCGGGCCTGCCGCCGCCGAGGCGACGTCCGCGTCAGCGAAACTGGTTGAGGAAGCGAAGGTCATTCTCGTAGAAGAGGCGCAGGTCGTTCACGCCGTAGCGCAGCATCGCGATCCGGTCGGCCCCCATGCCGAACGCGAAGCCCTGGTACCGCTCCGGGTCGATGCCGACCGCGCGCAGCACGTTCGGGTGCACCTGGCCCGAGCCGGCGATCTCCAGCCAGCCGCCATCGCCGAACGCCATGTCGATCTCGGCGGAAGGCTCGGTGAACGGGAAGAACGACGGGCGGAAGCGCACCTTCAGGTCGTCGCGCTCGAAGAAGCGGCGCAGGAACTCGGAGATGACGCCCTTCAGGTCCGCGAACGACACGTCGCGGTCGATCCACAGGCCCTCGACCTGGTGGAACATCGGCGAGTGCGTCGCGTCGCTGTCGACGCGATACACGCGGCCCGGCGCGATGATCTTGATCGGCGGCGCGTGCGTTTCCATGTAGCGGACCTGGATCGGCGACGTGTGCGTGCGCAGCACCATCCCGCCGTCGACGTAGAACGTGTCGTGCATCGAGCGGGCAGGGTGGTTCTCGGGCGTGTTGAGCGCCGTGAAATTGTGGAAGTCGTCCTCGATCTCGGGGCCGTCGGCGACGACGAAGCCCAGCGAGTGGAACAGCGTTTCGACGCGCTCCAGCACGCGGGTGAGCGGGTGCAGCGTCCCGGCACCGCGCCCGCGGCCCGGCAGCGAGACGTCGAGCGCGTCGGCGGCGAGCTGCGCGGCGAGCTTCGCGTCGGCGAGCGCCGCGCGCCGCGCGGCGAGCGCGGCCTCGAGGTCGCGCTTGGCGTCGTTGATCGCGGCGCCGGCGGCGGGCCGCTCGGCGGCGGAGAGCTTCGCGAGCCCCTTCAGGAGCTCGGTCAGCGCACCCGCCTTGCCGAGGTAGCGCGCCTTCGCGTTCTCGAGCGCGGCGGCGTCGGTGCAGGTCGCGAACTCCGCACGGGCGGCGCTGACGATGGTGGCGAGGTCGGACATAGGGTCAAGTCTCACAAAGAGACGCAGAGGCGCAGAGATAGCGAACGTGGTGGACGTTTCGGAAGGACTGGCGGTGCGGGAGTCCCCTCTGCGCCTCTGCGTCTCATTGTGAAAAAAAAGGGGGGCGTTTCGCGCCCCCCTCCGTTTCCGCGGCTTCGCTCAGGCCAGAGAGGCTTTGGCCTGCTCCGCGATCTTGGTAAACGCCGCCTTGTCGTGCACGGCGAGGTCGGCGAGGACCTTGCGGTCGATGTCGATCGACGCCTTGTTGAGGCCGTTGATGAACGCGCTGTACGTCATGCCGAGCTCGCGCACGGCGGCGTTGATCCGGGCGATCCACAGCGCGCGGAACTCGCGCTTCTTCTGCCGGCGGTCGCGGTACTGGTACTGGCCGGCCTTCATCACGGCTTCCTTGGCGATGCGGAACACGTTGTTCCGGCGGCCGCGGAAACCCTTCGCCTGCGCGAGCACCTTCTTGTGCCGCGCGCGGGCCGTCACACCACGTTTGACTCTGGGCATGGTCCGGTCTCCCTTACGCGAAAGGCATCATGGCCCGGACCGAATCCATGTTGGTGCTGTGGATCTCGGCGGAGCCGCGGCGCTGGCGCTTGGACTTCGTGGTCTTCTTGGTGAGGATGTGGCGGTTGAACGCCTGCGAGCGCTTGATCGAGCCGCTTCCGCGCACGCGGAAGCGCTTCTTCGCGCCCGACTTCGTCTTCATCTTGGGCATGGCACGGCTTTCCTATTTGCTGCTTTCGGCGGTGCTCTCCGGCGCTGGCGCGGGAGAGGCTTTCGCGGGCTTGGCCGCACCGGCCTCCGGCTTGGTTTCGGGATGCTTCGCCGCGACGGGCTTCGTCACGACGGTCTTCTTCGGGGCCAGCAGCATCACCATTTGCCGGCCCTCGAGCCTCGGGAACGACTCGACCACGCTGTACGGCTCGAGGTCGCCCCGAATGCGCTCCAGCAGGCGCACCCCGAACTCCTGGTGCGCCATCTCGCGCCCGCGAAAGCGCAGCGTGATCTTGGCCTTGTCGCCTTCCGACAGGAACCGGATGAGGTTCCGCAGCTTGATCTGGTAGTCGCCCTCGTCGGTTCCGGGCCGGAATTTCACTTCCTTGACCTGGATCTGCTTGAGCTTGAGCTTGGCCTCGTGCTGTTTCTTCGCCTCGCGGTACTTGAACTTGCCGTAATCCATGATCCGGCAAACCGGCGGCTTGGCCATCGGCGCGATCTCGACCAGGTCGAGCTCCGCCGTTTCGGCCCGCTGCCGCGCGTCCACGATGGAAACAATTCCGAGCTGCTCACCGTCTTCACCAACCAAGCGGATTTCGGGAGCGGTGATTTCCGCGTTGATCCGCTGATGCTTGTCGAGGGCTATTGTCGATTCTCCATTGACGACAAAAAACGGCCATGCCCCGCGAGTTCGCGCGCCGCGCCTTGTTTCGCAATCGAATCAAGGCGTTACTGGCGCGCCGCGACCTCCTTCCGGAGGCGCTCCAGCAAGGCGTCCAGGGGCATCGCCCCCAGGTCCTCGCCGCCGCGGGTACGCACGGCCACTGACTGCGCCTGCTGCTCCTTGTCGCCCACGATGAGCTGATAAGGGAGCTTCTGCAAGCTATGTTCCCGAATTTTATAGGTTATTTTCTCGTTGCGCAAATCCGCCACCGCCCGGTAGCCGGCCGCCTTCAGGGCCGCCGCGACCCGCTCCGCGTACGCTGCGGCGCGGTCGGTGACGGTCAGCACGGCGACCTGCACCGGCGCCAGCCACAGCGGCAGTGCGCCCGCGTGGTGCTCGATCAGGACGCCGATGAACCGCTCGAGCGATCCGACGATCGCGCGATGCAGCATGACCGGAGTCCGGCGCGAGTTGTCCTCGGCCACGTACTCCGCGCCGAGCCGGTCCGGCAGCTGGAAGTCCACCTGCATCGTGCCCATCTGCCACGGGCGCCCGATCGAGTCGGACAGGTGGTACTCGATCTTCGGGCCGTAGAAGGCACCCTCGCCGGGCAGCTCGGTCCACTGCGCGCCGCACGCGCGCAGCGCGTCGCGCAGCGCCTCCTCCGCCCGGTCCCACTGCTCGTCGGTCCCGATGCGCGGCGTCGGGCGCAGCGCCAGCTTGACCACGACGTCGGTGAAGCCGAAGTCGCGGTAGACGTCGAGCGCCAGCTGGTGGAACGCCACGCACTCGGGCTGGATCTGCGCGGGCTCGCAGAAGATGTGGCCGTCGTCCTGCGTGAACGCGCGCACGCGCATGATCCCGTGCAGCGCGCCGGACGGCTCGTTGCGGTGGCACGCGCCGAACTCGCCGTAGCGCAGCGGCAGGTCCCGGTAGCTCCGGAGGTCCGAGTTGAAGATCTGCACGTGGCCCGGGCAGTTCATCGGCTTGATCGCGAAGTCGTGCTTCTCCGACTCCGTCGTGAACATGTTGTCCTTGTAGTTCTGCCAGTGGCCCGACTTCTCCCACAGCGAGCGGTCGAGCACCTGCGGGGTCTTGACCTCGAGGTAGCCGTTGTCGCGGTAGACGCGACGCATGTACTGCTCGACCTCCTGCCAGATCGACCAGCCCTTCGGGTGCCAGAACACCATGCCGGGCGCCTCGTCCTGCAGGTGGAAGAGGTCGAGCTGGCGTCCGAGGCGCCGATGGTCGCGGCGCTCCGCTTCCTCGATGCGGGTGAGGTAGGCGTCGAGGTCCTCCTTCTTCGCCCACGCGGTGCCGTAGATCCTCTGCAGCATCTCGTTCTTCGAGTCGCCGCGCCAGTACGCGCCGGCGACCTTCATCAGCTTGAACACCTTGAGGCGCCCGGTCGACGGCACGTGCGGGCCGCGGCAGAGGTCGACGAAGCCGCCCTCGCGATACAGCGAAATCGGCTCGGCCGACGGAATCGACGCGATGATCTCGGCCTTGTAGTGCTCGCCCATCGCCTCGAAGAAGGCGACGGCGTCGTCACGCGGCATCTGCCTGCGCTCGACCGGCTCGTCCTTCTTCGCGAGCTCGGCCATCCGCTGCTCGATCGCGGCCAGGTCTTCGGGCGTGAACGGGCGCTTGTACGCGAAGTCGTAGTAGAAGCCGTCGTCGATCACCGGGCCGATCGTCACCTGCGCCTCGGGGAAGAGCTCCTTGACGGCGTACGCGAGCAGGTGCGCGGTCGAGTGGCGGATGACCGCCAGGCCGTCGGGGTCGCGGTCGGTGACGATCGCCACCGCAGCGTCGTGGTCGACGACGTGCGACGTGTCGACGAGCTTGCCGTCGACACGGCCGGCGAGCGCGGCCTTCGCGAGGCCGGGGCCGATGGACTGCGCGATGTCGCGGACGGTGACCGGCTGCTCGTACTGACGGACCGAGCCGTCGGGAAGTCGGATGTCGGGCATGGAAGGCTTTCCGAAATGAAAAAAGTGCGGACGAGGCCGCACTTTTCCGCATGCACCGAACGTGCGCACCCGCCGTGATCGTCAGGAGGTCTCCGGGCGCGTTCGCGGTGTCATAACCATCCCTCTCCCGGCGGGGGCCGTGGCGGTGGGCAGCGGCGCGGATGCCGCGCACCGCGCGCCCGCTGCAGGGTGAGGATCATACCACGCGACCGGGCCGCCCCGCGGGTGCGGTGCCGTTCAGAGCAGCACGACCCGGACGTCCGGGAACCCCATCAGGCGCAGCAGGACGTAGTTGGCGGCGGCTTCGCCGGGGTCCGCGGCCACGCACAGGATCGTCGCGTAGCGGGTGACGCCGGCGTCGGCGAGGATCTTCCAGATGTCCTTCGCCGGCTTCGGCGTGCCGTCGGCCTCGAGGAGTTTCGTGTACGGGATGTGGACGACCTTTCCCGTCGGCATCCGGTCCGGCACCGCGGTGCCGGACGCGACTACGAGCGTCGCGTAGCCGCCGGCGGCGTCCGGCGCGCCCGCGTCCAGCACGCCGGCGCGCGGCAATGGGGCGTACACGGTCGCAGGCACGGCGACGTCCTGCGGCGTTCGGCGCGGTCCGACGACCGTTGCCTCCGTCGCGAGCGGGAGCCCGGCCAGTCCCCAATCGCTCATCGAGTCGAGCAGGATCGACACCTTGCGCTGGCCGGCCTTTTCGAGGACGACGAACGCCAGCGCCGCCGCCGGCGTGATGCCGCCCTCCGCCACGATCACGGCCTCGTCGTCCGCGTTCACGCCGGCGGGTCCGAGCAGCGCGGCCAGCCGCTCCGGGCTTGCCGCGTGGCGCCGGAACTCCGTGGCCGGGACGCTGAGCGCGAACGGCACGTGGCCCTGCGCGTAGGCGTCGGGCGCACGCACGTCGACGACGCTGACCCGGGCCACGCCGTACGTGCGCAGCATGCGGCTCGACCAGCCCGCGAGCCACGTCCGGTCGCGCGTCACGTACGGCGCGTCGTACGTCCAGTACGGCAACCCGCGCTCGTCGCGCAGCCACTCGAGCTGCGACTCGACGTAGAGCTTCACGTTGGGGTACCCCGCCAGGAACCGCAGCGCGAAGAACGGCACGCTCGCCGCGACGCCGCCGCCGCAGTGCGCGTAGACCTGCTGCCCGGGCCGGATGCCGAGGTGGCGCGCCATCCGCGCGATCTCGGCAGGGGACTTGAACGTCTTGTCGGCGTTGTAGAAGTCGGCGGCCGGCAGCATGATCGCGCGCGGCACGTGGCCGGCGCGGTCGAAGAACTTCGCCTCGCCGAAGTGATAGCTCGCGTCCAGCGCCTCGACGAGCGCGGTCCCGGCCGGATCGCCGGTGCCGTTGAGGAACTCCGGCAGGCGCACGCGGACGTCTTCGCGCGGCCCTGCGATACGGAAGTCGCCACGGGGCGGCGCGGGCGAGGGCAGGGCGGTCACCGGCCCGCCGTCGGCCTGCCATTTCGCGAGCCCGCCGTCGAGGACGAAGAGGTCGGCCGGAGGCACACCGTGGTAGTAGAGCTCGAAGAAGAGGCGGGTGGCCATGATGTCGCCGCCGCGGTCGTAGACGACCACCTTGCGCCCGTGGCCGACGCCCCACGACCGGAGCCGCTGCTCGACGGCGGCGGCCGCGGCCGGCTCGAGGCCGAAGCTGAACCAGTCCGCGTTGACGGCGCCCGGAATGTGCGCCTTCGCGTACACCGGCGCCGGCGACGCATCCAGGACCACCACGTCCGCGCGCGCCAGGTTCGCGCGCAGCCAGCCGGCACCGACGAGATTGCCCGCCGGCGCGTCGCTGGCCGCCACCGGCATCGCCAGCGTGCCGCACGCGGCGGCGAGGAACAGCCAGCGTAGCCACGTCGTCGTCATCGTTGCTCCCTCCCGAGGTACGGCGCTCGCGGGCCGCCGCCGCGAGGGGCGGTCGGACGCGGCATCCATCGGCGGGAACTCTGTACGGCAGACGCGGGCGCGACAAGCGACGCGCGACGAGCCGCAGCGCGGCGCGCACGGGGCGCTGCGGCGCGCGACGAAGCGGTGGGGGGCGAACGAGGCCGGGCGGCGGCC
>JBGAMF010000157.1:0-6911 GCA_044223185.1 Casimicrobiaceae bacterium | reverse complement strand
GCGGTGAACGGCGACGGGCTGTTCGGGACCTTGGGCACGCGCTCGATCGATGCGACGACGTCGGCCGCGGTGAAGTCGCTGCCGTCGTGGAACTTGACGCCCTTCCGCAGCTTGAACTCCCACGTAGTGGGGTCGATCGCCTTCCACTCGGTCGCGAGCGACGGCTGCGGCTGCGACTTCTCGTTGCGCTCGACCAGGTACCCGTACAGGTGCGACGCCACGTTGTTGTTGGGCGTCAGGTTGTGGTAGTGCGGGTCGGTCGACGTGACGTCGGTGCCGAGGCCGATCACGAGGTTCGCCGCGACGGCGGGCAGCGCGGCGGCGATCGCCGCGAGCGCGGCGCAGAGCGAGCGGAAGGGGCGCATCGGGAGGTCTCCAGGAGGCCCGGCGCGCGGCGGCGGACACTTCCGGCGACGCAGGGCACGACGGGGCAAGGATAGCGCAATAGGTTTCCGTTTGTAACGGACGGCCGCGACAGGTGCGTGCGGGTCAACCGGCGGCCGCGCCGTGGCGTTCTTCTGCCCGAGGCCGCAGCACCCGCGTCGTGCGGCGCCGGCCGGCAACCGAGGAGAGCCACCGCCATGAAGCGTACCCACCCCCTCGCCGCGACGATCGGCGCCGTACTGGTCGCCGCCGCGGCACTGGTCCCCGCCGCCGGCGCGAGCAACGTCGCCTGGAGCGTGTCGCTCGGCGGTCCCGGCTTCGCCGTCAGCGCGGGCCAGCCGGGATTCGCCGGCGGCCCCTCCACGGGTTCACCTTGGCGTCCGCACTGGCGACCCGCGTTCCGGCCCGTCGTCGTCGCGCCGCCGGTCGTCGTTGCGCCGTGGTTCGGGCCGGTCGTGGCCCCCGCGCCGGCGCCGGTCTTCGTCCCGCGCGCCATCGTGGTGCGGCCGGCGCCGGTGCTGGTGGCGCCACGGCGCGTCGTCATCGCGCCCTGGCCGCGCGCCGCGATGTACTGACCTCGATCGCGCGCCGCCGCCGTGCCGCCGGGCGCGGCGCGGATTGGGCGCGGCGGGGGCCGGTGCTATCCTGCACGTTTAGGCACCGGAGGGACGGCCATGAACGCCCCCGCCACGTCCGCGCAACTGCGGCCCGAAGGCGCCGTCCGCGCCGAGGATCTGGCCTCGCTCGACCTGATCCGCACGCTCGTCGCGTTCGACACGACGAGCCGCGACTCCAACCTCGCGCTGATCGAGTGGGTGCGGCACTACCTCGAGGGCCACGGCGTCGCGTCGACGCTCACGTTCGACGACGACCGGCGCAAGGCCAACCTGTTCGCCACGCTGACCGCGCGCGACGGCAACGCGACGCACGGCGGCATCGTCCTGTCGGGCCACACGGACGTGGTGCCGGTCGACGGCCAGCCGTGGGACACCGACCCGTTCGCGGTGGCCGTGAAGGGCGACCGCCTGTACGGGCGCGGCGTCACCGACATGAAGAGCTTCTCGGCGGTGGGCCTGGCGTTCGTGCCCGAGTTCCTGCGCCGCGGCCTCGCGAAGCCCGTCCACTTCGCGCTCTCCTACGACGAGGAGGTCGGCTGCATCGGCGTGCGCCGGCTGATCGCGGACATCGTCGCGCGCGGCGTCGCACCCGCCGGCTGCATCGTCGGCGAGCCGACGGGCATGCGGCTCGTCGTCGCGCACAAGGGCAAGAAGGCGTGGCGGTGCCGCGTGCGCGGGCACGAGGCGCACTCGTCGCTGACGCCGTCGGGTGTGAACGCCGTGCAGATCGCCTGCGAGATCGTCGCCTGGATCGCGCGGCGCGCGCGCGAGTTCCGCGACGCCGGCGGCCGCGACGACGCCTACGACGTGCCGTACACGACGGTCCACGTCGGCGTGATCCGCGGCGGCACCGCCGTCAACATCGTGCCGCGCGACTGCACGTTCGACTTCGAGATCCGCCACCTGCCGTTCGACGACCCCGACGCGTTCTTCGCCGACGTGCGCCGCTGCGCGGACGCGTTCCTGCCGGAAATGCGCGCGGTCGCGCCGGACGCGTACATCGAGTTCGACCCGCTGTCGACGCTGCCCGGCTTCGACACGCACGACGGCAGCGCGATCACCGCGCTCGCGCACGCGTGCAACGGCACCGCCGACGCCGGCAAGGTGTCGTTCGGCACCGAGGCGGCGCTGTTCCACGGCGCGGCCATCCCGACGGTCATCTGCGGCCCCGGGCACATCGCGCAGGCGCACCAGCCAAACGAGTGGGTCGCGGTCGAGCAGGTCGCGCAGTGCGAGGCGTTCATGCGCCGCCTCGTCGACCACGTCGCGGCGTGAACATGGCCGCGGGAGCCGCGCCGGCGATCGAGGTCGCGTTCCCCGACCTCGCGCCGTGGGAGGCCGGCAACACGGGCATCCCGTACGTGTGGCGCTTCGCCGCGGAGCGCCCCGGTCCGCGCGTCACGATCCAGGCGCTGACCCACGGCAACGAGGTGTGCGGCGCGATCGCCAACGACTGGCTGCTGCGCGAGGGCGTGCGCCCGGTGCGCGGCACGCTGACGATCACGTTCGCCAACGTGGACGCGTACCTGCGCTTCGACGCGGCCGATCCGTTCGCGTCGCGCTGCGTCGACGAGGACTTCAACCGGCTGTGGACCGCCGAGGTGCTCGACGGCGAGCGGCAGACGCGCGACCTCGCGCGCGCCCGCGCGCTGCGGCCCGTGTACGACGAGACCGACTACCTGCTCGACCTGCACTCGATGACCGACCCGTGCCCGCCGCTGGCGCTCGCCGGCCGCCAGCAGAAGGGGCTCGAGCTCGCGCAGGCGATCGGCCTGCCCGAGCACATCGTCATCGACGCCGGCCACGCCGCCGGCAGGCGGCTGCGCGACTACGGCGGCTTCGACGACCCCGTCGACCCGCGCAACGCGCTGCTGGTCGAGTGCGGCCAGCACTGGGAGCGCGCGGCGCCGGACGTCGCAAGGCAGTCGGCGCTGCGTTTCCTCCGCCATTTCGGCATGCTGGACCCCGGCTTTCTCGACGAGCACCTCGATCCCGCGCCGCTGCCGCCGCAGCGCGCGATCGAGATCACGGAGGTCGTCACCATCCGCACCGACGACTTCGCGTTCGCGCACGCGGTCGCCGGGCTCGACGTCATCGCGCGCGCCGGTTCGCTGCTCGCGCGCGACGGCGACGACGAGGTGCGCACGCCGTACGACGACGCCGTACTGATCATGCCGACGCGCCGGCCGCGCAGGGGCGAGACCGCCGTGCGGATCGGGCGGTTCGTCGCCTAGGCCGCCGTCCCGCGGCTACGTGCCGGCCGCGCCGGTGCACCCCTCCCGCACCGCCGTCAGGCAGCGCCGGCACAGGCACCCGCCTCCGCGCACGGACGCGGGCAGCGCCGCCAGCCCTGCAGGATCGACGGCCACGTCCGCGCACCAGCAGGTGGTGGCGAAGTCGCCGGCGCGCGCCGGCGCGCAGTCGTTCGGGTGGGCGCACAGCGGGCCGGTGGTCGCGCGCAGCGGCGCGGCCGCCACGCCGGCCGCGCAGCGGCGGAGCGCGTCGGCCGCGGCGGCGCCCGGCTGGCCGACGCGCACGCCGCGGCGCGCCGCGGCCGCGGTGTCGACCCCCAGCGCACCGGCCGCCCACAGCGACCGCGCGTCGCCGATGCGCGCCGTGCGGCCGTCGACGACGGCAGCCGGCATGCCGCGCGCGGACAGCACCGGCAGGCGCGAGGCGCCGGCGTCCTCCTTGCCGCGGCCGGCGTCGTGGAAGAACGCCGCGCCCGCGGCCACCGGCAACGCGCTCGCCGGATCGCCGCCGTGCAACGCGCCGTGCGACCCGATGACGAGGACCGCGCCGGCATCGGACGGCGCGACGAGGCCGATCGAGTCCAGGCCCCAGACCGGCGCCGCGCCACCGGCCGCGGCGACCAGCAGCACGCGCGCCTCCGCGGGAAACGGCAGCACGCCTTCGCGCCACGGCACTTCGCGCAGCCGGTCCGCCGCCACGGCGCACGGCATCCCCGCTGCGACGCCGGCCGCCGCCGCAGCGGTGTTGACCGCGCTGACGACGCCGTGCGCCAGCGCGTCGGCAGCGTCGCCGATGCGCGCGCTCGTGTGGGCGACGGCGCAGGCGGCGATGCCGAGGCCGTCGAGCGCGGCGAGGCCGGAGATGCCGGCGTCGTCGCGGCCGCGTCCCGCGTCGTTGAACACGACGGCGCGCACGCGCGCCGCTGCGGCATAGGCGGCGGCGATCGTCCCGCCGTGCGAGCCCGCGACGACGACCGCACCCGCGTGCCGCGCGGACAGCTGCGTCACCGTGGCGGCAGTCAGGACGTCGACGCGCACGCTACTTCGCAGCCGCCGCGACGGCCGCCTCCGCCGCGCGCGCGGCGTCGGCGCCGACGACCGCCGTCCACTTCGCCCAGACCGGCTGCACGGCGGCGCGGAACGCCGCGCGCTGCGCCGGCGCCGGCTTGACGATCGTGATCCCCTGCCGCGTGAGCTCGGCCAGCGCCGCGTCCTCGCGCGCCGGCGCGGCGGCTTCGCGTGCCGCCTCGAGCGCGGCGGCGCGCACGGACGCGCGCTCTTCGTCGCTCCACGCCTCCCACGTCGCGGCGCGCACGGCGAACACCATCTGGTCGGCGAACGCGCCCCAGCGCGTCACGAACTTCTGGCCCGACGTGGCGGCCCGCGTGGCCGCGAGCGTCGACGGCGTCGCCTCCTGCCCGCCGAGGCGGCCCGCGGCGAACGCCGCCTGCGCCGCTCCGAAGTCGAGCGACTCCGGACGCGCGCCGAGCGCGGCAAGCGTCTCGATGACGAGCTGGTTGGGGATGACGCGGACGGCCAGCCCCGCGACGTCCGCCGGCGCCTGCACCGCTTCCCTGACCGTGGCGAGCACGCGCTCGCCCGCGGGCGCGACCGCGACCACCACCACGCCGGAGCGCGCTGCGGAAGCCGCGACGTGCGCGAGCAGCGCGGCGTCGGCCGCCAGTGCCTCCTGCGCACGCGCCTCCGGTGCCAGCCACGGCAGCACGTACACGGCGAACACCGGCAGCTGCGCCGACCACGCCAGTGCGCTGCCGACGGCCATCTCGGCCGTGCCGTCGCGCAACGCGCCGAACTCCCGCGCGGCGTCGCGCCCGGCCAGCACCGCGCCGGGATAGGTCTTCACCTCGAATGTGCGGGGTGCCCGCTCGTTGACGAGTTGCGCCCAGCGCGCGCCGGCCTTGCCCAGCGCGAAGGCCGGTCCCTGCGCGGTCGACAGGCGAACCTCGGGAAGCGACGGGCCGCGGTCCTGCGCGGTTGCGCCTGCGGCCACGGCCAGCAGCACGGCGCCGAGCCACGCGCGTGCGGCCGCCGGCGAACGACGACGATCCATCGCGCGGAGTCTAGCAGTTCAGTCGAGCGGCGGCGCCTCGACGAGCGGCGCGGCGAGCCAGTAGCGCGCCCGCTGCGCGCGGGCCGACGCCGGCGCGAGCAGATGGCCCGGCGCGAACGTGAACGTCAGCGCGCCTTCGAGGTCGGTGCGCACGACGCGTGCGCCGGCGGTCGCGTAGCGGGCAACGACGTCCGGCCGCGGGTGGCCGAACCGGTTGCGGTAGCCCGCGCCGACGACGGCGTAGACGGGCGACACGGCCCGCACGAACGCGGGTGTGGACGACGTGCGCGAGCCGTGGTGCGGGACCACCAGCACGTCGGCGGCAAGCACGTCGCGCCGGCGCGCGAGCAGCGTCCGTTCGCTGCGGGCCTCGATGTCGCCGGCGATGAGCGCGCTGCCGTGCGCGGAGTCGACGCGGACGACGCACGAGCGGTCGTTGGTCTTCGCGAAGACGTCGGCGTACTCGACGCCGGTCGGATGCAGCACGGAGAAGCGCACACCGTCCCACGACCACTGCTGGCCGGCGGCGCACGGCAGCACGTGCGAGCGCGCCAGCGCCGCGGCGACGACCGGGTGGTCGCGGCCGAGCGACGACGCGAGCCAGCCCACCGGCACCGCCTCCACCAGCGACAGCGCGCCGCCCGCGTGGTCGAGGTCCTGGTGACTCACGACGAACCCGTCGACGCGCCGCGCGCCGGTGGCGCGCAGGAACGGCGCGACGATGCGCCCGCCGGCGTCCGCGGTGTCCGTGTAGCGCGGCCCGGCGTCGTACACGAGCGTGTGCCGCGCGGTGGCGACGACCACGGCAAGGCCCTGTCCGACGTCGAGCACCGTCAGTTGGAATGCGCCGTCCGGCACCCGCGGCGGGACCACGGCGAACAGCGGCGCGAGCCACAGCGCGCCGCACGCGCGGCCGGGCACCGCGCGGGGTGCGAGCAGCCACACGGTGCCGGCGAGCGCGACCGCGACGGTCCAGGGCGGCGGCGCGTGCTGCTGCCACGTCGCGTCCGGCAGCGCCGCCAGCCACTCGAGCGCGCGCATCAGCGGCGCGAGCACCGCGTGGGCGACGACGAAGGGCGCGTCGAACGGCATGACGATGCCCGCCAGCGCGGCCGGCACGACGCCGAGCGTGACCACCGGTATGGCGACGGCGTTGGCCACGGGCGCGATCAGCGAAGCCTGCTGGAACAGCGCGAGCGTCAGCGGCGCCAGGCCGACGGTGACGACCCACTGCGCGTGCGCGCCGGCGCGCAGGTTGCGCCACGCGCGCGCCACGGTCCCGCCGACGACCGGTGGCGCGAGCCGCCCCGTGCCTGCGTAGAGCAGCAGCGCGACCGCGCCGTAGGACAGCCAGAAGCCCGGCGTGACCGGCGCCCACGGGTCCCACGCCAGCACGGCCACGAGCGCCCACAGCCACACGATGGCCGCGGTGCCGGGCCGCCCGAGCCAGAGGCCGAGCGCGGCGACCGCGAGCATCGCCAGCGTGCGCAGCGCGGGGATCTCCGCCCCGGCGAGCAGCACGTAGGCGCCGGCGGCCAGCACGCCGGCCGCCACGCCAACCTTGCGCGCGGGCACGCGCGCCGTCAG
>JBGAMF010000156.1:0-7041 GCA_044223185.1 Casimicrobiaceae bacterium | reverse complement strand
ACGTAGGCACCGGTGGAGAACCAGAAGCCGCCGACGAGGAACGTCCAGTCGATCACGGACGTCGACGCCGTCGAGTACTGCGACATCAAGGCGCCCAGGGTGAACAACGCGCCACCGAGAAAGAAGGACAGGCCAGAGATGTCGTTGCATCGGCGCAGGCGCACCGCGACCGCCGGCCGGGCGCGCAGGATGATGTGGCAGTCCTCGTTGCCCGCCGTGTGCACGATCGCCGAGTGCCCGCCCTTGGTCACCGACAGGAAGTGGTGCGGCGCCGACGCGGCCTTGATCGCGTCGACGGCGACCCGGACGTCCCCGTTGGTGCCGTTCTTGAAGCCGACCGGGCAGGACAGTCCGGACGCGAGCTCGCGGTGGACCTGGCTCTCGGTCGTGCGGGCGCCGATCGCGCCCCACGCGATCAGGTCGGCGAGGTACTGCGGCGTGATCATGTCGAGGTATTCGGTGCCCGCCGGGACGTCGAGCTCGTTCACCTCGAGCAGGATCCGCCGCGCGAGCCGCAGGCCCTCGTTGATGCGGAAGCTGTCGTCGAGCCGCGGGTCGTTGATGAGGCCCTTCCAGCCGACGGTCGTGCGCGGCTTCTCGAAGTACACGCGCATCACGACGATCAGCCGGTCGGCGAGCTCCTGCCGGATCGCGGCGAGCCGCGTGGCGTAATCGATGGCCGCGTCGTAGTCGTGGATCGAGCAGGGACCGACGACGACCAGCAGCCGGTCGTCCGCGCCGTGCAGCACGCGGTGGATCGCATGGCGCGCGTCGTACGTCGTCGTGGCCGCGCGCCCGGACGCGGGGAACTCGCGCAACAGGTGCGACGGCGGCGACAGCTCCGAGATCTCGGTGATCCGCGTGTCGTCGATCGGATGGGCGGTGGCCGCAGGGCCGGCGGCGGGCTTGTGGCGGTGGGCGGTCGACGTAGGCACGTCCGGGCTTCCTTCGGAAAAATCAGGCAAAACAATATATTACCGCAATCCACCGCGGCGGCGCACCGGTGGGCGAAACGCCATGGTGCACCGCGGTATGGCGCCCGCGCAACATCCGGGCCGGGGGCATCGACGAAACCGTTGCCTCGGCCGTTTCCGATACCGTAGACTGGCTCGCATCGGTCGTGGCAACAGTCTCCGGGAGCGGGCAGACATAGCGGGCCCGGTCACCGCGAGCGCGGAGGGGAACGGATGAAATCGCTGCTGGCACTGGTCATCGCGGGCGCGCTGGTCGCGGCCCCGGCGTTCGGCGCCGACACCAAGGCGGCCGCCGCCAATCCGCAGCAGGAGCGGATGAAGGCCTGCAACGAGCAGGCCGGCGACAAGAAGGGCGACGACCGCAAGGCGTTCATGAAGACCTGCCTGTCGAACAAGCCGGCGGAGAAGCCCGAGAGCCGGATGGCCATGTGCAACAAGAAGACGGCCGGCCTGAAGGGCGACGAGCGCAACAAGGCGCAGAGCGAGTGCATGAAGGGCGGTTGAACGCGCGACAACGGTAGCTGAACACGGCCGGGTGACCTCCTGTCCATCCGGCCGAGGCTGACAGGGCCGCATCGGGGCAACCCTTTGCGGCCTTGTTTTTGCCGCGCGGGCGGGCGCCGCGCCCGCAGGGTGACGAAGAGGTGCCCTGCGGACAACGCGGCCACTGCGTGTCCGCGCGCGATCGTCGAAGCCGCCGGTCACACCTTGCGGATGAGGAGCCCCTTCAGGTACTCGCCCTCCGGAAACGCGAGGGCCACCGGGTGGTCGGCAGCCGCGCCCAGCGTGCGCAGCACCTGCGCGTCGGCGCCGGCGTCCAGCGCCGCGCCGGCGACGATCTTGCGGAAGAGGTCCGGCCCGATCCCGCCGGAGCACGAGAACGTCAGTAGGAGGCCGCCCGGCGCGAGCAGCTTCAGCGCCAGCAGGTTGACGTCCTTGTACGCGCGCGCCGCGCGCTGTGCGTGTGCGGCGGTCGGCGCGAACTTCGGCGGGTCGAGCACGACGAGGTCGAACACGGCGCCTTCGTTGCGCAGGCGGCGCAGGTCCGCGAAGGCGTCGGCCTCCACCCACGTGGCGGCCGCGGCCGGCAGCGCCGGATTGCGCGCGAGGTTCTCGCGGGCGAGCGCCAGCGCCGCGGCCGAGCTGTCGATCGACGTCACGGCGGTCGCGCCGCCGGCCAGCGCCGCCAGCGTGAACCCGCCCGTGTAGCAGAAGGCGTTGAGCGTGCGCCGGCCGCGCGCGACGTCGCGCACGAGCCGCCGGCTGTCGCGCTGGTCGAGGAAGAACCCGGTCTTCTGGCCGGCAACCGGGTCCACGCGGTAGGCGATCCCGTCCTCGGCGATCAGGACCTCGGGCGGCAGCGCGCCGGCCAGGACTCCGGTGCGCGGCGGCAGGCCTTCCAGCACGCGCACGTCGGCGTCGGACCGCTCGTAGACGCAGTGCACGCCCGGCAGCGCGGCGAGCGCGGCCACCAGCGCGGCGCGCCAGCGCTCCGCGCCCGCCGCCAGGCACTGCAGCACGACGACGTCGCCGTAACGGTCGGCGACGACGCCGGGCAGGCCGTCCGACTCGCCGTGGACGAGGCGCACGGCGGTGTGGGAAGCGTCGAGCAGCGGTGCGCGCGCGGCTGCGGCGCGGCGGACCGCGCCCTCGATGAAGGCGTCGTCGATCGTCGCGCCGGCCGTGAACGACCAGACGCGCGCGCGGATCTGCGACGCCGGCGAGTACGCGGCCGCCGCGAGCCACGCGCCGTCGGCGCCGACGATCGCGACGGTGTCGCCGCTGCCCGGATCGCCGGTGACGCGGTCGACGGCGCCGGAGAACACCCACGGGTGACGCAGCACGAGCGAGCGTTCGCGGCCCGGCCGAAGCACGAGCGCCGCGCCGGCCACCGGGCCGCCGGGGCTGGCCGGCGCCGGGCGCGGCCGCGGCCGGCGCGCGCCGCGGTCAGCCGAGCGCGACACCGAAGAGCCGGCCGATCCCGAACGTGACGGTGCCCGCGAGCGCGCCCAGCGCCAGCATCCGGGCGCCCGAGTACCACGCGCTGCGCCCCGTGAACAGCGACAGCGTGGCGCCGATCGCGAACAGCGCCACCCCGGTGACCGCCACGCCCGCGAAGAGCGCCTGCGTGCCGGACGCGAACACGAAGGGCGCGAGCGGCAACGCCGCGCCGGCGGCGAAGGCGAGGAACGACGACGTCGCGGCGCCGAGCGGCGATCCCAGCTCGGCCGGGTTGAGGCCCAGCTCCTCGCGCGCCAGCGTGTCGAGCGCGTGCTCGGGATCCGCGACGATCTTCTTCGCGAGCCGGTTCGCCTCCTTCTGCGGCAGCCCCTTGGCGGCGTAGATCAGCGCGAGTTCCTGCGCCTCGGCTTCCGGGTACTGCTTCAACTCGTCGCGCTCGAGCCCGATCTGGTACTCGAAGAGCTCGCGCTGCGAGCGCACCGACACGTACTCGCCGGCGGCCATCGCGAACGCCCCCGCCGCGAGCCCCGCCACGCCCGAGACCAGCACGAGGTGCGTGTCGGCGCTGGCGCCGGCCACGCCGAGGATCAGGCTCGCGTTGGACACGAGCCCGTCGTTGACGCCGAACACGGCGGCGCGCAGGTTGCCGCCGCTGCCCAGGCCCCGGTGGCGGAACTCGACGGCGCCCGGTGCCGCCGGCGCCGGGTGGCCGGCGTCGGCGCCGAGCGACGTCGCGTAGACGGCCATGCCGCGAACCTTCATCGCGGCGAGCACCGGGCGCAGCCGCCGCGGGCCCACCCAGCGGACCAGGCGCGCCACGAGCCGCGTGCGCGGGTCCGGCGCGAACGGCGGCGGCGGCGGATGCCCGCGGGCCGTGAGCTGCGCGCGCCAGATCGCCGCCTGCGCCTCCGCCTCGCCCGCCAGCCGCACGAACAGCTCGGCCCGGACGGTGCCGGCCTCCGCCTCGGCGCAGGCGCGATAGAGGTACGCCGAACGCTGCTCCTCCGTCCAGCTCGACAGCGGATTCACGCCGACGCCTCCGGGCCTGCGCCGCGCATCGGTCAGCTCCCCGCTGCCGCGTCGATGCGCGCCATCACGTCCGGCGTCAGGCGGGCGACCACCGGCAGCGCCGCCAGGTTCTCGCGCACCTGCTCGACGCGCGACGCCCCGGTGATGACCGTCGACACGTGCGGATTCTTCAGGCACCAGGCGAGCGCGAGCTGCGCGAGCGTGCACGAAAGCTCGGCGGCGATCGGCGCCAGCCGCGCCACGCGCTCGATCTTCGCGCGGTCGGACAGCCGCTCCGCGAGCCACTCGTAGCCCTTGAGCGTCGCGCGCGACCCGGCCGGGATGCCCGCCGCGTACTTGCCGGTGAGGAGGCCCGAAGCGAGCGGGCTCCACACGGTGGTGCCGATTCCGTAGTCGGCGTACAGGCGCGCGTACTCGCGCTCGACGCGGTCGCGGTGGAACAGGTTGTACTGCGGCTGCTCCATCACCGGCTTGTGCAGGTGGTGGCGGTCCGCGATGTGCCACGCCGCCGCGATGTCGACCGCCGGCCACTCCGACGTGCCCCAGTACAGCGCCTTGCCCGACGCGACGATGTCGGACATCGCCTGCACCGTCTCCTCGATCGGCGTCTCGGGGTCGGGCCGGTGGCAGAACACGAGGTCGACGTGGTCGAGCTGCAGGCGGGCGAGCGACGCGTCGATCGCCTGCAGCAGGTACTTGCGGTTGAGCGTGTTCTTCTCGTTCGGGCCGTCGGCGAGCCCCCAGTAGAACTTCGTCGACACGACGTACGAGCTGCGCCGCCAGCCCGACCGGCGCAGCACCTCGCCCATGATCCGCTCGGACTCTCCCTTCGCGTAGGCCTCGGCGTTGTCGAAGAAGTTGACGCCGGCGTCGTACGCGGCGGCCATGCACTCGCGCGCGGCGTCCGTGCCGAGCTGGTTGGCGTAGGTGACCCAGGAGCCGAACGAGAGTTCGCTGACCTTGAGGCCCGAGCGGCCGAGGCGACGGTAGTTCATGCGGACGCAGCCTGCACCCGGGCGGCCGGGCGGACCTTGCGTTGGATCATGCCGGGTGCCCCGGCCGGCCGGCGCGCGGTCACAGCGTCGGCGGGCCGCGGCGCGTGCCGGCCTCGAGCCGTTCCTGGCAGGCGATGCAGCGCGCGGCCGACGGGCTCGCCGCCAGGCGCGCGTGCGGGATCGGCTCGCCGCACTCGACGCACGTGCCGTACGAGCCGTCGGCGACGCGCGTGAGCGCGGCTTCGACCTCGGCCAGTTCGCCGGCGTCGCGCGACACCTCGGCGACGTCGAGCGCCGTCTCGAGGTCGGCCACCGCCCAGTCGTCGGTCTCCTCCATCCGGTTGATGAGCCCGATCAGCGCCGGGTTCTCCTGCGCGTTGAGCTTCGCCGTCAGCTCGGCGCGCAGCGCGCGCCGCCGCTTCTCGAGTTCCTCCGCCAGCACGCCGCGTTGCGCCGCGGTCACCGTTGCCGTCATGTCGCCGCTCCGTTCCTGTCGTCGTCGCCCGGGACGTCCGGGGCTTCCACCGCATCGTCCAACGGCCCCTGCCAAAACGCAAGTGGCGCGCCGGGAAGGTCTTGAAGCGCGCGAACGCGATCCCCAGATGGGCTCACAGATGTACCTGTGCGCTGCGCGCTCCGGCACTCGCCCTCGCGGCGGCCCGCCGGGCGCACGCCGGCGGCTGCCGCCGCACGAAGGCTGCGCCGCCTTTCGGATCCATTTTGCCAACTTCGGAGAACTGCCCATGAACACGCTGCAAGTGTACGACCCGTTTGCCGACGCTGCGTTCGACGACATCTTCCGTGGCTTCTTCAAGCCCGTGCGCGCGCTGCGCGACGCGCCCGCGCCGATCAAGGTCGACGTCGCCGAGAGGCCGGACGCCTACGTCGTCCACGCCGAGATCCCGGGTGTCGCGAAGGAAGACATCCAGGTGACCGTCGAGGGCAACCAGGTCACGATCGCCGCCGAGGTCAAGCGGGCCACCGGAGAGAAGGAAGGCGAGCGCGTGCTGCGCAGCGAGCGCTATGCGGGTGCGGTGTTCCGCAGCTTCGTGCTCCCGGCCGAGCTCGACGAGGCCGCGAGCCAGGCGAAGTACGAGGGGGGCGTCCTCGAGCTCACGCTCGCGAAGAAGCCGCAGGTCGCCGGCCGCAAGCTCGCCGTCCGGTAACGCGTCCGCCGCACCCGCGCACCCGGCCCCGCGGGCCGGGTGCGCGCGCGCCTAGGGAACGTCTGCAAAAGGCGGCCGCGCAGAACGGCGACGAAAGAACGAGCGTTGTGCATTCTGACGGCGCCCGATCACACGACGGCGCCGCTTGTGCAGCGTTTCCCTAGCGGATGCGCTTGGCGGCGAACTCCTCCTCGATGTTGTCGCGGAAGTAGCTCCACGGCGACGACGCCGTCGCGAAGCGGCGCCACACCTCGGGCGAGACGCCCGCGTACTGGAAGGTGCCCGCGGTGAGCTCGACGACGAGCAGCCGCGCGCGCTCGTCGTAGCCGGCGGCGCGCAGGCTGCCGCCTGCCATGCGCTTCATCTCCATCGGTCCTCGCGTCGGGTTGCGGCGGCCGCAGCCGGCCACCCCGCAGCCCCAGTATCCGGCTGCGCCGCGCGGGCGGTCAACCGCCGGCCCTATAATCGCCCGATGGCCACGTGGCAGCGCATCGCCGGCATCGTGCTGCGTCCGGGCGACGAGTGGGAGGCGATCGCCCGCGAGGACACGTCGGTCGACGAGCTGACGCGGCGGTACATCGTGCCGCTGTCGCTGCTGGCGCCGGTCGCCACCGTGATCGGCATGAAATTCTTCGACCGGGAGTGGGACGCCGACGCCGGGTACCTCGTCCCCGCCGACCAGATCCTCGCCGCGGGCGCCACCACGTTGCTGACGTCGATCGCCTCGGTGTTCGCGCTGGCGGGCATCTTCGTGCTGCTCGCGCCGCTGTACGGCAGCTCGCGCGACTACCGCAAGGCGCTCGAGGTCGCCACCTACGGCGCGGTGCCGGTGCTGCTCGCCGGCGCGACGCTGGTGCTGCCGGTCATGGCGCTGGTCGGCCTGGTGGGCCTCATCCACTCGCTGTACGTCTGGTG
>JBGAMF010000155.1:0-7044 GCA_044223185.1 Casimicrobiaceae bacterium | reverse complement strand
GGGTGAGGGCACGGCCCCCTCACCCCAGCCCTCTTCCCCGGGGCGACGCCCCGGGGGAGAGGGGGAGGGCAGATCGAGCGCCGAACCGAACCCGGACCATCCATGTCCACAGTCGCCACCGCCACCGCAGCCACGCAGCCCGCTGCCGCGAAGTACCTGTCGATCAACAACATCGAGGTCATCTACGACCACGTGATCCTGGTGTTGAAGGGCGTGTCGCTGGAAGTGCCCGAGGGCAGGATCGTCGCGCTGCTGGGCGCCAACGGCGCGGGGAAGAGCACGACGCTGAAGTCGATCTCCAACCTGCTCGCCGCCGAGCGCGGCGACGTCACCAAGGGCACGATCGAGTTCAAGGGCAAGCGCGTCGACAAGCTGACGACGAACGACCTCGTGCGCATGGGGGTGTGCCAGGTGATGGAAGGCCGGCACTGCTTCCAGCACCTGACCGTCGAGGAGAACCTGCTGACCGGCGCGTTCACGCGCAAGGTCTCGCGGGGGGAGCTCGCCGCGGCGCTCGAGCGCGTCTACCACTACTTCCCGCGCCTCAAGCAGCGGCGGACCAGCCAGTCGGGCTACACGTCCGGCGGCGAGCAGCAGATGACGGCGGTCGGCCGCGCGTTGATGGCGCAGCCGTCGATGATCCTGTTGGACGAGCCGTCGATGGGCCTCGCCCCGCAGATCGTCGACGAGATCTTCCAGATCGTGCAGGACCTGAACTCGAAGGAGAGGGTGTCGTTCCTGCTCGCCGAGCAGAACACGATGGTCGCGCTGCGCTACGCCGACTACGGCTACATCCTCGAGAACGGGCGGGTCGTGATGGACGGTGCCGCGAAGGACCTCGCGGCCAACGAGGACGTCAAGGAGTTCTACCTCGGCCTGTCCTCGGGCGGCCGCAAGTCGTTCCGCGACGTCAAGCACTACCGCCGCCGCAAGCGCTGGCTGGCCTGACGGGAGCCCCGCACGCCCGGCCCCGCCGCCCGCGCGGCGGGCCGGCGGGACGGACCATGAACATCGACTCGCTGCGTTGGTTCTGCGCGACGCTCCCCGGCGCGACGGTGGACGTCAAGTGGGGCGCCGACGAGTGCCACTGCGTCGGCGGCCGGATGTTCGCGGTGTTTCCCGTCGCCGGCGGCAAGGCGGCGACGGTCTCGTTCAAGTGCGAGCCCGCGCGCTTCCTCGAGCTCACGGACCTGCCGGGAATCGTACCGGCCCCGTACCTCGCGCGCGCGCACTGGGTGCAGGTGACCGACGCGCGCGCGCTCACCGACGCGCAGGCGCGCGAGCTCGTCACGCGCTCGCACGCGCTCGTCCACGCCAGGCTGACCCGGCGCGACCGCGACGCGATCGCCGCCGCCACCCCGAAGAGGAAGACCTCACGATGACCGAGCACTTCGACCTCCTGGAGACGCGCGACCCCGAGCTGCGCGAGCGCGAGCAGATGGCGGCGTTGCGGCGCACGGTGGCGCACGCGCGCGCGGCCGCACCCGCCTTCGCGCGGCTGCTGGCGGACGTCGACCCCGCCGCGCTGACGTCGCGCGCGGCGCTCGCGCGGCTGCCGGTCACGCGCAAGTCCGAGCTCCTCGAGCTGCAGAAGGCGAGCCGGCCGTTCGGCGGCTTCGCAGCGATCCGCTGGGGCGCCGCGCGCCGCGTGTTCGCGAGCCCCGGCCCGCTGTACGAGCCCGAGGGCGCGGTGCCCGACTACTGGCGGCTCGCGCGCGCGCTGTTCACGGCCGGCTTCCGCGCCGGCGACCTCGTGCACAACTGCTTTTCGTATCACCTGGCGCCCGCCGGCTCGATGCTCGAGACGGGCGCGCACGCGCTGGGCTGCACCGTGTTCCCCGGCGGCACCGGCCAGACCGAGCTGCAGGTGCAGGCGATGGCGGACCTCAAGCCCGCCGGGTACGTCGGCACGCCGTCGTTCCTGAAGATCATCCTCGAGAAGGCGGACGAGCAGGGCGTCGCGCTGCCGTCGCTCACCAAGGCGCTCGTCTCCGGCGAGGCGTTTCCCCCGAGCCTGCGCGACGCGCTCCTCGCGCGCGGCATCGCCGGCTACCAGGCGTACGCGACGGCGGATCTCGGCTGCATCGCCTACGAGACGCCGGCCCGCGAAGGGCTCGTCGTCGACGAGGGGGTGCTGGTCGAGATCGTGCGGCCCGGCACCGGCGATCCGGTCGCGCCGGGAGAGGTCGGCGAGGTCGTCGTGACGGCGCTCGCGAACGCCGACTATCCGCTGGTCCGCTTCGGCACCGGCGACCTGTCGGCGCTGCTGCCGGGCACGTCGCCGTGCGGGCGCACCAACATGCGCATCCGCGGCTGGATGGGCCGCGCCGACCAGACGACCAAGGTGAAGGGCATGTTCGTCCACCCGGCGCAGGTCGCGGCGATCGCGAAGCGCCACCCGGAGGTCCTCCGCGCGCGGCTCGTCGTCGACAACCCGGACGGCAACGACCGGATGACGCTGCACGTCGAGGTGGCCGCCAACGCGTCGTCGCACGCCGAGCCGATCGTCGCGTCGATCCGCGAGGTCACCAAGCTGCGCGGCGAGGTCGCGTTCCGCGCGCCGGGCGAGCTGCCCAACGACGGCAAGGTCATCGACGACGTCCGCTCGTACCGGTGACCGTGCGGCGGGCGTGCTAGGATTGCCCGCGCCGAATCCCCGGTACCGAGAACGTCCCCCGTGCCCGAAGAATCCGCCGCCGGCGACGCAGCGCCGCTCGAACAGGAGGCGCTGCGCAAGGTCGCCGCGTCCGGCGTCGTCCGCCAGTTCCCGAAGCAGGCGATCCTGATCAACGAGGGCGACGTCGGCGACTCGCTGTACGTCATCCTCGCCGGGCGCGTGAAGGTCTACGCCAGCAACGCTGCGGGCCGCGAGGTGGTCCTCAACTTCCACGGCCCCGGCGAGTACGTCGGCGAGATGTCGCTCGACGGCGCGCCGCGCTCGGCGTCCGTCATCACCGTCGAGCCCACCACCTGCGCGATCGTCAACCGCGCGCAGTTCCGCGACTTCCTGGCGGCCAATCCCGACTTCGCGCAGCACCTCATCCGGACGCTGATCCGGCGCGCGCGCTCGGCGACCGAGAACGTGAAGAGCCTCGCGCTGTCCGACGTCTACGGCCGGCTGGTGCGCCTCGTCAACGCGCTCTGCGTCGACGTCGGCGGGCGGCTGACCGTCCGCGAGCGCCTGACGCACCAGGACATCGCCGACCGGGTCGGCGCGTCGCGCGACATGGTGGGCAAGCTCCTGAAGGACCTCGTCGCCGGCGGCTATCTGCTGGTCGAGGACCGGCAGATCACGATCCTCAGGAAGCTGCCGCCCGGCTGGTAGCGCGCCTGCGGCGCCGGCGGCCGCTCCCCGTCCTCCGGAAACGAGGATCGGACTCGAACCTCGCGGTCGTTCAATGCCGGATCGCGGCCGCGCGCTGCGAAATTCGAGTCTGACCCTCGTTTCTCCAGGCTACAGGCCGAAGCAGATGTACTTGACCTCGACGTACTCGTCGATGCCCTGGTACGAGCCTTCGCGGCCCAGGCCGGACTGCTTGACGCCGCCGAACGGCGCGACCGGCGTCGTGATGAGCCCGGTGTTGACGCCGACCATCCCGGCCTCGAGCGCCTCGGCGACGCGCCACGCCCGGCCCACGTCGCGCGTGTAGAAGTACGACGCGAGCCCGAACTCGCTGGCGTTGGCAAGCCGCACGACCTCCGCCTCGTCGCGGAAGCGAATGAGCGGCGCGACCGGCCCGAACGTCTCCTCGGCGAAGATCTTCATCGCCGGCGTCACGTCGGCCAGGACCGTCGGCTCGTAGAAGTTGCCGCCCAGCGCGTGGCGCCTGCCGCCGTGCACGACGCGCGCGCCGCGGGCGGTGGCGTCGGCGACGTGCTCCTCGACCTTCGCGAGCGCCTCGGCGTTGATGAGCGGCCCCTGCGTGACGCCGGGCTGGGTGCCGGGACCGACCGCGAGCGCGGCCACGCGGTCGGCGAGCTTCGCGGCAAACGCGTCGTAGACGCCGTCCTGCACGAACAGCCGGTTCGCGCAGACGCACGTCTGCCCGGTGTTCCGGTACTTGGAGATGATCGCGCCCTCCGCCGCGGCGTCGAGGTCGGCGTCGTCGAACACGATGAACGGCGCGTTGCCGCCCAGTTCGAGCGAGAGCTTCTTCACGGTCGGCGCGACCTGCCGCATCAGCAGCCGGCCGACCTCGGTGGAGCCGGTGAACGAGAGCTTGCGAACCGCGGGATTCGCGCAGAGCTCGCCGCCGATCGCCGGCGCGTCGCCGGTGACGACGTTGAGCACGCCCTTCGGGAAGCCCGCGCGGTGCGCGAGCTCGGCCAGCGCCAGCGCGGAGTAGGGGGTCGCCTCGGCCGGCTTGATCACCACCGTGCAGCCGGCGGCGAGCGCCGGCGCCACCTTGCGCGTGATCATCGAGCACGGGAAGTTCCACGGCGTGATCGCCGCGCAGACGCCGACCGGCTCCTTGACGACGACCAGCCGGCGGTCGGCGCCGACGGTCGGAATGACGTCGCCGTAGGTGCGCTTGCCCTCCTCGGCGAACCACTCGACGTACGCGGCGCCGATCGCGACCTCGCCGCTCGCCTCGGCGAGCGGCTTGCCCTGCTCGGCGGTGAGGATCGCCGCGAGGTCGCCGGCGTGCTGCAGCATGAGCTCGTACCACCGGCGCACGATCGCGCAGCGATCCTTCGCGAGCATCGCGCGCCACGCGGGAAACGCCGCCGCGGCGGCGTCGACGGCGCGGCGCGTCTCGGCGGCGCCGCACACGGGCATCGTGCCGATCGCGCGGCCGGTGGCGGGGTCGACGACGTCCCACGTGCGGCCGTCGTCGGCGTCGTGCCAGCCGCCGTCGACGTAGCACTGCATGCGCAGCAGCGCGGGGTCGGCCAGCGCGGGCGTCGCGCGTTCGTTCGAGTCGGGGACCATCATTGCCTCCAGCGATGACTTGTTCGGGGAAACACCGCGTCAATCCCAGCGCACGACGCCGGTCCACGCGGTGACGAGGATCACCAGTCCGAACGCGATCCGGTACCACGCGAACGGCGTGAAGTCGTGCTGGCTGACGTAGCGCAGCAGCCAGCGCACGCACATGAAGGCGGAGACGAACGCCGCCGCGAACCCGGTGCCGAACGCCGCCAGGTCCGCCTGCGCGAGCAGCTCGCGGTTCCGGATCGACTCGTACGCGCAGGCGGCGAACAGCGTCGGGATCGCGAGGAAGAACGAGAACTCGGTCGCCGCGCGGCGCGACAGGCCGAACAGCATGCCGCCGATGATGGTGGCGCCCGACCGCGACGTTCCGGGAATCAGCGCGAACGCCTGGGCGAGGCCGACCTTGAGGGCGTCGGGCCAGCGCATCGCGTCGACGTCGTCGATGCGAACGGCGCCCGGGCGCGCGCGCTGCCGCCGCTCGGCCCACAGGATGACGAACGCGCCGGCGACGAAGGCGATCGCGACGGGGACCGGCGCGAAGAGCGAGGCCTTGATCAGCTTGCCGAACAGCAGCCCGAGCACCGCGGCGGGCGCGAACGCGATCGCGAGGTTGGCGACGAAGCGGTTGGCGCGCGGTTCGCGGAACAGCCCGCGCGCGACGCCGGCCAGCCGCGCGCGGAATTCCCAGCAGACGGCGAGGATCGCGCCGGCCTGGATCACGATCTCGAACACCTTCGCCTGCTCGCCGGTGTAGCCCAGCAGCGACCCGGCGACGATCAGGTGGCCGGTCGACGAGATCGGCAGGAACTCGGTCAGGCCTTCGACGATGCCGAGCAGCAGCGCGACGAGCAGGGAGGGCGCGGAATCCAAGGAGACGGCGGGGGCCGGCGGCGGGGCGGGTGCGCGGGGCCGGCGATTGTCTCACAATGCGGCGGGCAGCCCGGATGCGCGGCAGGCCTGCGCGGCGTCTTTGTTGACCGTATAACTAATTAGCGATATACTGGCCGCAACATCACGAAGGCGCGCGGCGAGGCGCAGCGCCGTGCGCACCCCGGCAACCCGACCATCGAAGGAGTACCGACATGACCGTGAACGTAGGCTCGCTGGACCGCACCCTCCGCATCGGCGGGGGCATCGCGCTGATCGCGCTGGCGCTGACCGGGACGATCGGCGCCTGGGGCTACATCGGCATCCTGCCGCTCGTGACGGGCCTGTTCCGCGTCTGCCCGGCGTACACGCTGCTCGGCATCAAGACGTGCCCGGCGAGCAAGGGCTGACGCCGCGGGTCGACGCGGCGCCGGCCCGGACGGCCCGCCGCCGCACAGGAGGTGCCCATGCCGCCTGACCGTCGCGAACAGGACGCGATCCTCGCCGCCGCCGCGCTGCGCGCGCGCGAGAAGCACGCGCCGATGCAGGGGCTGCTGACGCCGCAGGAGGCGCACGCGCTGCTTGCCGCCGGCGCGATCGACGTCGTCGACACGCGCACCGCGGCGGAGCGCGACCTGATCGGCTACGTGCCGGGCAGCATCCACATCGAGTGGTACGACTACCCGGCGAAGGCGCGCAACCCCCACTTCATGGACCAGCTCGCCGCGCGCGTGGAGCCCGACCGCCCGGTGGCGTTCCTGTGCCGCAGCGGCGTGCGCTCGCACCACGCCGCCGCACTCGCGACGAGCCACGGCTTCGTCGCCGCCTACAACATCCTCGAAGGCTTCGAAGGCGACCGCAACCCCGACGGCCAGCGCCGCGTCAACGGCTGGCAGATGGCCGGGCTGCCCTGGCGGCAGGACTGACGCGGCGAAGGCCGCTCACCCCGGCTCTCCCTTGCGGGGAGCGCCATCGCCTGCAGGCGATGGCTGCTCCAGCGGCGCCGAGCGTGCTCGGCGAAACCCCGCTCTCGCCCCCGCAAGCGGGGCAGGGAGCACGACTGGCGGCGCTACGCGCAGAACGGTATCGAGCCGGACTCGGATTGCCCCGACCCGGCGACGGTCCCCTCACCCCGGCCCTCTCCCCGCAAGCGGGGAGAGGGAGCTGGTACGGCGACGCGCGGCGAAGAAGGAAACCGAGCCAGGCTCGAATAGAGAAACCGAGCCAGGCTCGGATTGACC
>JBGAMF010000022.1:0-46221 GCA_044223185.1 Casimicrobiaceae bacterium | reverse complement strand
GGAGGGTGCTGCGTCACGCGGCGATCAGGTCTCCTTGCTGCAGTCGCGCGGCGTGATGTTCTTTTCCTTCGCGTAGCCGGCCGCCGACTGCTCGATCATCGGCCGCACGAGCTCGCGGTCCGGCGTGATCCAGTCGGTGATGACCTTCCACTCCTTGCCGTCCCACTGCTGGAACTTCACGGCGCCGCCGCCTTCGTGGTCGAGGCAGCTCACCTTGAGCGGCTGCATGAAGCCCGCCGCGCCCAGCTCCTTCAGCCGCGCCTCGCTGATCGTCAGGTTCTCGAGGCCCCAGCGGATCTGCTCGCCGGTCAGCGGCTTCTTGCCGAACTTCTCCTGCGCCTTGCGGATGGCCTCGACCGTGACGATGCCGTGCACGACGCCGCGGTTGTAGTAGATGCTGCCGATCCGCGTCGGGTCCTCCATCTCGCCCTTGCCCTTGCCGTAGACGTACTTCTTGATGTCCTGGATCACGGGGAAGTTCGACCCGGCGACGTTGAAGCCGGCCGCGATGTAGCCCTTGGCCGCGTCGCCCGCGGGGATCGTGTCCTCTTCCGCGCCCGACCACCAGACGCCGACGATGTGGTCGCGCGGGAAGCCGACCTTGGCCGCCGCCTTCAGCGCCACGGGGTTCATCACGCCCCAGCCCCGCAGGATCACCCAGTCGGGCTTGATCTGCCGGACCTGCAGCCACTGCGCGCCCTGCTCGTTGCCCGGGTGCGGGACGGGGATGTGCGTGACCGTGAAGCCGTACTTCTTCGCCTGCGCGTCGAGAACCGGAATGGTCTCCTTGCCGTAGGCCGAGTCGTGATAGATGTTCACGATCTTCTTGCCCTTGAGCTTGTCCATCCCCCCTTCCTTCGACCCGATGAACTTGATCTTGGCCGTGTTCTGCGACCAGTAGTTCGTGATCAGCGGGAAGATGTACGGGAAGACCCGGCCGTCGGAGGCGTCGGTGCGGCCGTAGCCGATCGACACGATGGGCACCTTGTCGGCCGTCCCCTTCTCGATCAGCGAATAGGTGATGCCGGTCGACAGCGGGTGCACGAGCGAGGCGCCGGTCGGCCCCTTCTTCTTCAGGCGCTCGTAGCACTCGACGCCGCGCGCGTTGTTGTACTCGGTCTCGCACTTCTCGTACGTGAGCTTGACGCCGTTCACGCCGCCGTCGCGCGCGTTGATCATGTTGATGTAGTCGATCATCCCGCCGAAGATGCCGGACCCGCCGGCCGCGTAGGGCCCGACCCAGTACCCGACCATCGGGACGAACTGCTCGCTCTGCGCGTGCGTCGTCGCCGCGGCGCCGAGCATCGCGAGGCCCAGCAGGGCCTTGGTGAATGACTTCATGGCTTTCCTCCTGACAAGTGAAACACCTCCGAAGCGGAGTCGATACAGCGATGCGAACCCCTGCGACACACCATCAATGCGGGAACGGCCACAAGCGGAGCTTCTCCTTTCCGATCTGCCACAGCCGGGCGAGCCCGTGCGGCTCGACGGCCAGGAAGAAGATGATCAGCGCCCCGAACACGATCAGCTCGAGGTTCGACATGAGGCCCGGCGGCATCTGCACGCCCAGCCCGTGCTCGATGAGCGGCGCCGCCGTGTTGAGGAAGATCGGCAGCAGCACGATGAACGCCGCGCCGAGGAACGAGCCCAGGATGCTGCCGACGCCGCCGATGATCACCATGAACAGCACGCGGAACGACAGATCCAGGTTGAAGCCCTCGGGCTCGACCGTGCCGAGGTACGCGTACGCGTAGAGCGCGCCGGCGACGCCGCAGTAGAACGAGCTGATCGCGAACGCCGACAGCTTGGTCTGCATCAGCCGGATGCCGATCACCGACGCCGCGACGTCCATGTCGCGCACCGCCATCCACGCGCGCCCGACCGAGCTGCGCACCATGTTCTTCGCCGCGAGGGCCAGGACGGTCACGATGGCCAGCGTGAACAGGTATTTCGCCGCCGGGCTGTCGAAGGTGTAGCCCAGGATCACGATCTTCTGCGCGCTGATCACGCCGGAACTGCTGTAGTTGGAGAACCACGAGAACTTGGTCAGCGCCCAGACGACGAAGAACTGCGCCGCCAGCGTGGCCACGGCGAGGTAGAACCCCTTGATGCGCAGGCTCGGCAGCCCGAACACGATGCCGACCAGCGCCGCGCAGATGCCGGCCAGCACGAACGCCACCAGGATCGGGATCCCCGGCACGCGCAGCACGAAGTTGTACGCGGCGAACGCGCCCACCGCCATGAACGCCGCGGTGCCGAGCGACAGCTGGCCCGCGTAGCCGGTCAGGATGTTGAGGCCGATCGCGGCGAGCGCGAAGATCAGCAGCGGCGTCAGGATCGCCGACAGCCAGTACTGGTTGGCCACCAGCGGCACGACGACGAACGCGACCGCCAGCAGCGCCGTGACGGCGATGCGGTCCTGGCGGATCGCGAAGACCTGCTGGTCCTCGGCGTAGGACGTCTTGAACTGCCCTGCTTCGCGGTAGAGCATCTGGACTCAGACCCGGTCGATGTGCTTCTCCCCGAACAGCCCTTCCGGCCGCACGAGGAGGAAGAGGAGCGCGAGGACGTACGGGAACCAGCCCTCGATGCCGCCGCCGACGAAGGGCCCGATGTAGACCTCGGCCAGCTTCTCCGCGGCCCCGATGATGAGCCCGCCGATGATCGCCCCCGGGATCGACTCGAAGCCGCCGAGGATCAGCACGGGGAGCGCCTTCAGCGCGAGGAACGTCAGCGAGAACTGGACGCCGTTGCGGGCGCCCCACAGCATGCCCGCGACGAGCGCGACGAAGCCGGCGACCGTCCACACGATCCCCCAGATCTGCTGCAGCGGGATGCCGACGGCCAGCGCCGCCTGGTGGTCGTCGGCGACCGCGCGCAGCGCGCGGCCGATGCGCGTCCGGCTGAAGAACAGCCCGAGCGACGTCACCAGCGCGGCGGCGATGCCCGCGGCGGCGAGGTCGAACTTCGACACGTTCATCCCCGTCGCGTCGGTGATCCAGCCGAGCGGCTCGTCCTGGATGCCGATGTCGAGCCCGTGCGGCTGCGAGCCCCACATGAGCTGCGCCAGGCCCTCGATGACGAACGTGAGGCCGATGGTCGCCATGAACAGCGAGATCTGCGGCTGGTTGACCAGCGGCCGCAGGACGATGCGCTCGGTGGCGAGCCCCAGCAGGACCATCGCGCCCAGCGTGAGCACGAACGCGATCCAGAAGGGGACGCCCATCTCGAGGAAGCCGACGAACGTCAGCGCCGCGAAGAACACCATCGCGCCCTGCGCGAAGTTGAACACGCCCGACGCCTTGTAGATCAGCACGAAGCCGAGCGCGACGAGCGAGTACATCACGCCCGAGAGCAGGCCGCCGATCAGCACTTCGAAGAAGAATGACATGGCGATCAAGCTCTCACGAAGAGACGCAGAGACGCAGAGGAGTCGAACTCGCTCGCATCGGGTTTCTCTGCGCCTCTGCGTCTCATTGTGGAATCCACCCTCAGTGCGCGACGCCCAGGTACGCGTCGATCACCGCCTTGTTGCCGCGCACCTCGTCGGGGGTGCCGTCGCCGATCTTCTTGCCGTAGTCGAGCACGACCACCCGGTCCGAGATGTCCATCACGACGCCCATGTCGTGCTCGATCAGCACGATCGTCGTGCCGTACTGCTCGTTGACGTCGAGCACGAAGCGGCACATGTCCTGCTTCTCCTCGACGTTCATGCCGGCCATCGGCTCGTCGAGCAGCAGCATCGACGGCTCGGCGGCGAGCGCGCGCGCGAGCTCGACGCGCTTCTGCAGCCCGTACGGCAGGCGCCCGACCGGCGTCTTGCGGATGTGCTGGATCTCGAGGAAGTCGATGATCTCCTCGACCTTGCGCCGGTTCTCGAGCTCCTCGCGGCGCGCGCGGCCGAACCAGACGGCCTGCTCGAGGAAGTGCGCCTTCATCCTGAGGTTGCGCCCGGTCATGATGTTGTCGAGCACCGACATGCCGCGGAACAGAGCGATGTTCTGGAACGTCCGCGCGATGCCCGACGTCGCCGCCTTGTGCGGGGTCATGTCGCGCCGGACCTCGCCGTGGAAGGTGATCGTGCCGCCCTGCGGGTGGTAGACGCCGTTGATCACGTTGAGCATCGAGCTCTTGCCGGCGCCGTTGGGGCCGATGATCGCGCGGATCTCGTGCTCGCGGATGTCGAAGCTGATGTCCGTCAGCGCCTTCACCCCGCCGAACGACAGCGAGATGTGGTCGAGCTTCAGGATGACGTCGCCGGCGCGGCGGGCGGTGTTCGTGGCCATGGTCAGCGAACGGCTTTCACAATGAGGCGCAGAGACGCGGAGGACACCGGGGCACCGACGTTCTCTGCGTCTCGGCGTCTCTTTGTGAATCGAGGAATCACGCGGCCTTCCCGTGCGCCGGCGGCAGCGTCTTCGCCTCGTCGATCCGCAGATCCGCGGCGACCATGTTCGTGCGGCCGTCCTCGA
This sequence comes from Casimicrobiaceae bacterium, assembly GCA_044223185.1. Taxonomy (GTDB): domain Bacteria; phylum Pseudomonadota; class Gammaproteobacteria; order Burkholderiales; family Casimicrobiaceae; genus VBCG01. The sequence continues at coordinate 41,749 of JBGAMF010000022.1, read as the reverse complement.
AGCGGACCAGCGTCTCGACGTGCTGGACCGTCTTCCCGCCGTACAGCGCGTCGATCAGCACCGCGTACTTCTCCGCGACGAAGCCGCGGCGCACCTTGCGCGTGCGCGTCAGCTCGTCGTCGTCCGGGTCGAGCTCCTTGTGCAGGATCAGGAACCGGTGGACCTGCGACGCGGCGAGGTCGCCCTCGGTGGCGAGCTCCGCGTTGACCTTCTCCACGCACTCGCGGACCAGCTGGTAGACCTCGGGCTTCTGTGCCAGGTCGGTGTAGCCCGAGTAGGCGAGGCCGCGCCGCTCCGCCCAGTTGCCGACCGAGCCGGCGTCGATGTTGATGAAGGCGCACACCATGTCGCGGCCGTGCCCGAACGCCACCGCCTCCTTGACGTGCGGGAAGAACTTGAGCTTGTTCTCGATGTAGTTGGGCGCGAACATCGCGCCGCTGCCGAGCTTGCCGACGTCCTTGGCGCGGTCGATGATCTTCAGGTGGCCGGCGTCGTCGAGGAAGCCGGCGTCGCCGGTGTGGAAGTAGCCTTCGGCGTCGATGGACTCCGCTGTCGCGTCCGGCCGCTTGTAGTACTCCTTCAGCAGCATCGGGCCGCGCACCAGCACCTCGCCGCCGTCGCCGATGCGGATCTCCACGCCGGGCGCGGGCAGCCCGACCGAGTCGAGCTTGACGTCGCCGTCCGGCTGCAGGCACACGTACGCGCACGTCTCGGTCTGCCCGTACAGCTGCTTCAGGTTGATGCCGATCGAGCGGTAGAAGCGGAAGAGGTCCGGCCCGATGGCGGCGCCGGCCGTGTACGCGACGCGGATGCGGCTCATGCCGAGCACGTTGCGCAGCGGGCCGTAGACGAAGAGGTTGCCCAGCGCGTACTGGAGCCGGTCGCCGGGCGCCACCGGCTTGCCGTCGAGGATCTCGGCGCCGCAGCGGCGCGCGACGTCCATGAAGCGCCGGAACAGCCAGCGCTTGACCGCGCCGGCGTCCTCCATCCGGATCATCACCTGCGTGAGCAGGTTCTCGAACACCCGCGGCGGCGCGAAGTAGTACGTCGGGCCGATCTCGCGCAGGTCGGTCATCACGGTGTCGCCGGACTCCGGGCAGTTGATCGTGAACCCGGCCTCCAGCCACTGCGCGATCGAGAACAGGTGGTCGCCCACCCACGCCATCGGCAGGTAGGACAGGATGCTGTCGGACGCCGTGAGCCGGTCGAAGCCGCAGCCGCCGCGGGCCGCGGCGACGAAGGCCGCATGCGTCAGGCACACGCCCTTCGGCTTGCCGGTCGTGCCGGACGTGTAGAGCATCACCGACACGTCGCCCGGCTGCCCCTTCGCCACCTCGGCTTCGTACCAGCCGGGGTGCGCGCGGTCGAACTCGCGGCCCTTCTCCTGCAGGCGCGCGAAGCTCGTCACGCCCTCGTAGTTGCGCAGGCCGCGCGGGTCGTCGTAATAGACGTGGGAGAGCCTCGGGACCTGCGGCATGGCCTCCAGCATCTTGTCGACCTGCTCCTGGTCCTCGACCATCGCAAACGCGATCTCCGCGTCGTTCAGCACGAACACGAAGTCGGCGGCCGGAGCGTCCTGGTACATGGGCACCGGGATGCCGCCCAGCGCCTGCGCGGCGACCATCGACCAGTACAGGCGCGGCCGGTTGTCGCCGATGATCGCGAGGTGCATGCCGCGGCGGAAGCCCTCGGCGGCGAGTCCGCAGGCGAGCGCCCGCACCTCGTCGGCGACCTCGCGCCACGTCCACGTCTGCCAGATGCCGAGGTCCTTCTCGCGCGTCGCCGGATGCCCGGGCCGCACCGCCGCGTGGTGCGCCAGCAATCGCGGAAACGTGTCGCGCTGCTCGTCCATCGCCTCCTCCTGGTCGCGCGGACGGCCGCTTGCCGGGCCTTCGTGTCCTCTCGCGCTCCGGCCTCGCGGCCGGCCCATCCTGGCTGCACCTGCGGGTGCGGCCCCGCCGCCCCGCCGTTCTTGTATCTTATACATGACCCGTGCCGCCGTGGCCTCCGGCGGGCGGGACGGGCATCTTAGCCTCTTTCGTCCCCCCTCCGGCGCTGGTCCTGGCGGTCGGGTCCTGCCGCACGCAACCGCCCCACCGCGGGCGCGCGGCGCTCCAGCGTGCCCCCGAGGGCACTGCGCGCCCCTCCCCCCGAAGGGGGCCAGCGCCGTGGGGCGGCCCTGCGGCGCTAGAATGGTCCGTCCCGCAATTTAGGCGCGATCGCCGGCCGATGCTGTCGCCACGCCGACATTTGCCCAACCCGAACCCGCCGCGCCCGATGCCCACGCTCGCCGCCATGCTCCGCGCCGCCGCCTGGGCGCGCGCGCTCGCCCCGGCCGACCTGGCGCGCGTCGAGGCGGAGACCGTGACCCGCGTGTGCGCGGCGGGCGCACTGGTGTGCCGCAAGGGGGAGGCGGTCGAGGCGTGGATCGGCGTCGTCGACGGGCTGGTCAAGATGACCAACGTCTCGGCCGAGGGCAAGCCGACGAGCTTCGTCGGCGTGGGCTCCGGCGGCTGGTTCGGCGAGGGCTCGCTGCTCAAGGACGAGCCGCGCCGATACGACATCGTCGCGCTGCGGGAGAGCGTCATCGCGTACATGCCCCGCCTCACTTTCATGTGGCTGCTGGACACCAGCATGCCGTTCAACCGCTTCCTGCTGACGCAACTCAACGAGCGGCTCGGCCAGTTCATCGGCATGGTCGAGCACGACCGGCTGCTCGGGCCGAATGCCCGGCTCGCGCGCTGCCTGGCGTCGATGTTCAACCCGCACCTGTACCCCGGGGTCGGGCCGTCGCTGCCGATCTCGCAGGAGGAGATCGCGCAGCTGGCCGGGCTGTCGCGCCAGCGCGCGAACCAGGCGCTGCAGCGGCTGGAGCAGGCGGGACTCCTGCGCATCGAGTACGGCGGCCTGACCGTCACCGACCTCGACGGGCTGCGGCGGTACGAGGACTGACGCCCCTCACCCCGGCCCTCTCCCGCACGCGGGAGAGGGAGAGCGTCGGCGCGGATTCGGCACCGATGCGCGGCATCCTTCGCTGAAAAACCGAGCCAGGCTCGATTTCCCCGGTTCCCCGGAAATCGAGCCTGGCTCGGTTTCTCCCCACACCCCGGCCCTCTCCCGCACGCGGGAGAGGAAGAGCGGCTGCGCCGCGCCGATGCGCTCCCTCTCTCCCGGGGACGGGGGAGATGGTTGGGGGTCAGGGGGCCGCTACCGCCCCGTGAACTTCGCCGGCCGCTTCTCGAGGAACGCCGCCATCCCCTCCCGCTTGTCGTCGGTCGCGCACAGGAGCCCGAACACGTCGGTCTCGAGCACGTTGGCGTTGGCGAGGTCCAGGTCCTGGCCGCGGATCACGAGGTGCTTGCCGAAGCGCACGGCCACCGGCCCCTTGGCGGCGATCATCCGCGCGAGCTCCAGCCCCTTGTCGAGCAGCGCCTCCGGTGCGACGACGTGGTTGGCCAGGCCGATGCGCAGCGCCTCGTCGGCCTTCACCTGCCGGCCCGTCGTCACGAGGTCGAGCGCCATCGAGCGCCCGACGACGCGCGTCAGCCGCTGCGTGCCGCCGAAGCCCGGGCAGATGCCGAGGTTGACCTCCGGCTGGCCGAAGACGGCCTTTTCGGAGGCGACGATGAAGTCGCACGCGAGCGCCAGCTCGCAGCCGCCGCCCAGCGCGTAGCCGTTGACGAGCGCGATGACCGGGAACGCGGCGAGCTCCAGCGCCCGCAGCGTCCGGTGGCCCTTCGCCGCGAAGTCGCGCGCCTCCAGCACCGACATCGCGCTCATCGCCGCGATGTCCGCGCCGGCGACGAACGCCCGGCCGGCGCCGGTGACGAGCAGGCAGCGCGCGCCCGCGTCCGCCGCGACCGCCCGCACGGCCGCCGCAAGGTCGTCGAGGACCTGCGGCGCGAGCGCGTTCATCGCGCGCTCGCGGTTGATCGTCAGCAGCCAGATCCCCGGCTCCCTCTGCTCCAGCAGCACTGTCTCGTACATGCGTTCCCCCTGCGCCGCACCGCGGGGCATCCCCGCGGCGCGCGTCGTCACTTCCCGGCTTCCCGGGTGTAGTCGTAGAACCCACGGCCCGACTTCCGGCCGAGCCTACCGGCCGCGACCATCTCCTTCAGGAGCGGCGCCGGCCGGTACTTGGGGTCGTTGAAGTCCGCGTAGAACACGTTCATCACCGCGAGCAGCACGTCGAGTCCGATCATGTCGGTGAGGGCCAACGGCCCGATCGGGTGGTTGCAGCCGAGCTTCATGCCGTCGTCGATCTCGGCGGCCGTCGCGATCCCCTCCTGCAGCGCGAAGACCGCCTCGTTCAGCATCGGGCACAGCAGCCTGTTGACGACGAAGCCGGGGCTGTTCCTGACGACGATCGGCGTCTTCGCCAGCCGCTTCGCGAACGCGGTCGCCGCGGCGACCGTCGCGTCGGACGTCTGCAGCCCGCGCACCAGCTCGACCAGCGCCATCATCGGCACCGGGTTGAAGAAGTGGACGCCGAGGAACGACGCGGGCCGCGACGTGACGGCGGCGAGCGTCGTGATCGAGATCGACGACGTGTTCGACGCGATCAGCGCGGAAGGCTTCGCCAGCGCGTCGACCTGCCGCAGGATCTTGAGTTTGAGCTCGAGGTTCTCGGTCGCCGCCTCGATGACGAGGTCGCAGTCGGCGAGGTCGCCGTACGACGTGCTGCCCTTGATGCGCGCGAGCGCGGCGTCGCGCTCCGCCGCGGAGAGCTTCTCCTTCTTGACGAGGCGGTCGAGGCTGCCCGCGATCGTCTTCGTGCCGCGCGCGACGGCGGCGTCGTCGACGTCGACCATCACGGCGGAGAGGCCGGCGCCGGCGCAGGCCTGCGCGATGCCGTTGCCCATCGTGCCGGCGCCGATGACGCCCACGCGTTCGATCTTTTCCATGGTGTCGGGATCGTGGTTCGTTGGGAAACTCGCGGATTATGCGGGTGTCGCCGGTGCGAGCGCGCCGGGCCCCGGCACGTCAGGCGGCGACCGTCCGCGGCCGCGCCGCGGCTTTCGCCGGCGCCGCCGCCCGCCGCGGCGGGTGGGCCTTGAGCCCGGCGATCCAGGTGTCGATCAGCGCGGGCGCCGCGCTGGCGAGGTCGTAGGCGGACGGGTCGAGCACCCACTCGTGCATGACGCCGATCATCAGCGCGTGCAGCCCCTGGGTCGCGAGGTGCGCGTCGACGTCGGCCGGCAGCTGGCCGTCGGCCGCGGCGCGGCGGACGATCGCCTCGATCTCGGACAGGCAGGCGCCCCGCTCCTGCCGGTGCGCGGTCGCGAGCCCGGCCAGCTCGTCGACGAGCTCGCTCTTGTGGAACACGATCTCGAACACGTTCTGCGCGCGCGGGTCCGACGCGAGGCTCGTGAGCGCGCCGATCGACAGCGTGCGCAGCGTGCCGAGCGGGTCCGCGGCGGCGGTCTCGCCGGCGCGCTCGAACATCGTGTCGAGCGGCAGCGTCGCCCGGTCGCACATCGCGCGGAACAGGTCCGCCTTGTCCTTGAAGTGCCAGTAGACGGCGCCGCGCGTCATGCCCGCGGCGGTCGCGATCTCGGCGAGCGACGTCCGCGTGACCCCGCGGTCGCGGAAGATCACCTCGGCCGCGTCGAGCAGCCGTTCCCGTGTCGCCTGCGCCTCTTCCTTCGTCCTGCGTGCCATGGTTCGTCCGGCCGGGTCGCCCCGGTCACCTTCGACCCCTTTACAAACATTCGTGAATGTATGTAATCTTGGCGGCCTTGGCAAGCTGCGCCGCAGCACGAGCGCCGCCGGCCGCACCGTCAGGAGTGCCCATGCCCCGCCCCGCCCGCGCCTTCGCGGCGCTCGTCGTGCCGGCCGCCGTCGCCGCCACGCTCGCCGCCTGCAGCCCTCCGCAGCAAGGCGGAGGATTCCACGGATTTCCGCCGGCGGAAGTGACCACGATCAAGCTCGAGCCGAAATCGCTGCCGGCCACGTACGAGTACGTGGGCCAGACGACCGGCTCGAAGGAAGTCGAGGTGCGCGCGCGGGTGACCGGCATCCTCGACCGGAAGCTCTTCCAGGAAGGCGCGCCGGTGAAGGCGGGGCAGGTGCTGTTCGTGATCGACCCGCGCCAGATGGCCGCGCAAACGGCGGCGCTGGAGGCCGAGGTCGCCCGCGCGCAGGCGCAGAAGGCGCAGGCCGAGCGGGAAGTCGCGCGGCTGAAGCCGCTCGCCGAGCGCCGCGCCGTCGGCCAGAAGGAGGCCGACGACGCGATCTCCAACCTCGAGATGAGCGCGGCGGCGCTGCGCGCGGCCGAGGCGAAGCTGGCCGAGATGAAGCTGAACCTCTCGTACACGAACGTCACGGCGCCGATCGCCGGCCTGTCGAGCCGCGCGCCCAAGTCCGAGGGCAGCCTCGTCGCCGCCAACGAGACGCTGCTGACGACGATCTCGCAGGTCGACCCGATGTGGATTCCGTTCGCGATCTCCGAGAACGAGCAGCTGCTGCTCAACAAGGCCGTCAGGGAAGGCCGGCTCACGCTGCCGAAGGACAACGCGTACGAGGTGGTCGTGCGGCTGTCCGACGGCACGACGCTCGAGCGCCGCGGGCGGATCAACTTCGCCGACACGCGCGTGAACCCGTCGACCGGCACCTACGAGATGCGCGCGGAGGTGGCCAACGCCGACCGGCAGCTGAAGCCCGGCCAGTTCGTGCGCGTGAAGCTCACCGGCGCCGTGCGCAACAACGCGCTCGCGGTGCCGCAGGTCGCCGTGCAGGACGGCGCGCAGGGCAAGTTCGTCTACGTCGTCGAAAAGGACAAGGACGGCAAGGACGTCGCCGGCGTGCGGCCGGTGACGCTGGGCGAATGGGTCGCGCAGGACGGCGCCAACCTGTGGGTCGTCGAGACCGGGCTGAAGCCGGGCGACGCGGTGATCGTCGACGGCGTGGCGAAGCTGCGCCCCGGCGCGCCGGTGACGGTCGGCGGCGCGGCGAAGCCCGCGGCGCCCGGCGGCGCGCCTGCGCCCGCGCCCGCGAAGGACGCGCCGCCCGCGCCCAAGGCGTAAGGGGACGGCGCCGCCATGTTCTCGCGCTTCTTCATCGACCGGCCGATCTTCGCGGCCGTGATCTCCATGTTCCTCGTGCTGGCGGGGTTGGCCGCCATGCGCACGCTGCCGGTCGCGCAGTACCCGGAAATCGCGCCGCCGGTGGTCACCGTGCAGGCGGTCTACCCGGGCGCGTCGGCCGAGACGCTCGAGCAGACGGTGGCCTCGCCGATCGAGAACGCGATCAACGGCGTGCCGAACATGATCTACATGAGCTCGACGTCGTCGTCGAACGGCGTCGTGCAGATCCAGGTCACGTTCGAGATCGGCACCAACGTCGACGACGCGGCCGTCAACGTCAACAACCGCGTCAAGCAGGTCGAGCCGCGGCTGCCCGAGGACGTGCGCCGGCAGGGCGTCACCGTCGAGCGCGGCAGCTCGTCGTTCCTGCAGGTGATCGCGTTCTACTCGCCCGACGAGAGGTTCGACGACCTCTTCATCTCCAACTACGTGACGCTCAACGTCCTCGACGAGCTGAAGCGGCTGCCCGGCACCACCAACGTGCAGATCTTCGGCGCCAAGGACTACGCGATGCGGATCTGGCTGAAGCCCGACCGCCTCGCGCAGCTGAAGCTGACGCCGTCCGACGTCGTGCGCGCCGTCAACGAGCAGAACGCGCAGTTCGCGGCCGGCAAGGTCGGGCAGGCGCCCATCAACAAGGGGCAGGAGCTCGTCTACACGATCACGACGCAGGGGCGGCTTTCCGACGCGAAGCAGTTCGGCGAGATCATCGTCCGCGCCAACCCGGACGGGTCGATGGTGCGGCTGGCCGACGTCGCGCGCGTCGAGCTGGGGTCGAAGGACTACGACTTCGTCGGCCGCTACAACGGCAAGCAGGCGGTCCTGGTCGGGATCTTCCTGCAGCCGGGCGCCAACGCGCTCGAGGTCGCGAAGACCGTGCGCAACCGCGTCGCCGAGCTGTCGCAGCGCTTCCCGGCCGGGCTTACGTTCGCCGTTCCGTACGACACGACGCGCTTCGTCGAGGTGTCGATCCGCGAGGTCGTGTTCACGCTGGGCGAGGCGATGATCCTCGTGTTCCTCGTCGTCTACCTGTTCCTGCAGAGCTGGCGCGCCACCGTCATCCCGCTGATCGCCGTGCCGGTGTCGCTGCTCGGCGCGTTCGCCGGCCTGTACGTGCTCGGCTACTCGATCAACACGCTGACGCTGTTCGGCATGGTGCTGGCGATCGGCATCGTCGTCGACGACGCGATCGTCGTGCTGGAGAACGTCGAACGGATCATGCGCGAGGACGACGCGGAGCCCCGCGAGGCGGCGATCAAGGCGATGCACGAGGTCACCGGCCCCATCATCGCGATCGTGCTGACGCTGACCGCGGTGTTCGTGCCGATCGCCTTCCTGGGCGGCCTCACCGGCGAGCTCTACCGGCAGTTCGCGGTGACGATCTCGATCGCCGTCGTGATCTCGGGCCTCGTCGCGCTGACGCTGACGCCGTCGCTGTGCGCGCTGATCCTCAAGCACGAGCCGCCGCCCACGCGCGGGTTCTTCGCCGCCTTCAACCGCTTCTTCCTGCGCGTGACCGGCCACTACACGTCCGGCGTCACCTGGATGATCCGCCGCGGCGCGATCGGGCTGCTGCTGTTCGCCGGCATGGTCGCGCTCGTCGTCGGGCTCTGGCGCCACACGCCGGGCAGCCTCGTCCCCGACGAGGACCAGGGCTTCTACATCAGCGCGGTGATCCTCCCGGACGGCGCGACGCTCGAGCGCACGGACCGCGTGGTGGCGCAGGTCGAGCAGGCGATCCGCGCCAACCCGGCCAACGCCGACGTCGTGTCGTTCACCGGCTTCGACTTCCTGGGCGGCGGCATGCGCAACAACGCCGCGACGATCTTCGTCACGCAGATCCCGTGGGACAAGCGCGACGTGACCGCGGCGCAACTCGTCGGCGAGCTGTTCGGGCGCACCGCGGGCATCAAGGAGGCGCTGGTGCTCGCGTTCAACCCGCCGCCGATCTTCGGCCTCGGCGCCGCCGGCGGCTACGAGTTCTACATCCAGAACCGCGGCGACGGCGGCGCCGCGCGGCTGAACGAGGTCACGCAGCAGTTCCTCGCGCGCGTGAACAGCGACAAGGAACTCGGCGGCGCGCAGACGCTGTGGCGCGCCAACGTGCCGCAGCTCTTCGTCGACGTCGACCGCGAGAAGGCGAAGAAGGTCGGCGTGCCGATCAACGACGTGTTCGCCGCGCTGTCGGCCACGCTCGGCACCTACTACGTGAACGACTTCAACAAGTACGGCCGCGCGTGGCAGGTGCTGATGTCCGCCGAGCCGTCGTACCGGGCGCGGCCCGACGACATCGGCGCCGTCTACGTGCGCTCCGAGAAGGGCGACATGATCCCGCTGACGTCGCTCGCGACGGTGCGCTACTCGTCCGGGCCGGACGCGCTCGACCGCTTCAACAACCTCCCCGCCGTGAAGATCTTCGGGCAGGCGGCGCCCGGCTACAGCTCGGGGCAGGCGATCGCGCGCGTCGAGCAGATCGCACGCGAGGTGCTGCCGCCGGACTTCTCCTACGACTGGGGCGGCACGTCCTACCAGGAGAAGCGCTCGGGCGGCGCGTCGACGTTCGCGCTGGGCCTCGCGGTCGTCATGGTGTTCCTGATCCTCGCCGCGCAGTACGAGCGCTGGTCGCTGCCGTTCTCGGTGCTGCTGGCGCTGCCGTTCGGCACGTTCGGCGCGCTCGCCGCGATCTGGCTGCGCGGGCTCACCAACGACGTCTACTTCCAGATCGGCCTCGTGACGCTGCTGGGGCTCGCCGCCAAGAACGCGATCCTGATCGTCGAGTACGCGATGCTCAAGAAGGAGGAAGGGATGTCGGCCTCCGCGGCGGCGATGGAGGCGGCGCGGCTGCGCTTCCGGCCCATCCTCATGACTTCCCTTGCGTTCATCTTCGGCGTGCTGCCGCTCGCGATCTCGACCGGCGCCGGCGCCGGTGCGCGCCACTCGACCGGCACCGGCGTGATGGGCGGCATGATCGCCGCCACGTTCCTCGCGATCTTCTTCGTCCCGCTGTTCTTCCGCGTCATCATGGACCGACGCGTGCACGAGCCGCGGACCAAGTCCGAGCTCGCCGAGGAAGTCGCCCACGCGCACATGGTCGCGCACCTCGCGCCGCCGCAGACGCCGGGCCACCCGCCGCATCCGACCCCGGGAGGCGACCGTGCGTAGACTCGCTGCCGCCCTCGCCGCCGCCGCGCTCGCCGCCGGCTGCGCCGTCACGCAGCCCGCGCCGCCGCAGCTCGACCTGCCGGCCGGCACGGCCACGCCCGCGCAGAACGCGCTGCTCGAGCGCTGGTGGACCGCGTTCGACGACCCGGCGCTCACCGCGCTCGTCGACGAGGCGCTCGCCAACAACCTCGACCTCAAGGCGTCGCTGGCACGGATCGAGGCGGCGCGCGCGCAGGTGCTGCTTGCGCAGTCGAACCTGGCGCCGGACATCAACGCGCGGCTCGACCCGGCGCGGTCGCGGATCTCGTCCGTGACGTCGCCGCCGCTGCCGGCCGGAAGCCAGCTCGTCAGCAACGACTTCCGCGCCGCGATCGAGATGTCGTACGAGCTCGACGTCTGGGGCAAGTACCGCAGCGGGGCGCTGGCCGCGACCAACGACCTCGTTGCGGCGCGCTACTACCGCGAGGTCGTGCGGGTGGCGGTGGCGGCCGACGTGGCGAATGCGTACTTCCGGCTGCGCGCGGCCGACGCCCTGCTCGCCGTGCTCGAGGACACGCTGAAGCTGCGCACGGAGACCGTGACGCTGCAGCGCGACCGGTTCGAGGGCGGCATCATCGGCGAGTACGACCTGCGCACGGCGGAGGCGGAGCGCTCGGCGGTCGTCGCCGACATCGCGCGCACGAAGAGCGCGATCGGCCAGCTCGAAGGCGCGCTCGCCACGCTGACCGGGCGCTCGCCGCGCGCGGTGTTCACGCCGCAGATCGCGCGTGGCGCCGCGATCGACGCCGCCGCCGCGGTGCCGCAGCTGCCCGACGCGCTGCCGGCGAGCCTGGTCGAGCGCCGGCCCGACATCCGGCGCTCGGAGGCGCTGCTCGCCGCGTCCGACCTGCGCATCCAGCAGGCGCGCGCCGACTACTTCCCGCAGATCCGCCTCGGGCTCTTCTATGGCTCCGAGGCCGCGACCACCGGCGCGCTGTTCTCCGGGCCGGCGACGGTCTGGAACCTGGCGCTGGGCATCGTGCAGCCGCTGATCGCGCTGAAGGCGATCGAGTCGCAGGTCGAGCTCGCGCGCGCCAACAACGACCGCGCGACGGTCGAGTACGTGCAGGTGGTGCAGGTCGCGTTCCGCGAAGTCCACGACGCGCTGGTCGTGAACCGCGGCGCGCGTGGCGTGCTGGCCGCCGAGTCGGCGCGGCGCGACCAGATCGCCAAGGCGTACGAGGTCGCGCAGCTGCGCTACGACGCCGGCCGCACGTCGTTCCTCGAGGTCATCGACGCGCAGCGCCAGCTGCTCGCGGCCGAGACGCTGCGCATCGCGGCCGCGCGCGACGCCCGGATCTCCACGGTGGACTTCGCGAAGGCGCTGGGCGGCGGCTGGAGCCCGGAGCAGTTCGCGGCGGCGAAGTAGCGCCCTGCCCCCTCACCCTGCCCTCTCCGGAATGGCGGCGTTCCCGCGTGAGCATCGCCCGGGCGCGGTGCGCCGTCAATCCACGGGCCGGGCCGCAGGCACGCCCGCGCCGCCTCGCCGCGACCCGACTGTGCGAAGATTGCCCGATGGACCCGCGCCGACGCCCCGTTCCTCCTGGTCGCCGCGCGCTCGCGGTGGCCGCGTTCGCCGTTGCCACCACCGCGCAGGCGCAGCAGCCGATCGTCGTGCAGGCGCTCGAATGCCGCGGTGACGAGCCGTCGTGGCGGCTCGACGCCGGCCGCACGAGCGCCGTGTACTCGTCGCTGACCGCGCGCGGCAAGCGCGAGGTCGTCTTCCGCGGATCGGTGCAGACGCTCGGGTTCCTCATCCCGCCGGTGACGATCTGGCGCGGCGACTCGACGCACCTGCCGCGCGAGACGCTGGTCGCCACCGTGCGTGAGGAGGCCTGCCGGTCGACGATGGCCGACGGTCCGCCGTCGACGCACCGCGCCGTGCTGTCGGTGAAATCGGGCGAGGCCGTCACCGGCTGCTGCGTCATGCGCGCCGGCTTCGACGCGCGGGTCGCACCGGCCGCGGACTTTGCGGCCAAGAAGCCCGACGACTGGGCGCGCCTGCTGCCGGGCATCGCACCCGCGGTCGCCTCGTGCCTTGCCCGCGAGGGCCCGCGCGCGAAGGCGGTGGCCAAGGCGTGGCCGATGAACGGGGGCGTGGCCGGCGTGCGCATCGTGCAGGCGTCCGGCGCCGCGGTCGACTGCGTCGCCGATGCCGCGGGCCGCGGCACGCCGACGATCACGCCGGTCGATCCGGCCAGGCCGCCGCTGCCGGGCGCCGGCAACCCGCTTCTCTATCCGGCGCGCGAACCGGCGCCCATCGTCGCGTGCGGCCGGCTCGAGCGCGCGCAGGGCGCGCGCGGCGCGCTCATCGGCTACCTCCACTACGACCCATGCTGAAACTCGCCACCCTCCTGCTCTTCGCCGCCCTCGCATCCGCCGCCCACGCGCAGGTCGCGCCGACGGCCGCCGAGGTCGCCGCGTACACCGGCCTGTTCGCGGCTGCCGCCCGCGGCGATGCCACGGAGATCGCGAAGCTGGCCGCCGCCGGCGCCAACGTCAAGGCGCGCGACGGCCGCGGCCGCACGCCGCTGCACGTCGCCGCGTTCGCCGGTCGCCACGACGCGATGCGCGCGCTGGTCAAGGCGGGCGCGGACCCGAACGCCCTCGAAGGCGACCGCTACGACATCGTGACGATCGCCGCGGTGGCCAACGACGTGCCCACGCTCGAGACCGCGCTCAAGCTGGGCGCGCGCGCGACCAACGTCACCAGCCGCTACGACGGCACGGCGCTGATCGCCGCGGCTCACCTGGGGCACGCCGAGGTGGTGCGCGTGCTGATCGAGGCCAAGGCGCCGCTCGACCACGTCAACAACCTGGGCTGGACCGCCTTGATCGAGTCGATCGTGCTGGGCGACGGCGGCGAGCGCCACACGGCGACGCTCGCCGAACTCGTCGCCGCCGGCGCCAACGTCAACATCCCCGACCGCAACGGCATGACGCCGCTGCACCTGGCCGAGGGCCAGGGCTACCGGACGATGGTCGAGATCCTGAAGCAGGCCGGCGCGCGCTGAAGCGCCGCCGTCGCCGCGCCCGCCGCGCGATCGTGGCGGCGCCCGGGCGGAAGATGGCGATCCGGTGATGTTGCGCGGCACGGCGCGCGCAGACGTGGACGCGCTTCCACGCGCGCGGTAGAACCGCGGCATGCGCGCACCCGACTACGACGTCGCGATCGTCGGCGGCGGCTTCGCCGGCCTTTGCTGCGCCCGCGCCGCCGCGCGCCGCGGGCTGTCCGTGCTCCTGCTCGACCGCCGCCCGGCCCCCGGCGCGCGCGTGCACACGACGGGCCTCGTCGTGAAGGAGGCGGCGCAGCGGTGGGAGATTCCGGCGACGCTCGCGCGGCGCGTGCGCGGCGTGCGCCTGTACGCGCCGTCGCTCGCCGCGCTCGACCTCGACGCCGCCGGCTACTACTTCCTCGCGACCGACACGTCCGCGCTGCTGCGCTGGCTCGCGCGCGAAGCCGCGCGCGCGGGCGCCCACCTGCGCTTCGGGCGGCCGTACCGCGGCGCGCGCCGGGACGGCGACGCGTTCGTGCTCGCCGGCGGCGGCGAGCGCGTGCGCGACATCGTGGGCGCCGACGGCCCGCACTCGGCGGTCGCCGGAGACTTCGGGCTCGGCCGCAGCACGCGGTTCCTGCTGGGCGTGGAGGCGGAGTGGGAGGGCGTGGCCGGCATCGACCCCGATCGTCTGCACTGCTTCCTCGACCGCGCGCTGGCGCCCGGGTACCTGGGCTGGGTGGTGCCGGGCGTGCGCGGCGTGGCGCAGGTGGGGCTCGCGTGCCGGCGTCCCGGCCGGCCGAACCTGCCCGCGTTCGAGCGCAAGCTGGCCGCGCTGTTCGATTTCCGCGCGGCGCGACGCATCGGCGCGCGTGGCGGTCTCATCCCGGTCGGCGGACCGGTCGCGCCGTTCGCGCGCGACGGCGTGCTGCTCGTCGGCGACGCCGCCGGCCTCGTGTCGCCGCTGTCGGCGGGCGGCATCCACACGGCGCTGGAGTCGGGTTGGGCCGCCGCGCAGGCGATCGCCGACCACCGGCGCGAGGGGGCGCCGCCGCCGGCCCGCGTGCTCGCAGCGACGCGGCCCCGCTTCGCGTGCAAGCGTGCGCTGCGCGCGCTCTACGACGTCGGCGTGCCCGACGCGGTCTTCGACGCGGCGATCGCGACGCGCCCGTTCGCCGCGCTCGCGCGTTCCATCTGCTTTCATCACCGTGGCCTGCGCTCGGCCGCGGGCTGGCGCGACCTGGCCCAGACACTCGTCCGCGGGCCTGCCTGAAGGGCATCCGCCGTCCGCCCGTGCATCGCGCGCGGCGATGCGTTTAAGATGCGGCATCCTCCGCCGCCTTCGCGCACGCGCCCATGAACTGGTTCCACACGCTCTCCTCGCCGATGCTGGCGTTCTTCGTCGTGCTGGTGACGATCGTCGTGGCCATCGGCGGCCTCGCGCTGTCGGCCCGGCACGTGCGCCGGACGACGCTGCACGAGCAGCTCGACAACGGCGCGATCGCCGGCTTGCTCGCGGCGCTGATCGGCGTCTACGCCGTCGCGGCCGGCCTGACCGCCGTCGCCGTCTGGGACAACACGGTCGACGCCGCGACCAACGTCGGCAGGGAGGCCGCCGCGATCACCGTGCTGTTCCACAACGTGTCCGGCTACCCGCAGCCGTTGCGCGACAAGGCGAAGCAGGCGGTCGTCGAGTACACGCGCTTCGTGATCGAGACCGAGTGGCCGCTGCACCAGCGCGGCGAGGCGCCGAGCGGCGTGGTGAAGGCGCTCGACGACGCACAGCGCGAGATGTTCGCGTTCGAGCCCGCGACCGAAGGCCAGAAGGTCGTGCACGGGCGCGTGCTGGAGGCCTACGGCAAGGTGATCGAGATGCGCCGGCTGCGGCTGCAGGCGGTCGGCGACACGGCGCTGCCGGGCGCGCTCTGGGCGACGGTGATCCTGCTCGGCGTGTTCGCCATCTCGGCGTGCTTCCTGCTGCGGCTCGACAGCTTCGCGCTGCACACGATGGTGACGGCCCTCGTGGCGGCGCCGATCGCGCTCGTCGTCTACTTCATCGCCGTCACCGACCGGCCGTTCCAGGGCGGCGTCAGCGTGTCGCCCGAGCCCTATCGCGTGGTGCTCGAGGAGGTCATGATCCCCGAGATGCGGCGCGCACGATGACCTCCGACCTCGGCACGCCGCTGACCGACGCGGAGATCGACGAGCTCGACGCGCTGCTGTCGGCGTTCCCGGAGGACCGCTGTCCGTTCGACGTGGCGATGCTGGACGGCTTCCTTGCGGGCGTGCTGCTGGCGCCGGAGCCCGTCCTTCCCTCCGCGTGGCTTCCGCACGTCTTCGCCGCGGGCGGAGGCGAGATCGAATGGCCGGACGCGGCGACCGCGCAGCGGACGCTGGCGCTGGCGATGCGCAGGCACAACGAACTGGCCGCCCACATCGCCGCCCGCGAGCCGTTCGAGCCGATCGTCTTCGAAATCACCGACGCGGACGGCGTGCCCGCGACCGGCGGCAAGGCGATCGCCGCGCTCGGCTTCTTCGCGGGCGGCTTCGCGCACGCGCTCGACGCGATTCCGTCGCTCGCGGCGGCCTACGATGCCGACGACGAATTCGCCGCCGCGCTCGACGGCGTGCTGCGCCACGTGCCGGTCGACCCGGACGACACGCGGCCCGAGGCCGTGCAGTTGCAGCTCGAGCGGCGGCAGCTCGACCGCGACGTCCCGCTGGCCGGCCTCGACGAAGCCATCGACGAGCTGGTCGCGTCCGTGCTCGACGCCGCCGACATCTCGCGCCCGCGCCGGCCGGCGGTGCGCACCGCGCCGAAGGTCGGCCGCAACGACCCGTGCCCGTGCGGCAGCGGGAGGAAGTACAAGGCGTGCCACGGACGCGACGGCGGCTGATGCGGCGGTCCGGCGGCGCACCGGCGTCGCAGGGCCGCTCCGCGGCGCGCACCCCCGCGGGGACAGGCGCTAGCTCCCGGCGCGGAAGACGACGTTGAACGGCCGCGGCATGTCGGCGACCCGCTTGAAGAACGCCACCTGCAGGAAGCTCGACCGGCGCTCGAACATCGCGCGGATGTCCGCCGTGCCTTCGGTCTGCGCCGAGGCGCGCCCGATCAGCGGGCGCACGACCGGCGCGCGACGGCGCCCGGTGATGCCGATCGTGAGCTCGGCCAGGTCCGTCAGCCGGCTCATGTAGGCCCCGTAGACGGCGATCGCGGCGATCTCGTACTTGTTGCGCGTCGCGCTGCGGTTGAACCGCGCCGCGATCTCCGCGCAGTGCGTCAGCAGCTGCTGCGCGTCGCCGCGCGGCAGCGGCTCGACGATCCGCGCGTGCGCGATCGCGCGGAAGCGGTCGGTCAGCGCATACTCGGTCGCGTCGGGCGCCACGGGCTCGAGCATGCCGTCGGCCACCATCTTGTCGACGACGGTGCGGCCCAGGCGGGTGTCGAGGTCGAGGTCCTGCACCAGGGCGCCGAGACCGACCCGCGGCGCGTGCCCCTCCGCCTCCGGCATGCGCGCGAGCACGCGCTCGGCGCCGTCGCGCAGGCGAAGCGGGTCGAGCCCGAAGTACAGGTGCTTCGCGACCAGCATCATCGGTTTCACCGCCGTCTCCCCCTCCGCTTTGCGGCGGAAGTTATCACACCGGAAGCGGGCGGTCGCCGGCACCCTGGGCGTACGCCGGGATCGCCCGCTCCGTGCGCGGCCACCGGCCGCCCGGCCATCCGACGTGCGCGCTACGGCGCCAGCGTCTTCTTCAGGAACGCGACCACCGCCTCCGCGGCCGCGTCGCGCGCGCGGAGGCTGCCTTCGACGGTGGCGCCGGTGGTCCGGCAGCTCCTCTCCACTTCCCGCAGCGCCTCCCCCTGCAGCCGGCTGCCGTTGCGTCGGTCGTAGACGTGGAACGTGTCGATGTCGACCTCGAGCGGGCAGTCCGCGCGCGTCCTGCCGACATTGCGCAGTTCGTGACGCCGCAGGTCGTCGCTGTCGAACTTGTGGCGCGCGCCTTCCAGCGTCACGAACTCGACCGGCGTGCCGGCCTTGCCGATGAGTCCCGCGTAGTCGCGGCACGGCTCGATCGGCGTGTAGTCGTCGGCGTCGCCGTGCACGAACAGCATCGGCGACTTCGAGAAGGTGCCCGGCTTGACCACCAGCCGGAACAGGCCCGCGCAACCGCCGCCGTACACGGGCACGTGCGCGGCGAAGCGCAGGCCGTCCGGCAACTTCTGCCCGGCGATCACCTTCTCGGCCGCGGCGCGCACGGCCGCGGTGCCGCCGCGCGAAAAGCCCATCACGGCGATCCGCCTGGCGTCGATGCGCGGATGCGTCGCCAGCAGCCGCAGTGCGCCGAAGACGTCGGCAACGTCCGCGGCGAACGGCACCTGCGACTGGTCCTCGGCGGTGCTGGCGACGCCGCGCGGGCCGAACATGTCGATCGTGAAGACCGCAATGCCGGCGTCGTTGAGCCGCTTCGCCCAGAACTCGTAGAGCGCCTTGTAGACGCCGCCCGAACCGTGCACGAGCAGCACGGCAGGCACCCGGCCGGTGCCCGCGGGCAGCACGAGGTCGCCGACGACGCTTACGGTCGGCGTGGCGGGCGTGCCCTGCGCCAGTTCGGCGAGCGTCTTCGGCGTCCAGCTCCCGTACGCGTAGCGGCCGGACGGCGGCCCCGAGGCAAAGCTCGTCATGACCTCCGGCGGCTGCGCGAGCGCCGCGCCGGCGAACGCCGCCGCGGCGAGGGTAACGAGAATGGGGAACGGCGCGGCTCTCTCACGCATGCTCGGCTCCGGGGACGTGCGACCGATCAGTATTGCCCATCACGAAGTCGCGAGCAATCGCCGGGCTGGTGCGATGGCCGCGCCGAGGCGCCCGGGGCGGCGTCTCGCCGCGCCGTCCCCCGTTCAGTTCAGCGCAGACGCGAGCTCGCGCCGGTAGCGCCGCACGAGGTCGCTGTCCGCCGGCAGCGCCGCGAACACCGTCAGCATCGTGCGCCGGCCGGCGTCGTCGCCGAACTTGCGGTCGGTGCACACGATCGCGAGGAGTTCCGGCAGCGCCCGTTCGTAGTCGCCCGCGGCGGCGAGTCGACGGCCGCCGACATCCCCTCGGGGAACGGCGCCAGCGCGGTGACGACCCCTGGACAACGGTGACGACCTCGAAATCGGTGACGACCCTCGAAATCGCGTCACCGCGCCGATGCGCTCCTCGGCTGGACAGCGCGTGGGAATTTCAACAGCCGGCTAGCTCGGCGCGGAAGACGACGTCGGCTGTCAACGACCCGCAGGAAGTTCGACCGGCGTGCGCGGATGTCCGCCGCCTTCGGCCTGCGCCGAGGCGCGCCCGATCAGCCACGACCGACGGCGCCTGGTGCGACGGCGGCTGATCGCGCAGGCGCTGCAGACGGCGAGCGGCACCGGCGCGCAGCGGCTGGAACTCGGCGCGATCTCCGCGCAGTGCTCCAGCGGCTCGAGCGACGATGCGCGCGTGCGCGATCGCGCGAAACGGGTCGGTGAGCGCATACTCGGTCGCGTCGGGCGCCACGGGCTCGAGCATGCCGTCGGCCACCATCTTGTCGACGACGGTGCGGCCGAGGCGGGTGTCGAGGTCGAGGTCCTGCACCAGGGCGCCGAGGCCGACCCGCGGCGCGTGCCGCCTGCCCCGGCATGCGCGCGAGCACGCGCTCGGCGCCGTCGCGCAGCAGCGGTCGAGCCCGAAGTACAGGTGCTTCGCGACCAGCATCACCGGTTTCACCGCCGCTCTCCTCCGCTTTGCGGCGGAAGACGATGATTGGAAACGGGCGGTCGCCGGCACCCTGGGCGTACGCCGGATCGCCCAGTTCGTGCGCGGCCACCCGCCGCTCGGCCATCGGACGTGCGCGCTACGGCGCGAGTCTTCAGGAACGCGACCACCGCTTCCGCGGCCGCGTCGCGCGCGCGGAGGCTGCCGATTCCAGGCGCCAGGGGTCCGGCAGCTCTTCCACTTCCGCAGCGCCTCGCAGCCGGCTGCCGTTGCGTCGGTCGTAGACGTGGAACGTCGATGTCGACCTCGAGCGGGCAGTCCGCGCGTCCTGGCCGATTGGTGGAGTTCGCGACGCCAGCAGGTCGTCGCCGTCGAACTGGTGGCGCGCGCCTTCCAGCGTCACGAACTCGACCGCGTGGCGGCCTCGCCGATGAGTCCTGCGTAGTCGCGAAGCACGGCTCGATCGGCGGTAGGTTGTCGGCGCCGCCGTGCACGAACAGCATCGGCGACTTCGAGAAGGTGCCCGGCTTGACCACCAGCCGGAACAGGCCCGCGCAACCGCCGCCGTACACGGCACGCGCGCGGCGAAGCGCAGGCCGTCCGGCAACTTCTGCCCGGCGATCACCTTCTCGGCCGCGGCGCGCACGGCCGCGGTGCCGCCGCGCGAAAAGCCCATCACGGCGATCCGCCTGGCGTCGATGCGCAGATGCGTCGCCAGCAGCCGCAGTGCGCCGAAGACGTCGGCAACGTCCGCGGCGAACGGCACCTGCGACTGGTCCTCGGCGGTGCTGGCGACGCCGCGCGGGCCGAACATGTCGATCGTGAAGACCGCAATGCCGGCGTCGTTGAGCCGCTTCGCCCAGAACTCGTAGAGCGCCTTGTAGACGCCGCCCGAACCGTGCACGAGCAGCACGGCGGCACCCAGCCGGTGCCCGCGGGCAGCGCGAGGTCGCCGACGACGCTTACGGTCGGCGTGGCGGGCGTGCCCTGCGCCAGTTCGGCGAGCGTCCTTCGGCGTCCAGCTCCCGTACGCGTAGCGGCCGGACGGCCCCGAGGCGAAGCTCGTCATGACCTCCGGCGGCTGCGCGAGCGCCGCGCCGGCGAACGCCGCCGCGGCGAGGTAACGAGAATGGGGAACGGCGCGGCTCTCTCACGCATGCTCGGCTCCGGGGACGTGCGACCGATCAGTATTGCCCATCACGTAGTCGCGAGCAATCGCCGGGCTGGTGCGATGGCCGCGCCGAGGCGCAGGGCGGCGTCTCGCCGCGCCGCCGTCCCCATTCAGTTCAGCGCAGACGCGAGCTCGCGCCGGTAGCGCCGCACGAGGTCGCTGTCCGCCGGCAGCGCCGCGAACACCGTCAGCATCGTGCGCCGGCCGGCGTCGTCGCCGAACTTGCGGTCGGCGCGGACGATCGCGAGGAGTTCGGCAGCGCCCGTTCGTAGTCGCCCGCGGCGGCGAGCGCGCGCGTACGCGAGCTTCGCGGCGCAGTCCACGGGCAGGGCGGCCGCCGCCCGGGCGAGCGCCGCGAGGTCGCCCGTCGCGTCGCCGGCGAGCGCCACGCGCGCGGCGAGTGAGGCGAGCCGCTGCGCGTCGCGCACCGGACGCCGCCGCGCCTCGAGCCCGGCAATGGCCGTTCGCGCCTCCTCCGCCTGCCCGCAGGCGAGCAGGACCTCGACGCGCAGCAGCAGCGCGCCTTCGTCGTCCGGCGCGACGGCAAGCGCCTGCGCGAGCGACGCCAGCGCCGCGTCGCAGGCGCCCGCCGCCGCCTGTGCGGCGGCCGCGGCCACCAGCGGCGCGGCGGGCGACGGCAGCGCGTCCTGCAGGAACGCGCGGAGCGCGCCCTCCGGCAGCGCGCCGGTGAACTCGTCGGCGACCTTTCCGTCGACAAAGAGCTTGCAGTTGGGAATCCCGCGCACGCCGTAGCGTGCCGCGATCTCCGGCTCCTCGTCGGAATTCACCTTGACCAGCGTCAGCCGGCCGGCGAACTCGGCCGCGACGCGCTCGAGCACCGGCGCCAGCGCGCGGCACGGCCCGCACCACGGCGCCCAGAAGTCGACCAGCACCGGCGTCGCGGCGGATGCGCGCAGGACCTGTTCCTCGAAGGTGGCGGCGGTGACGGATAGGGCGGTCATGGGTCGTCCGGGCGGTTCGACGGGAGGAAAGGGGAGATGCGGGCGCAGGTCCGCGGACGCAAGCGGCGGCCGCGGTGCGCGCGGGCTAGTAGCGTCCGAGCGCCAGCAGCGCGATCGCGCGGACGTCGGCGGGATCCTCGCCGGTCACCTCGACCAGCGCCCGGCCGCGGCGGACGGCGACGACGCCGTGCCGGCGCGTGTCGGGGTCGTATCTCGTGTACGCCGCGTCGCCGACGCCGGCCACGGGCTTCGCGTCGTCGGTCGCCGCGCGCAGCCCGTCGAACTCCTCCGCCGGCATCCACCAGACGACGAACGCGCGCTCGCCGCCGCCCTTGCGCACGCGATAGACGCAGCGGCTGCGCGTCGGCTCGGCCTTCACGCCGCGCGCGGTCACCAGCGTCGCGCCGACCCGCGCCGCGACGTCGGCACCCGCGACGAGCGCGCACACGTCCGGCGCCAGGGCCTCCGCGGCGCGCGCCGCGGCAGGCAGCGCGAGCGCACCCGCCGCCGCCAGCGCCGCGAGCCCGGCGCGCACGCGCGGCCTACATGCTGCGCCGGTACTGCCCGCCGACGTCGAACAGCGCATGGGTGATCTGGCCGAGCGAGCACACGCGCACGGTGTCCATCAGCTCGGCGAACACGTTGCCGTTGGCGATGACGGACTGCTTGAGCCGCGCCAGCGCCGCCGGCGCCTCCCCCGCGTGCCGCGCGTGGAAGTCGGCGAGCCGCGAGAGCTGCGACCGCTTCTCCTCCTCGGAGGAGCGCGCGAGCTCGATCTTCGCCGGCACCGGGTCGCCGTGCGGGTTGCGGAACGTGTTGACGCCGACGATCGGGTAGCTGCCGTCGTGCTTGCGGTGCTCGTAGTACAGCGACTCCTCCTGGATCTTGCCGCGCTGGTAGCCGGTCTCCATCGCGCCGAGCACGCCGCCGCGCTCGGAGATCGCCTCGAACTCGCGCAGCACCGCCTCCTCGACCAGGTCGGTCAGCTCCTCGACGATGAACGAGCCCTGGTTGGGGTTCTCGTTCTTCGCGAGCCCCCACTCCCGGTTGATGATGAGCTGGATCGCCATCGCCCGGCGCACGCTCTCCTCGGTCGGCGTCGTGATCGCCTCGTCGTACGCGTTGGTGTGCAGCGAGTTCGTGTTGTCGTAGGTCGAGATCAGCGCCTGCAGCGTCGTGCGGATGTCGTTGAACGCGATCTCCTGCGCGTGCAGCGAGCGGCCGGACGTCTGCGAGTGGAACTTGAGCTTCTGCGAGCGCTCGTTGGCGCCGTAGCGGTTCTTCATCGCCACCGCCCAGATCCGCCGCGCGACGCGGCCGATCACCGTGTACTCCGGATCCATGCCGTAGGAAAAGAAGAACGACAGGTTGGGCGCGAAGTCGTCGATGTGCATGCCGCGCGCGAGGTACGCCTCGACGAACGTGAAGCCGTTGGACAGCGTGAACGCGAGCTGCGAGATCGGGTTGGCGCCCGCCTCGGCGATGTGGTAGCCCGAGATCGACACCGAGTAGAAGTTCCTGACGTTGTGGTGGACGAAGTACGACTGGATGTCGCCCATCACCTTCAGGCTGAACTCGGTCGAGAAGATGCAGGTGTTCTGACCCTGGTCCTCCTTCAGGATGTCGGCCTGCACGGTGCCGCGCACGGTGGCGAGCGTCCACGCGCGGATCTTGTCCGCCTCGTCGTCGGTGGGGTCGCGGCCGTTGTCGGCGCGGAACTTCTCGACCTGCTGGTCGATCGCCGTGTTCATGAACATCGCGAGCAGTGTGGGCGCCGGGCCGTTGATCGTCATCGACACCGAGTTGTTCGGCGCGCAGAGGTCGAAGCCGCCGTAGAGCACCTTCATGTCGTCGAGGGTCGCGATCGACACGCCCGAGTTGCCGACCTTGCCGTAGATGTCCGGCCGTACCGCGGGGTCGTTGCCGTAGAGCGTGACCGAGTCGAACGCCGTGGACAGCCGCTTGGCCGGCATGCCGTCGGCCAGCAGGTGGAAGCGGCGGTTGGTGCGGAACGGGTCGCCCTCGCCGGCGAACATCCGCGTCGGGTCCTCGTTCTCGCGCTTGAACGCGAACACGCCGGCGGTGAACGGGAAGCTGCCGGGGACGTTCTCGCGGAGCTGCCAGCGCAGCACCTCGCCGTCGTCCTCGTAGCGGGGCAGCGCGACCTTGCGCACCCTGGTGCCCGACAGCGACGTGGTGGTGAGCGCCGTGCGGATCTCCTTGTCGCGGATCTTCACGACGTACTCGTCGCCGGCATACGCCGCCTTCGTCTTCGGCCACATCTCGAGGAG
This sequence comes from Casimicrobiaceae bacterium, assembly GCA_044223185.1. Lineage (GTDB taxonomy): Bacteria > Pseudomonadota > Gammaproteobacteria > Burkholderiales > Casimicrobiaceae > VBCG01. The sequence continues at coordinate 18,311 of JBGAMF010000022.1, read as the reverse complement.
CTTCCGCGCGCGCGCGTCGAGCTTCGCGTCGCGGTCGGCGGCCAGCGCGTCGAGTTCGGCGACGTCCAGCTTGCACTCGGCGGCGAGCAGCGCCCGGGCGGCCCGCAGCTGCTGCCGCTCGCGCGCGATCCGGGCCTGCGCGTCCGCCCACGCGTGGTGGTCGCGGACCGTCCCGGCGATCTCCGCCAGGTAGCGCGCACGCGCCGGCGGGACGATGGTGTTCTGCGCGGTCGAGTGGCGCGTCACGACGGCGGGCAGCTTTCCGGCGGCGAGCCTGAGGCCCTTCCCCGCGAGCTTCGCCGCGACCGCCTGGTAGAGCGCCGTCACGCCGTCGTCGTTGAAGCGCGACGCCATCGTGCCGAATACCGGCATCTCGTCCGGGGCCGTCTGCCACGCCTCGCGGTTGCGCTGGAACTGCTTGCGCACGTCGCGCAGCGCGTCGGCGGCGCCCTTGCGGTCGAACTTGTTGATCGCCACGAAGTCGGCGAAGTCGAGCATGTCGATCTTCTCGAGCTGCGAGGCCGCGCCGAACTCGGGCGTCATCACGTAAAGCGACGCGTCGACCAGCGGCACGATCGCCGCGTCGCCCTGGCCGATGCCCGACGTCTCGACGATCACGAGGTCGAAGCCCGCGGCCCTGCACGCGGCGATCACGTCGGGCAGCGCGCGGGACACCTCGCTGCCGGCGTCGCGCGTGGCGAGCGAGCGCATGTAGACGTTCGGGTGCCCGATCGCGTTCATCCGGATGCGGTCGCCGAGCAGCGCGCCGCCCGACTTGCGGCGCGACGGGTCGATCGACACGATCGCGAGCTTCAGCGCGTCGCCCTGGTCGAGCCGGAAGCGACGGACGAGCTCGTCGGTCAGCGAGCTCTTGCCGGCGCCGCCGGTGCCGGTGATGCCGAGCGTGGGCGCGCCGGACTTCTCGGCGGCCGCGTGCAGCGCCGCGCGCAGGCCGTCGGGGGCGGTGCCGTTCTCCAGCGCCGAGATCGTGCGCGCGAGCGCGTTGGTGCGCGCGTAGCGGTCGCCCTTGCGCAGCGCGTCGACCGCCGTCGGCGCCGGCTGCGCGGGCATCGCGTCGCACGCGGCGACGATCTCGTTGATCATCCCCTGCAGGCCGAGCCGCTGCCCGTCCTCGGGCGAGAAGATGCGCGCGACGCCGTACTCGTGCAGCTCGCGGATCTCGTCGGGGACGATGACGCCGCCGCCGCCGCCGAACACCCTGACGTGCGCGCCGCCGCGCTCGCGCAGGAGGTCGATCATGTACTTGAAGTACTCGACGTGCCCGCCCTGGTACGACGACACGGCGATGCCGTGGGCGTCCTCCTGCAGCGCGCAGTCGACGATCTCCTCGACCGAGCGGTTGTGCCCGAGGTGGACGACCTCGCAGCCGGTGGCCTGCAGGATCCGCCGCATGATGTTGATCGACGCGTCGTGGCCGTCGAACAGGCTCGCGGCCGTGACGAAGCGCACCTTGGTGGCGGGCTTGTAGACGAGCGGCGGGCGGGAGGAGTCGTTCATCGCGGACCTCGGAAGGGGCGCCCGGCGGCGCGTGGGGCCGGGCCGGACAGCTTAACGCAGCGGCGGCGGCGGGCGAAGGCGCCGCCCGCGTGCCGGTCCGCAGCGCCGACGGTACATGACGTTTACGTAAACGTCAACCAATGACCGCCTCTTTCCCGTGCCGGCTGCCGCCCGTCGGCGCGGCGAAGGCGCGGGCGCCGGTGTCCGCGCGCGTCGCGGCGCGTACAGTAGCGGCTGCGCGCGGGTCCCGCTCCCGCCGCGCGTCGCGATGCCGCCGCCGCCCGCCGCCAACCCGCCGCTCGACCCCGCCGCCGCGCCGCTTGCGCACGGGCGGACGACGATGCTGCTGCTCAACGTCGCGCACGCGCTCGACCACCTCGTGCTGCTGATCTTCGCCACCGCCGTCGGCGCGATCGCCGCCGACTTCGGCGTCGCCCGGTGGGAAGACCTGATGCCGTACGCGACCGGCGCGTTCCTGCTGTTCGGGCTGGGCTCGGTGCCCGCCGGCCGGCTGGGCGACCACTGGGGCCGGCGGGCGATGATGCTCGTGTTCCTGTTCGGCATCGGCGTGTCCTGCCTGCTCGCGGCGGCCACGCGCAACGCGTGGCAGCTCGCGGGCGCGCTGACGGTGATGGGCGCCTTCGCGTCGATCTACCACCCGGTCGGCATCCCGATGCTCGTGCAGGGCGCGACGCGGCCGGGCACCGTCATCGGCGTCAACGGCCTCGCCGGCAACCTCGGCATCGCCGCGGCAGCCGTGCTGACCGGCATCACCGTCAAGTACCTCGGCTGGCGGATGGCGTTCGCCATTCCCGGGCTGCTGTCGCTCGCGTTCGGCGTCCTGTTCGCCGTCGTCGTGCCGCGCGAGACCGCGCCGCCCGCGAAGCGCGCGCCACGGCAGTCCGACCTGCCGGCGAGCGAGCTCGCGCGCATCGTGCTGATCCTCACGCTGACGTCGACGTGCGGCAGCCTCCTGTTCAACTTCACGACCAACGGCAACGGCGAGCTCCTGACCGACCGCATGCGCGCGGTCACCGCCGACCCGGCCGCGCTGGGTGCGTTGCTGGGGCTCGTCTACGCGATCGCGTCGTTCGCGCAGCTCGTCGTCGGGCGCGCCATCGACCGCTTCCCGCTGAAGCGGCTGTTCCTCGTCATCGTCCTCGCGCAGATCCCGCTGTTCGCGCTGGCGATGTTCGCGCAGGGCTGGGCGTTCTACGCGCTCGCGATCGCGTTCATGGCGTTCGTGTTCGGCGCGATCCCGTTCACCGACGCGCTGATCGTCCGCTACGTCGACGACCGGATGCGCTCGCGCGTCGCCGGCGTGCGCCTCGCCATCGCCTTCGGCGTGTCGTCGCTCGCCGTCTGGCTGCTGGGGCCGCTGGTCAAGGCCAACGGCTTCGCCTTCCTGCTGGGCCTCATGGCCGCGATCGCCGCCGTGGCGGCGGTGGGCGTGACGCTGCTGCCGCGCCGGTAATTGGGGTCAGAGCTGTAATACTTGCGCCAAGCAACGCCCGCACGAGTCGCGGGCGCATGCGGCGCAAGTATTACAGCTCTGACCCCAATTACCGTCTAAGGAAGCGTTAAGGCGCCGGGCGCTATACTCCGCGCGCCTTCAATCCCGCTCCCCGGATCGCCATGCCCATCCTCACGACGTGGTCGCGCCGCCTCGCGGCGCTCCTGCTTCCGCTGTTCGTCGCCGCCGGCGCGCACGCCGCGCTGCCGCCGGGCGTCACGCAGGGCCCGACCGTCGAGGGCGTCACCGAGTACCGGCTCGCCAACGGGCTCACCGTGCTGCTGTTCCCGGACGCGTCGAAGCCGAAGACGACGGTCAACGTCACCTACCGCGTCGGCTCCGCGCACGAGAACTACGGCGAGACCGGCATGGCGCACCTGCTGGAGCACCTGGTGTTCAAGGGCACGCCGTCGCGCGGCAACATCATGACCGAGCTCGGCCGCCGCGGCATGGACTACAACGGCACGACGAGCTGGGACCGCACGAACTACTTCGAGTCGTTCACGGCGTCCGACGAGAACCTCGACTGGGCGCTCGCGATGGAAGCCGACCGGATGGTGAACTCGTTCATCCGCAAGAGCGACCTCGACACCGAGATGACGGTGGTCCGCAACGAGTTCGAGAACGGCGAGAACAACCCGCAGCTCGTGCTGTTCGGCAAGATGCTGTCGACCGCCTACATGTGGCACAACTACGGCAAGCTGCAGATCGGCGCCCGCTCGGACATCGAGAACGTCGACATCGGCCGGCTGCAGGCGTTCTACCGGCTCTACTACCAGCCGGACAACGCGGTCGTCACCGTCGCCGGCAAGTTCGACCCGGAGCGCGCGCTCGCGCTGATCGCGAAGTACTTCGGGCCGATCCCCAAGCCCGCGCGTGCGCTGCCGCGCATCTGGACGGAGGAACCGGTCCAGGACGGCGAGCGCACCGCCACGCTGCGCCGCGTGGGGAACTCCAAGTTCCTCGGCATGATGTTCCACACGGTCCGCGGCGCGCACCCGGATGCCGTCGCCGTCGACGTGCTGGGCGACGTGCTGACGCTGGCCCCGGCGGGCCGCCTGTACAAGGCGCTGGTGGAGACGAAGAAGGCCACCGCCGTGCAGTCCTGGAACGTCGCCGGGGTCGACCCCGGTACGCTGACGCTGTTCGCGCAGATCCCCGACGGCGAGGAGATCGGCCCGGCGCGCGAGGCGATGCTCGCGACGATCGCCGACCTCGCGCAGAATCCGGTCACCGAGGCCGAGGTCGCGCGCGTGCGCCAGAAGGCGGCGAAGCACTTCGACGACACGATGGCGAACCCGCAGGCGTTCGGCGTGGCGATCTCGGAGGCCATCGCGCTCGGCGACTGGCGCCTGTTCTTCCTCGAGCGCGACCGCTACCGCAGCGTGAAACCGGCCGATGTCCAGCGCGTCGCACAGGACTACCTCAAGCGCTCGAACCTGACGATCGGCGAGTTCGTGCCCGACCCGAAGCCGGACCGGGCGCCGGCGGCAACCGCCGTCGACGTCGCCGCGCTGGTGAAGGACTACAAGGGCGACGCTGCGGTCGCCACGGGCGAGGCGTTCGACCCGACCCCCGCCAACCTCGACGCGCGGGCGCAGCGCTTCACGCTTCCGAACGGCATGAAGGTCGCGCTGCTGCCGAAGAAGACGCGCGGCGAGTCGGTGAGCTTCAACCTGACCCTGCGCTTCGGCGACGAGAAGTCGGTGCAGGGCAAGGCGGCGACCGGCGCGCTCACCGGCGGCATGCTGACGCGCGGCACGGCGAAGCGCTCGCGGCAGGAGATCGAGGACGGGTTCGACAAGCTGCGCGCGAAGGTCGGCGTGAGCGGCACGCAGACCGGCGCATCGGCGAGCGGCCAGACCTACCGCGCGCAGCTGCCCGACGTGTTGCGGCTGACCGCCGAGGTGCTGCGCGAGCCGTCGTTCCCGGGCAGCGAACTCGAGCAGCTCAAGCGCCAGCGCGCGACCCGGTTCGAGGCCGCGCGCAGCGAGCCGCAGGACATCGCCACGCGCGCGCTCGCGCGCCACGCCAACCCCTACCCGCCGGGCGACCCGCGCTACGCGCCGACGGTCGACGAGAGCATCGCGTCCAACAACGCGGTCACGCTGGACGACGTGACGCGCTTCCACGCGCAGTTCTACGGCGCCTCCAACGCCGAGCTCGCGATCGTCGGCGACTTCGACGCCGACGCGACGCGGGCGCTGGTGACCGAGCTCTTCGGCGGCTGGAAGAGCCCGGCGGCCTACACGCGCGTCCCGGATCCGTTCCGCGCCAACGTCCCCGCGGCGCTGAAGCTCGTGGTGCCGGACAAGGCCAACGCGTTCCTGGTCGGCGTGACCCGGATGCCCGTCGACGACGTCTCGCCGGACTACCCGGCGCTGCTCGTCGCCAACTTCATCCTCGGCGACTCGGCGTCGGCGCGGGTGCCGGAGCGGCTGCGGCAGAAGGACGGCCTGTCGTACGCGGCCGGGACGTTCTTCCAGCCGTCGTCGCTCGACGTGAACAGCGCGCTCGGCGCCTACGCGATCTTCGCGCCGGAGAACCTCGAGCGCGTGCGGACCGGGCTCGCCGAGGAGCTGGACGGCGCCGTGAAGAACGGCTTCACCGACGCCGAGGTCAAGGCGGCGAAGGAAGGCGTCATGCAGGAGCGCCGGCTCGGCCGTACCGAGGACGGCCGCATCGCCGGGGCGCTCGCCAACCAGCTCTATCTCAACCGCACGTTCGCGACGTCGGGCGCCGTCGACGCGGCGATCGAGAAGCTCACGACGCAGGACGTCAACGCGGTCCTGCGCAAGTACGTGAAGCCCGCCGACTTCGCGTTCGCGTTCGCCGGCACGTTCAAATAGGCGAATCGGCGCGAAGGGCCCCAATATCGAGCCTGGCTCGGTTTACGCCTTGCCCCTCACCCCGGCCCTCTCCCCGCTTCGCGGGGCGAGGGAGTGGTGCCGGCGCTGCGCCGTGCCGGTTCGCTCCCTCTCCCCACGCAGTGGGGAGGGAGCCGGGGTCAGGGGCCGCGGCTAGAGGCCCGCGACCAGCGCCGCGAGCTGCGGCCCGATGCCCGGCGCGGCCGCGACGCACAGCGCCTTGGCGATAGGCGTCGGCGGCGCGAACGGCGCGTGGTAGCCGCCGGCCTCCGACACCAGCAGCAACCCTGCCACCGCGTCCCACGCGGACAGCTGCAGCTCGACGAAGCCGTCGAGCCGGCCGCACGCGACGTGCGCCAGCTGCAGCGCGGCCGACCCGAAGTTGCGCATCGCCACGCCGCTCTCCATCATCCGGCGCCGGATGTCGAAGTAGCGCGGCTCGAACGCGCGGTCGTGATGGCCGAGCACGACGAAGCTGCCGGCGAGCGCCGAGGTGCCGGCGGCGCGCAGCCGCGACTCGCCGCGCTCCGACTGGCACCACGCGCCCGCGCCGCGCATGGCGAAGTAAAGCTCGTCGGCCGGCGGGTCGTAGACGGCCCCGACCTGCGTGACGCCGTTCTCGACGTAGCCGATCGCGACGTTCCAGTACGGCACGCCGCGCAGGAAGTTGTGCGTGCCGTCGATCGGGTCGACGATCCAGCAGCGGTCGAGCCGGCCTTCGAACTGCGCGGCGGTCTCCTCGCCGAGGAAGCCGTCGCCCGGGAACGCCGTCGCGAGCTCGCGACGGATCACCGCCTCGACGTCGCGGTCGGCGACGCTCACGTAGTCGGTCGGCCCCTTGGTCTCGACGGCCAGGCTCGCCCGGTTGCGAAAGTACTGCAGTGCGAGCTGGCCCGCTTCACGGGCGATCCAGCGCGCGGCCTCGTATCGCTCGACGAGGGCGGAGTCGGTCATGGCGACACGGCGCGGGCGGCCCCGGCGGGCCGGCGCGCAAGGGCGCCATTCCCGCGCAGAAGGCAGGTGCGACGCGAGCGTGAAAGGCGCTTCATGCTAGCGTGGCAGCACGATGACCGCATCGCGGTCGAACGCGACGCCGACCGCCTCGTCGCGCCGGCGCGCGCTGCGCGCGTCCTGGTCGAAGATCAGCAGCTCGCCCCACGCCGTCTCGACCATGTACTCGATGCGGCTGCCCAGGTACGCGACGCGCCGGCAGGTGCCGGGCAGCACGCCTTCGCCGTCCGCCGTCAGCCGCAGCCGCTGCGGCCGGACGGCGAGCGTCACCGGCCCCGGCCGCACGCCGTCGGCGCGCACCGGCGCCGCCACGCCGCCCGCGCTGAACGACGCCTCGGCGGAGAGCTCGCCGTCGACGAGGTTGGCGTCGCCGATGAAGTCGGCGAGGAAGCGCGACGCCGGCGATTCGTAGAGCTCGTGCGGCGTGCCCTGCTGCGCGATGCGCCCGCCTTCCATCACGATGATGTGGTCGGACACCGCGAGCGCCTCCTCCTGGTCGTGCGTCACGTACAGCACCGTCAGCGAAAGCTGCTGCTGCAGCTCGCGGATCTCCTGACGCACGCGGCGGCGCAGCTTCGCGTCGAGGTTGGACAGCGGCTCGTCGAACAGCAGGACCGCCGGCTCCAGCACCAGCGAGCGCGCAACCGCCACGCGCTGCTGCTGGCCGCCGGAGAGCTCCGACGGCAGCCGGCCCTCGAGTCCCGCGAGGCCCAGCATCGCAAGCTTGGCGTGCGCGACTTCGCGCGCCTTCGCCTTGTCCATGCGCATCGAGAGCGGCCCGTAGCAGACGTTCTCCAGCACCGTCATGTGCGGGAACAGCGCATAGGACTGGAACACCATGCTGACGTCGCGCTCGTTGGCCGCGCGCAGCGTGACGTCGGTGCCGCCGATGCGCACGACACCGCTGGTCACCGCCTCCAGCCCCGCGACCATCCGCAGCGTGGTCGTCTTGCCGCAGCCGGACGGCCCGAGCAGCGTGACGAGCTCGCCGGGCGTCACCTCGAACGACACGTCGTCGACGGCGGTCACGCTGCCGTAGCGCTTGCTGACCCGCTCGAAGACGACGCCCCCAGTGGACTTCTGCATGGTCAGTTTCCCGTGGCGAGGACCGGCGCCGCACGCCGGCCGAGCCGCGCTTCGCCGACGAACTTCTGCACGACGATCAGCGCGACGAGCATGACGAGGATCAGCACCGACGAGTACGCGATGGCGAGCGGATACTCGCCCGCCTCGACGCGGCCGATGATGTAGACGGTGGCGAGGTTGTACTTGGCGGTCGCGAGGAAGATCACCGCGCTGACCGCCGTCATCGCGTGCGTGAAGCTGAACACCAGCGTGGCGAGGATCGCCGGCCGCAGCAGCGGCACGATGACCTCCGTCAGCGTACGCACCGTCGACGCGCGCAGCGTCGACGACGCCTCGTCCAGCGTCTTGTCGATCTGCGCCAGCGCCGCCACGCCGGCCCGAACCCCGACCGGCATGTTGCGGAACACGAAGCACAGCACGAGGATCGCCATCCCGCCGGTGAGCTCCAGCGGCGCCACGTTGAACGCGACGATGTACGACACCCCGATCACCGTGCCCGGAATCGCGAAGCTCACCATCGTCAGGAACTCGAACGCGCGGCGGCCGACGAAGCGGTGGCGGGTGATCACGTACGCGGACAGGAGGCCGATCGCCGCGGTCAGCGGCGCGGACACCGCCGCGACCTCGATCGTCGTGAACAGGCTGTCCCACGCCGAGCCCGCGAAGATCGTGCCCTTCGACTGCATGTCGATGCCGAAGCCCTGCGCGAAGTGGTGCAGCGTCAGCGTCATGTCGCCGCGCCCGATGTCCTTGACGAAGCCGCCGGTGAGGATGATCGCGTAGCAGACCAGCGTGAAGAAGATCCACAACGCGGCGGTGCCGAAGCACGCGTACCACAGCGGCCGCGGCAGCCTGCCCGGGATGCCGCCGTCGCCCTTGCCGCTGACCGTCACGTACGACAGCTTGCCGATCCAGCGCTGCTGCAGCCAGAACGCGAGCAGCGTCAGGCCGAGCAGCACCGCGGCCAGCGCCGCCGCGCGGCCGGGGTCGTGCTGCGCGCCGGCCACCGCGAAGAAGATCTTGGTCGACAGCACCTCGAAGTTGCCGGCCAGCACGATCGGGTTGCCGAAGTCGGCGAGGCTCTCGACGAACGACAGCAGGAACGCGTTGGCGAGCGCCGGGCGCAGGAGCGGCCAGGTCACCGTGCGGAACACGCGCGCACGCGAGGCGCGCAGCGTCTGCGCGGCCTCCTCCAGCGCCGGGCTGATCGCGCCCAGCGCGCCGTAGAGGATCATGAACGCGATCGGCGAGAACGTGAGCAGCTGCGCGAGCGCGACGCCCGGCAGCCCGTACAGCCAGCGCGACCGCGCGATGCCGAACCAGCTGTCGAGCCAGCCGGTGACGAGCCCGGTGCGCCCGAACAGGACGACCAGCGCCAGCGCGATCACGAACGGCGGCGTCACGATCGGCAGGATCGACATCAGCTTGAGGATGCCGGCGTAGCGCCGGCCGCCGCGCTGGACGACCAGCGCGAACACGAGCCCCAGCAGCGTCGCCCCCACGCCCACGATCGTCGCCAGGATCGCCGAGTTGATCGCCACGCCGCAGCGCGTGCCGCCGGCGAGGCACCCGACGCCCCAGATGTCGGCGGTCAGCAGCCGTTCCGCGGCGAGGTGCGGCGCGAAGCCGCCGCGGTTGTCGAACAACGCCGCGACGAGCGATTTCGTCACCGGGAAGAAGATGAACAGCGCGAGCAGCGCGGCGATGACGACGACGACCGTCGCCACCGTCGGGTCGCCGGCGAACACGCCGCGGCGCGCGATCGCCCGCGCGAAGCAGACGGTCAGCGCGACGAGCGCGACGGCCGCGCCGACTCCGAACGACGGTCCGCCCTGTCCCGCGACGAACGCGACGGCGAACGTCCACAGCACCGCGCCGCCGGACAGCAGCGCCGTGGCACGGTCGTCGCCGCGCCAGGCGGTGACCACCGCCAGCGCCGCCGCGACGAGCAGCGGCCACGCCGACGCGGCGCCTCCGACCGCGCGCGCGAGCGCCGACGGACCGCCCGCCAGCGCCCACGGCAGGACCGCGAGCGCCGCGACGGCGACGGCGGCCACCACGATCGTCGCGCGATCGCGCGCCGCCGGCACGAACACCGGCGACGCGAGCGCGGTGGTCGCCACGAAGCGGCTACTTGGGCAGCGTCGAGACTTCCTTGTCCCACTTCGTCAGCAGGCGCGTGCGCTCGGCCGACGAGCCGTACTTCGCGAAGTCGTAGTTGATGAGCTTGATGTCGGCGAGCTTCGGCGCCTGCGGCGGCGACGACGCGCCCTTGTTCGACGGCACCTGGTAGCTGACCTTCGCGGCCGGCCCGATGCTCTGCGCCTCGGCGGAGAGCGCCCAGTCGTACCACTTCTTCGCGTTCTCCATGTTCTTGGCGCCCTTGACGATGCTCATGCTGCCGATCTCGTAGCCGGTGCCCTCGCACGGCGACACGATCGTGACCGGCGCGCCGCCGACCGCCTGCACGACGGCGTCGTGCTGGAACGTGATGCCGACGAGGCTCTCGCCGGTGGCCGCCGCCCGCGCGGGCGCCGCGCCCGACTTCGTGTACTGGTTGATGTTCCGGTGCAGCGCCTTCAGGTACTCGAAGGCCTTGTCCTCGCCCATCAGCTGCACGAGCGTCGCGAGCATCGTGTACGACGTCCCCGACGAGTTCGGGTTCGCGACCTGGACCTCGTCCTTGAACGCGGGCTTCGTGAGGTCCGACCAGCACTTGGGCTCGGCGATCTTCTTCTTCGCGAGCTGGTCCTTGTTGTAGCTGTAGCCGAGCGCGCCGGCGTAGACGCCCACCGTACGGCCCTTCGACTGCTCCCACTGCCGCACCGCCCAGTCGTTCAGCTCGCCCATCTTCGGCGACTTGTACGACTCGGTGAGGCCCTCCTCGGCCGCCTGCAGGTGCGGGTCGCCGGTGCCGCCCCACCAGACGTCGCCGCGCGGGTTCGCCGCCTCGGCCTTGAGCTGCGCGTAGAACTCGCCGGAGCTCTTGCGCGTCATCAGCACCTTGACGCCGGTCGCCTTCTCGAAGGCGGCGACCATAGGCCGGCACCACTCCTCCTGCACCGTGCAGTACAGGACGAGCTCGCCCTGCGCCGCCGCCGACAGCGGCGCCGCCAGCGCGAGCGCCGGCACCAGACCACGAAGCCACGAAAGCCTGCGCATGATTCCTCCTCCTGTCAGCTTTTTATGGAAATCCCGGAAACGGCGGCTAGCTTAGCGCAAAGCGCCGCGTTGGTCGCGAGCAGCGGATTGCCGGCCGCGAGGCCCTCGCCCGCGAAGAAGTCGTTGGTGAAGCCGCCCGCCTCGCGGACGAGCACGATGCCCGCCGCGCAGTCCCACGCGTTGATGTGCAGCTCGGCGTAGGCCTCCACCTTGCCGGACGCGACGTCGGCCAGGCCGAGCGCCCCGGACCCGGCGCGCCGGATGGCGGCGCCGGCCTCCATGACCCTTGCCAGCAGGTCGACGTACGCGGCCGTCGGCCGCCGCGTCGACCAGCCGCATTCGACGACGGCGGCGTCGACGTCGGCGCAGGGGCTCACCGCCAGCCGCTCGCCGTCGCGCCACGCACCTTCGCCGCGCGCGGCGGCGTACAGCCAGTCGTGCGACGGGTCGTAGATGGCGCCCAGCAGCGGCACGCCGCGCTCGAGGTAGCCGATCGACACGCAATAGCGCGGCAGCCCGCGCGCGTAGTTGGCGGTGCCGTCGATCGGGTCGATCAGCCACAGGCGGTCGCCGGCGCCGCCGCCTTCCTCCTCGCCGATGATCGCGTCGCCCGGATACCGCGCGGCGATCGCGCCCCGGATGAAGCGCTCGACCTCGCGGTCCATCTCCGTCACGACGTCGTGGCGGCCCTTCATCTTCGTCGCGGACACGCCGAACGCCCGGTGCGCGAGCTTGCCGGCGTCGCGGGCGACCGCCCGGGCGAGGTCGTAGCGGTTCATGCGCGGCTCCTGCCGATGAGCGCCGGGGGATTCACAAAGAGGCGCAGAGACGCCGAGAAAAGCAGTTCCTCTGCGCCTCTGCGTCTCTTTGTGAAGGCAGTCTTCCGCACGGTCAAAGCTCCACCACGCGCCGCTCGGCGAGCGACGTCCGCAGCGCGATGCCGATGCGCGTGGCCTCCGTCGCGTCGTGCAGCGTCAGTGCCGGCGTGCGGTCGAACCGGACGCAGTCGACGAAGTGCATCTCCTCGCGCAGGAACGCGTCGGCGAAGCGCTCGTAGAACGTCGGCGTGGTCAGCGTGCGGATGCCGTGCGCGTCGGCGATCTCGACCTGGTTGACGCGCCCGTCGCGGCCGATCACGAGGCGCCCGTCCGTGCCGACGACCTCGGTCGCGGTCTCGTGGCCGTGCGCCATCGTCCGCGACGCGTAGAAGCACGCCATCCGGCCGTCGGCGAACTCGCAGATCGCCACCCCGTTGTCGACGTCGCCGCACGCGGCCAGCCCCTCGTGCATCGCGATGGCCCCGACCGCGAACACGCGCAGCGGCTTGGGCGACCCCAGCAGCCAGCGCGCGAGGTCGATGTCGTGCACGCTCATGTCGACGAAGATGCCGCCGGACGTCGGCGCGAAGCGCACGAAGAAGCCGGTCGGGTCGTTCTGGTCGCAGGTCTCCGAGCGGACCATGAACGGCCGGCCGATCGCGCCCTTCTCGATCTGCCGGTGCGCGTCCTGGTAGCTCGCGTCGAACCGGCGCACGAAGCCGATCATCACCTTGAGGTGCGGGTGCCGCGCCGCCTCCGCCTCCACCGCCAGGCACTCGTCGAGCACCAGCGACAGCGGCTTTTCGCAGAACACGTGCTTGCCGGCCTTCAGCGCGGCGATGATCTGCCCCGGGTGCAGCGTGTTCGGCGTGACCAGGAACACGGCGTCGATGCCGGGCGCGCGCAGGAGGCTGTCGTAGTCCTTGTGGAGGCTCGTCACCCCGAGCGCGTCGCGCGCCCAGTCGAGTTCCTCGCCGATCGGGCTGCACGCGGCGACGAGCGCGGCGCCGGGGACGCGCAGCGCGAGGTTCTCGGCGTGGCGGCGGCCCATGCGGCCGACGCCGACGATGCCGATGCGGACGGGGGCGGGTGTCGACATGATCTGGCTTTCGTGCAGTGTGGAGGTTGGCCGGGCCGGAAGTTCGCCCTCACCCCAACCCTCTCCCGCACGCGGGAGAGGGAGGCAGATAGGCGGCGGCGGTGGCACATCGGCGCAACGCACGGCGCCGCCGCGCGGGAGAGGGAGTCCCATTGGCGGCGGCGGTGGCACATCGACGCAACGCACGACGCAGCGGCGCTCCCTCTCCCCCGCAAGGCGGGGGAGAGGGCAGGGTGAGGGGGCGCACGCGCCGCACGCTACAGCTCGACGATGCGCTTTTCACGCCACGACGTCGTCGCGGCGTCGGCCAGTTCCAGCGCCTTCACACCGTCGGCGATCGTCGTGCGCACCGGCTTGCCGTGCGCGATCGCGTCGAAGAAGTGCGCCATCTCGATCGCGTACGCGGCACGGTAGCGCTCGAGGAAGAAGTGCTCGGGCTTGTCCTGGCTGACACTTGCCGCGGTGGCCGCGGTGACCTCGGTCGGCCTGTGGTTGCCCGCCTGCAGCATGCCCTTGCTGCCCAGCACCTCGAAGCGCTGGTCGTAGCCGTAGGCGGCGCGGCGCGTCGTGTTGATCAGCGCGAGGCGGCCCTTCCTCGTGCGGATCGCGACGGCGGTGCAGTCGACGTCGCCGACCGTGCCCACTGCGGGGTCGGTCAGCACGCTGCCCGTCGCGTACACGGTCGCCGCGTCGTCGTCGAGGATCCAGCGGAAGACGTCGAAGTCGTGGATCAGCATGTCGCGGAAGATGCCGCCCGAGCGCTTCAGGTACTCGACCGGCGGCGCGCCCGGGTCGCGGCTCGTCACGACGAGCATCTCGGGGTCGCCGACCTCGCCGGCGACGAGGCGGTCCGTGAGCGCGGCGAACGTCGGGTCGAAGCGGCGCTGGAAGCCGATCATGCAGACGACACCCGCCTTCTGCACGACGTCTGCGCACGCGCGCGCGCGATTCGCGTCGAGGTCCACCGGCTTTTCGCAGAAGATCGCCTTCCCCGCGCGCGCCGCGCGTTCCATCAGGTCGGCGTGCGTGTCGGTCGACGAGCCGATCACGACGGCGCCGACCGCCTTGTCGGCGAACGCCGCGTCGGCGGTCGCCACCTCTGCGCCGTGCTGCGCGGCCAGCGCCTGCGCCGCCGCCGCGTCGACGTCGACGACGTAGCGCAGCGCCACACCCGGCTGGCGGACGACGTTGCCGGCGTGGATCTTGCCGATCCGCCCGGCGCCGAACAGTGCCACTTGCATCATCTGGAGATTCCTTTCACAGGAGACGCAGAGGCGCAGAGAAACCCGCGAACGCGCTGCCCTGCGTCTCTGCGCCTCTTGGTGAGGCGTTGGTTCCCGTCACTTCTTCAGCATCCGCACTTGCATCGTCTGGAGACTACTTTCACAGGAGACGCCGAGGCGCAGGGAAACCGCGACCCGGAGTTCTCGGCGCCTCTGCGTCTCTTTGTGAGGTGTCTGGCCGCACGCCTCACTTCTTCAGCATCCACTCGTGCGCCGGGTCGTTGCGGAAGTGCCACTCGCGCGTCGGCCCCGCCATGACGTTGAGGTAGTACGACTCGTAGCCGTACGGCACGACGACCGGGTGGTAGCCGCGCGGCACCAGCACGACGTCGTGGTCCTCGACCGCCAGCGACTCGTCGAGCGAGCGGTCGTCCGTGTAGACGCGCTGGAACGCGAACCCCTGCGCCGGGTTCAGCCGGTGGTAATACGTCTCCTCCAGCGAGCTCTCGGCGGGCAGGTCGTCCGTATCGTGCTTGTGCGGCGGGTAGCTCGACGAGTGGCCCGACGGCGTGCGCACCTCGACGACCAGAAGGCGGTCGGCCGGCTCCGTCTGCGGCAGGATGTCGCGCACGTAGCGCGTGTTGAGCCCTGCGCCACGCACCGAAGCCGTCGTCGCCGCGGGCTCGATCAGGCGGGCGGGCAGCCGGTCCGATCCCGGCGCGCTCGCCACCGCGACCTCGGCCTCCGTGTGCGCGGTGACGGTGACGCTCTCGCCTGCCGGCACGTACGCCGCGTACGGCGCCGCGTCGTCGAAGACGCTCCTGCGCTGCCCGATCTCCCGCCACGCGCGGCCTTGCGCGGCCACAGTCACGATGCCGCGCAGCACGACCACGCAGACCTCGTTGCGCCCGGTCGCGAACGCGAGCTCTTCGCCCGGCGCCAGCCGGTGCGCGGCGAAGCCGACGTACTTCCAGCCGGCCGACTGCGGCGTCACCGTCACGATGTCGCGGCCCAACCGGCGGCCCTTCACCAACAGGCTCATCGTGCCGCCATTCCGTCGACCAGCCCGCGCAGGTGGCGGTAGCCCTTGTCCGCGTACAGGTAGGCCGGCGCGACGACCGGGTCCTGCTCCGCCTCGACGACGAGCCACCCGCGGTAGCCGTGGTCGTTGAGCAGCCGCAGCAGCGCCGCGAAGTCGACGCTGCCGTCGCCGGGCACCGTGAACGCGCCGTTGATCACCGACTCGAGGAAGCTCCAGTTGCGGTTGCGCGCCATGCGGAGCACCGTGGGCCGCACGTCCTTGCAATGGACGTGGCACACCCGTGCGACGTGCTTCTTCAGCATCGCCACGGCGTCGCCGCCGGCGAAGGTCATGTGCCCGCTGTCGAACAGCAGGCCGACCTCGTCGCCGACACGCGCCATCAGCTGGTCGACGTCGTCGGGCGTCTCGACGTACGCGCCCATGTGGTGGTGGTAGGCGACGCGTACGCCGTGCGCGAGCGTGTGGCGCGCGAATCGCGTCAGGCGGTCTGCGTACGCGTCCCACTGCGCGGCGGTGAAGAAGCGCGGCCGCTTGTAAAGCGGCTGCGGCGCGCCCTGGATGCTGTCGGCGACCTCGCCGTAGACCATCACCTGCGCGCCGTTGTCGGCGAGGAGCTTCAAGTGCGGGCCGACCGCCGCGATCTCGTCCTCGACCGTGCCCCGCGCGAGGCGGCCGGAGTACCAGCCCGACACCAGCGACAGGTCGTGCTGCGCGAGCACCGCGCGCAGCGCGCCCGACTCGCGCGGGAACTTGTTGCCGAGCTCGAAGCCCTGGTAGCCGATCGCCCGGCCTTCGGTCAGCGCGACCTCGAGCGGCGTTTCGCCGCCGAGCGACGGCAGGTCGTCGTTGCTCCACGAGATCGGGTTGATGCCGATCCGGACGTCGAACCGTGCCGTCATGGCCGCTGCTTCCGCTTGTCTTCGACGTACTGCGCGCGCGCGGCGCGCACTTCGGCGCGTCCGGACACCTCGGGCACGGCGACCTCCCACCACGCGCCGCCTTCGGCCGTCGTGCGCGCGGGGTCGGTCTCGATGCAGACGACGTACGTGCGGTCGGCCGCGCGCGCCCGCGCGAGCGCCGCCTCCAGCTCCGGAACCGACTTCACGTTCTCCGCGACCGCGCCCAGCGACGCGGCGTGCGCCGCGTAGTCGATCGCCGGCGGGCCGTCCGGCCCTCGGGCGCAGTCGGCGAACAGGTTGTTGAAAGGCACGCCGCCGACCGCCTGCTGCAGCCGGTTGATGCACCCGTAGCCGCGGTTGTCGAGGATCACGACGACGAGCTTCTTGCCGAGCAGCACCGACGTCGCGAGCTCGGAGTTCATCATAAGGTAGCTGCCGTCGCCGACGATGACGACGACCTCGCGCTCGGGCCGCGCCATCTTCACGCCCAGGCCGCCGGCGATCTCGTAGCCCATGCACGAGTAGCCGTATTCCATGTGGTAGCCGCCGGGCACCGCCGTCCGCCACAGCTTGTGCAGCTCCGCCGGCAGCGTGCCCGCCGCGCAGACGACGATGTCGTCGGCCGGGGAATCCGCCGCCGACCGCTGCACGGCGCCGATCACGTCGCCGTCGTACGGCAGCGCGACCTCGCGCGCCCCGGTCAGGCGCGCAACGTCGGCGCGCCAGTCGGCGGCCGCACGGCGCGCGCGTTCCTGCCACGCGGGCTCCGCGCGCCATGCGGGCAACGCGGCCGACAGCGCCTCGAGTCCGCGCTTCGCGTCGGCGACGAGTTCGACACCGCGCCACTTGCGCGCGTCGAACGCGTTGACGTTGAGGTTGACGAGCTTCGCCTGCGCGAACAGCGAGTGCGACCCGGTCGTGAAATCGGTAAGGCGCGTGCCCACGGCAAGCACGACGTCGGCGTCGGCAGCGAGCGCGTTCGCCGCCGGCGAGCCGGTGACGCCGATCGCGCCCAGCTGCAGCGGGTGGTCCCACGGCAGCGCGCCCTTGCCCGCCTGCGTCTCGGCCACCGGAACGCCGTGCGCGTCGGCGAAGGCGCGCAGCGCCTCCCACGCCAACCCGTAGAGCGCGCCGCCGCCCGCGATCAGCAGCGGCCGCTTCGCGTCGCGCAGCGCGGCTGCGGCTGCGGCGAGCGCCGCGCCCGAGGGCGCCGGCGCGGCGAACGTCACGACGTCCGGCCGGAACAGCGCGTCCGGGTAGTCGTGCGCCATCGCCTGCACGTCCTGCGGCAGCGCCAGCGTGACCGGGCCGCACAGCGCGGCGTCGGTCAGCACGCGCACCGCCTGCGGCAGCGCTTCCGTGAGCTGCGCCGGATGCACGATGCGGTCGAAGTACCGCGACACCGGCCGGAGGCAGTCGTTGGCGGTGACCGTGCCGTCGGCGAAGTCCTCGACCTGCTGCAGCACCGGGTCGGGCGCGCGCGAGACGAAGACGTCGCCCGGCAGGAGCAGCACCGGCAGCCGGTTGACGTGCGCCAGCGCCGCCGCGGTGACGAGGTTGGTGGCACCGGGCCCGATCGACGTCGTGCACGCCATCATCCGGCGGCGGAAGTGCGCCTTGGCGTAGGCGATGGCCGCGTGCGCCATCGCCTGCTCGTTGTGCGCGCGGTACGTCGGCAGCTCCGCGCGGTGCGCGTACAGCGCCTCGCCGACGCCGGCGACGTTGCCGTGGCCGAAGATCGCGAACACGCCGGCGAAGAGCGGCTGCACGCCGTCGGGCGTCTGCGCGCGCACCGCGGCGAGGTAGCGGACCAGCGCCTGCGCGGCGGTGAGGCGGACCGTGCTCATGGCGCCTTCATCCCCGGCCCATCTCCGGCGTGCGTCGGCGCTACTTGAACCACCCTCATCCCCGGCCCTTCTCCGGCGGGCGTCGGCGCTACTTGGACCACCCTCATCCCCGGCCCATCTCCGGCGTGCGTCGGCGCTACTTGGACCACCCTCATCCCCGGCCCTTCTCCGGCGGGCGTCGGCGCTACTTGGACCACCCTCATCCCCGGCCCTTCTCCGGCGGGCG
>JBGAMF010000154.1:0-7160 GCA_044223185.1 Casimicrobiaceae bacterium | reverse complement strand
GCGCCGCGGGTGTGGCGAGCGCCAGCGCGCACGGGCACGACACCGCGAGCACCGCGAACGTCACCGCGACCGCGCGCGCCGGATCGTGTAGGGTCCACGCCACCGCGGTGGCCGCGGCCAGCACGAGCAGCGCGCCGACGAAGACCGCGGCGACGCGGTCGGCGCTCTTCACGGCGGCGGGCCGCGTCGCCGCCGCCCGCTCGGCCAGCCGCAGGATCGCCGCGAGCCGCGTGTCCTCGCCGGCGGCGGCCACGCGCATGACGAGCGCGTTGTCGCGGTTGACCGCGCCCGCCCACAGCGGGTCGCCGGGCGCGCGCGGCCGCGGCGTGCTCTCGCCGGTCAGCATCGCTTCCTCGACGTGCGAGCGGCCGTCGAGCACCTCGCCGTCGGCCGGGACGAGCGCGCCGGGCCGCACGAGCACGACGTCGCCCGGCGCGAGCGTGGCGGCCGCGACCGTCTCGCCTGTCGCGTCGCCGGGGAATCCTGCGAGCCGCTCGGCGGTGTCCGGCCGCTGGCGCGCGATCGCCTCGATGGCGTCGCCGGCCCGCTGCCGCGCCGCGAGTTCGACGTAGCGCGCGACCAGCAGCAGCGCGACGAACATCGTGACCGAGTCGTAGTAGACGGGGCCGCCGCCGCCGAATGTCGACCACGCACTGGCAGCGAACGCGGCGACGAGGCCCAGCACCACCGGCACGTCCATGCCGAGCCGCCGGTGCACGAGGTCGCGCCACGCGCCGAGGAAGAACGGCGCGGCCGAGTAGAAGAGCACCGGCAGCGCGAGCACGAAGCTCGCCCACTCGAGCAGCCTGCGGTGCTCGGGCGCGACGCCGTCATCCGACAGGTAGACCGGGACGGCGAACATCATCACCTGCATCATCGCGAGCAGCGCGATCGCCATCCGCGTGAGCAGCGTCCGCCGCTCCCGGCGCGCGAGCGCCTCGCGCCGCGCCGGGTCGTAGGGAAACGCGCGGTAGCCGACGGCGGCGATCGCGCGCAGCACGGCCGCCAGATTGGTCGCGTGCGGATCCCACGCGACGAGCGCGCGCCGCGTCGCATAGTTGACGCTCGCCGCCGCGACGCCCGGCTGCCGGCCGACCCAGGACTCGACGAGCGGCACGCAGGCGCCGCAGGTCATCCCTTCTAGCAGCAGCGACGCCTCGCGCCGGCCGTCCGGCAGCGCGCGGACGAGCCCGCCCGATTCCGCGGCCGCGCCCCAGCGCACCCAGTCGTCGTCGGCCTCCGCTTCGGGCCGGACGGCGACGGCCGACCGGCCGGCGTACAGGTCGTCGAGCCCGGCCGCGTGAAGCGTCTCGGCGACGGCCTGGCAGCCGGCGCAGCAGAACGCGCGCTGCTCGCCGGCGACGACGGCGGTCCAGCGGACGGGCTGCGGATTGCGCGCACCGCAGTGGTAGCAGGTCGCGCCGGCGCCGGTGTCGGGTCCGGGCGAGGCCGCGGGCGCGCCGGCGGCGAAGGCGGAGAGCGCCGGCATGAGTTGGACTCTATGTTGCGGCGCGTGCCCGGGTCAAGCGGACGCCGGCGGCGGAGGTTGACGCCGCGCAAGGGGCACGGACCGTTCAGTCCGCCGCGAGGGCCGCGGCGTACGCCGCGCCGGGACGCCGCGCGGTCTCGCCTCCAAGGGCCCGTTGACGTGTGTCAACCGGGCGGCACGCAGCGTGCGTATGATGGTGGCGTGGCAACGCGAATGGAGAACCCCATGTACACCAACCTGCTGGTTCCGACCGACGGCTCGAAGCTCTCCGACAAGGCCGTCACGCAGGCGCTCGAGCTCGCGCAGGCACTGAAGGCGAAGATCACGGTGTTCCACGCGTCGCCGGACTATCCGATGCCCGTGTATGCGGAAGGCGTGGCCGTCGAGATGATCTCCCGCCGCGAGTACACGAAGCGCGCGAAGGAAGAGGCGACCAAGGTGCTCGACCGCGTGCTCGCCAAGGCGAAGGCCGCCGGTGTCGAGTGCGGCACCGTGCACGCGATCGCCTCGGCGCCGTGGGAGGCGATCCTCGCCGCAGCCAAGAAGGCGAAGTGCGACGCGATCGTCATGGCGTCGCACGGGCGGCGCGGCCTGACCGGCCTCTTGCTCGGCAGCGAGACGACCAAGGTCCTGACGCACTCCAAGCTGCCGGTGCTGGTCGTGCGATAGCGTCCAAGAATCGCGCGACGGGGTGCTGCGCACCCCCGGGCGCGATTCGCCGCCGAGGAGGTCAGCACGATCGGCTTCGGGCGGCCGGGCGCCGATCGTGTAGAAACTGCACGAACCGCGCGGTTCGCAGGTCGCTTCGCTCCCCGCTCGGTAGCGCGCGCATGCAGGCTGACAGCCCAGTCGGAGGCCGGTGCCCGGCGCAAAATCCATCGGAGGCTTTCAGCGCGCATGCGCGCGCTACCGAACCGGCGCGAAGCGCCTTTGATCGGCGCGCTTCGTGCAGTTTCTACACGGAAAGCGCCCGGCCGCCCGAAGCTTTCCGTGCTGACCTGCTTCGCGATCGAGTCGCGCAGCGACTCGATCGCGTCGCGCTAGTGCTGCCGCCCGTCGCCCTCTTCCGGGATGAGGCGCATCGAGTCGCCCTTGGACTGGTTGTGCAGGTGCCGCCACAGCACGAGCAGCATCGTCGCGGCGACGAACAGCCCGAACATCACGATCGCGCGGTTGACGCTCATGCCGCCGCGGACCATGAACAGGTACATGCCGACCATGACGAGGATGCCGATGTTCTCGTTGAAGTTCTGCACGGCGATCGAGTGGCCGGCGCCCATCAGCACGTGGCCGCGGTGCTGCAGCAGCGCGTTCATGGGAACGACGAAGAAGCCGGCGCAGGCGCCGATGGCGACCATCAGGACGATCGCGACCGGGAGGTTGGTGACGAAGATCATCGCGATGACGATGAGTCCCATCGCGACGCCGATCGGCAGCACCGACACCGACTTGCGCAGGGAGACGAAGCGTGCCGCGAGCACGGCGCCGACGGCAATGCCCGCGGCGACCACGCCCTGCAGCGACGTCGCCTGCGACAGGTTGTAGCCGAGCGCCTTCGCGGCCCAGTCGATGACGATGAACTGCAGCGTGGCGCCGGCGCCCCAGAACAGCGTCGTCGTGGCCAGCGAGATCTGGCCCAGCCGGTCGCGCCACAGCAGCACGACGCAGTGCGCGAACTCGCGGATCAGGAAGAACGGGTTCTTGCTCGGCACGCGGTGGTCGACGCCGGTGTCCGGTATGAACCAGTTGAACACCGCCGCGATCACGTAGAACAGGGAGATGATGAGGATCGCCGCCTCCGGCGGCGTGTCGATGCCCGTCTCGATGCGGGGGATGTCGAAGCCCAGCATGAACGCCGCGGCGCGGTCGCTGACCAGCAGGCCGCCGGTCAGCACGCCGAGGATGATCGAGGCGACCGTCGTGCCCTCGATCCAGCCGTTGGCGACGACCAGCTGCTTGGCCGGCAGCAGTTCGGTCAGGATGCCGTACTTGGCCGGCGAGTACGCGGCGGCGCCGAAGCCCACGACGGCGTAGGCGAGCAGCGGGTGCAGGCTGAACAGCATCAGCATGCAGCCGACCACCTTGATGGCGTTGGTGATCAGCATCACGCGGCCCTTCGGCATCGAGTCGGCGAACGCCCCCACCAGCGGCGCCAGCACCACGTACGAGACGACGAAGCACTGCTTCAGCGCCGGCGTCATCCACGGCGGCTCCTCCATCATCCGGAGCAACGCGATCGCGGCGATCAGCAGCGCATTGTCGGCGAGCGACGAGAAGAACTGCGCCGCCATGATCGTGTAGAAGCCGGCCTTCATTTCCTCGAGCGGTCGGATGCGCCGTGCGCGGCGGGATGGACCCCGCGTTCGACAGGCGGGCCGGAACGGACCGCGCCGATCGGATGGTTATAATGGACGTCGTCGCGCGGCCCGCGCTTTATACCATGTTTGCGCGCGGGCCCCGTCGCCGCGGCGCAGCATTCCGGCGACGGGCGCTGTCGCCGCGGCCCGCGCATCCGGCCGAACCAACGCTCCCCGACCCGCACCGCATGGCGCGCCCACTGTACGCCCAGGTCAACCTCGCCGCGTTGCGCGCCAACCTGGCGCGCGTGCGGGCGCAGGCGCCCGGGACCCAGGTGCTGGCCGTGGTCAAGGCCAACGCCTACGGGCACGGCCTCGCGCGCGTGCTGCCCGCGCTCGAGGACGCGGACGGGCTCGCGCTGGTCGAGCCGGACGCCGCCTTCGAGCTGCGCGAGCGGCGCTACACGCGGCGCATCCTGATGCTGGAGGGGTTCTTCTCCGAGACGGAGCTGCCGGAGTTCGCGCAGCGGCGGCTCGCCACCGCCGTGCACGACATGGAGCAGGTGCGGATGCTCGAGTCCGCCGTGCTGCCGCGGCCGCTCGAGGTGTTCGTCAAGGTCAACACCGGCATGAACCGGCTGGGCTTCCGCCCGGCGGAGGTTGCCGCCGCGTGCCGGCGCCTGGCGTCGTCGCCGTCGGTCGCCGCGCTGCGGCTGATGATGCACTTCGCGCGCGCCGACGAGGACGACGGCATCCGCGAGCCGCTGAAGGTCTTCGAGCACGCGTGCCGCGGCCTGCCGTACCCGCGCTCGCTGGCCAACTCGGCGGGCATCGTCCGCTTCCCCGACGTCGGCGGCGACATCGTGCGCCCCGGCATCATGCTGTACGGCGCCACGCCGCTCGCCTACGACACCGCCGACATGCTCGGCCTGAAGCCGGTCATGACGCTGCGCTCGGCGCTCATCGCCGTGCAGGACTTGAAGGCCAACGAAAGCGTCGGCTACGGGGCGACGTACACGGCGTCGCGTCCGCACCGGGTCGGCGTGATCGCCTGCGGCTACGCCGACGGCTACCCGCGCCACGCGCCGAACGGCACGCCGGTGCTCGTCTGCGGCAGGAAGGTGCGCATGGCCGGGCGCCCGTCGATGGACATGGTCACCGTCGACCTCTCCGACGTGCCGGAGGCGCGCGTCGGCAGCCCGGTCGTGCTGTGGGGGGAAGGGCTCCCGGTCGACGACGTCGCGAGCGCCGCGGCGACCGTCGGCTACGAGCTCCTGTGCGCGGTCGCGCCGCGCGTGCCGTTCGTGACGAGCGAGGTCGGCAGCGTCGACCTCGAGCTCTAGGAAGAGGGGAGTCCGCATCGTGTACACGATCGTCACCGGCGCTGCCGGCTTCGTCGGGTCGAACATCGTCCGCGGGCTGAACGACCGCGGCGAGACCGACATCATCGCCGTCGACAACCTCGCGAAGGCGGACAAGTTCCGCAACCTCGCCGACTGCGCGATCGCCGACTACCTCGACAAGGAGGAGTTCCTCGCGCGCCTCGCCGCCGGCGACTTCGACGACGACGTGGCGGCCATCCTGCACCAGGGCGCGTGCTCGGACACGATGGAGACCGACGGCCGGTACATGATGCGCAACAACTACCGGTACTCGGTCGCACTGCTCGACCACTGCCAGAACAACGACATCCCGCTGCTCTACGCGTCGAGCGCGTCCGTGTACGGCGCGGGCACGACGTTCGTCGAGCGCCGCGAGCACGAGGCGCCGCTCAACGTCTACGGCTACTCGAAGTTCCTGTTCGACGAGTACGTGCGGCGCGTGCTGCCCGAGCGCACGGCGCAGGTCGCGGGCTTCCGCTATTTCAACGTGTACGGCCCGCGCGAGCAGCACAAGGGCCGCATGGCCTCGGTCGCGTTCCACTTCTTCCACCAGTACCGGGCCGACGGCCGCGTGCGGCTGTTCGAGGGCTCGGGCGGCTACGCCGCCGGCGAGCAGCGGCGCGACTTCGTGGCGGTCGCCGACGTCGTCGCGGTCAACCTCGAGTTCCTCGACCACCCCGAGCGTTCGGGGATCTTCAACCTCGGCACCGGGCGGGCGCAGTCGTTCAACGACGTCGCGGTGGCGACGGTGAACGCCTGCCGGAGAGCCGACGGCCGGCCGCCGGCGACGCTCGCCGAGCTCGTGCGCGAGGGTGCGATCGAGTACGTCGCGTTCCCGCAGCAGCTTGTCGGCAAGTACCAGAGCTACACGCAGGCCGACCTCTCGCTGCTGCGCGGGGCCGGCTGCCGCCTGCCGATGGCGCCGGTGGAGGAGGGTGTGGCTGCGTACGTCGAACGGCTGATGGCGGGTCACGGCGCCTCGCCCGTAACGTGAGGGTGCGCTGCCCGCTGCGGTGCCCGTGAGGGGCGCGTGGCGCGAGCAGCGGCCCGCCAATCACGTACGGAGGTATGCCATGACCAAGCTTCTGTGGGCGCTCGCGCTGGCGCTCGTGACGCAACTCGGCCTCGTGCCCGGCGCCGCCGCGGCCGTCAACATCAACACCGCCACCGCGGAGGAGCTCGTCGCGTTGCCGGGCGTCGGTCCGGTGAAGGCCCAGGCCATCGTCGACCACCGGAAGGCCCACGGCCCGTTCAAGACCGTCGAAGACCTGCGCAACGTCAAGGGCATCGGTGCCAAGCGCATGGAAAAGCTGCGCAACGACGTCACGGTCGGCGCGCCGCAGGCGCGGGTCGCCGCGACGGCCGCCGGCACGAAGACGGACGCCAGGGGCGCCGGCCCGGCCGCGAAGGGCGACGTGCGCGCCAGCGCGGAGGCCCGGGCGGCGAAGTAGCCGGGAGCCGTGGCCGGTGACGCGACGGGCGGCGACGGCAGCGTCAGGCCGGCAGGCCGGCGGCGTCGAACATTCCCTCGAACAGCGCGGTGCTCAGGTAGCGCTCGCCCGAGTCGGGAAGCACGACGACGATCGTCTTGCCGGCGTACTCCGGCCGCCTGGCGAGGCGCGCCGCGACGGCCGTCGCCGCGCCGCACGAAATGCCCGACAGCAGACCTTCCTCGCGTGCCAGCCGGCGCGCATAGAGGATCGCCTCGTCGTTGGAAACGGTCTCGACGGCGTCGACCAGCGACAGGTCCAGCACCTGCGGCACGAAGTTGGCGCCGATGCCCTGGATCTTGTGCGGGGCTGGCGTGAGGGGCAGCCCCGCCCGCGTCTGCGTGAGCAGCGGGCTAGCCTCGGGTTCCACGGCCACCGTCACGACCGGCCTGCCCCGCTTGACCTTGAAGTAGCGCGCCACGCCGGTGATCGTCCCGCCGGTGCCCACGCCGGCGACGAACACGTCGACGTTGCCGTCGGTGTCGTCCCAGATCTCCGGGCC
>JBGAMF010000153.1:0-7166 GCA_044223185.1 Casimicrobiaceae bacterium | reverse complement strand
TCACTCCTTCCCGGCGAGCTTACCGTGGCCACCAGGTTCAAGATCGGGTACGAGTACGACAAGGGCATCTGGCACGACGTAGGCCGCGACGACGGCAAGCTCCTCGTGTCCGACGAGGAAGTCAAGGCGCGCGCGGCGCTCGCCGAGCGCTATCCCATCCTGTTCCAGATGGAGAGGTGCGGCGGCGGCAAGCGCACGCGCGTCATCCGCACCCTCGAGGACGTGGACGACTGGCCGAAGCGCAACAGGCAATAGGAGCTTCCATGCGCACCGCCCTGTTCCTCCTCCTCGGCAATTTCACCGTCACCTGCTTCGTGTTGGGGCTCGTGGCTTCCGGCATTGCGATCGCGCGCCACCCCAGGCCAGTTCCGCGGCCGTACGTCTACGAGCAGCTGCTGCGCTGGTTCCTGTTCTTCTCGATCGGCGTGTCGATGTTGTTCAACGCCTTCATGCACGTCGTGTTCCACGAGATGATTGCCCGACTCATCGGCTGGGACGACAGTCCGTTCCAGATCGAGGTCGGCCTTGCGAGCTTGGGCTTCGCCGTGGTGGGATTCATCGCATGGCGCCGGGGCTGGGAGGTGCGTCTCGCGGCGATCGCCGGGCCCGCGTGCTTCCTGGTCGGCGCGGGCATCGGCCACGTCTACCAGATCCTGACCACGCACAACATGGCGCCCGGCAACGCCGGCACGATCCTGTACACCGACTTCCTGATTCCGGCGATCGGGTTCGCCCTGCTCTGGCTCGCGTACCGCAGCGACGCCAAGGGCCGTGCTTCTGCGCCAGCGGATTGAGCGTGCCGGCCTTCTTGCGCTCCTCGAAGACTGCGTCCAGTTCGGCGTCGGTCTTGTAGCTGGGGACGTTGAACGTGCAGCGCTTGATGTTCTGGATGCGCAAGAAGGCGTCCATCATCTCGGACGCCCAGTAGGTGTCGCCGACCTTGATGTTCGCCGGGTAGTCGATCATCCAGTTCCGGTGGCCGTGGGCACGCACCGGCCCGGCGTCACCCGTAGCGGGCGGTCGACGCTGGGCGTTACCAAGTGATGCATTGATCGAACTCGAACTCGGGCGCCGGCTGGGCGTGGGGGTTGCCGCACCGGTCGGGGCATCGGGCAGGTCGCACGGCGGCGGGCCGCGGGCCGGGGCGATGGGTGGTGGTGCGGTAGGTTCGCCGAGGTGGCGGAGGAGGTTGCGGAGGGTTGGCGGGCCGGTGTCGAAGTCGATGATCCTCATCTGGACGCCACACCGCGGGCACGCCAGCGGAAACACTTCGTAGATGCGGGCGAGCGGCATGGCCCAAGCGAAACGGGCGGTACGCCGATGCGCCGGTTCGGCGGCGGGCCGAGTGAGGCGAGGCGATCGAGCAACTGCAGCGGAGTCAGGAGCTGCGGACCGTTCCCACCCGGACTGCGCTTGGCGCTCGCGTAGAGCAGGTGCTCGGGATCGCGCTCGCGCAGCCGCTCCAGAGCGAAGCGTGGCCGGGCTCAATGGCGCAACAGCCGCTCGCGGCCGGTACGGTCCTCGGCCTCGATGCGTAGCGACGCATCGACCGAGAAGCCGCCGCCGTGCGCCCATTGCCCCATCGCCTGCGCGTCAGCAGCCGGCCGCGGCGCACGAACGCGCACTACAGCCGCCGGCGCAGCTGCGCCTGCACCCGGGTGATGGCGGCGGCATCGAGGCCCGTAGCGACATGGAAGACGACCCCGTCCGCGACGGCGGAGTCGAACACACCGGCGATGTCCACGCAGTGAAAGTGCAGGTGCGCATTTTGCGTCGAGCCGAAGCGGCGGACGAAGGCCACCGCGCCCAGGCGGGCGGCGGCACTCGCCCACGGGTTGCGCACGCGCAGGCAGGACTCCACCGCGCGCACGAAGAGCCGCAAGGCGTCGTTCCTGTCCGTGGCCGCGCCGGCCCGCGTCACGGATGCCGTCAAGGCCCGCCTCGACGCCGCGACGCACAAGGTGCTCACCGACCCCGCGGTGATCGCCGAGTTCCGCGACAAGTACTCGACGACGGTGGCCTACGAGAGCGGCGACGCGTTCGCGAAATTCGTGAGCGACCAGTACGAGTTCAACAAGGGCTTTCTCAAGACGCTAAAGCTCAACTGACGCGGGGCCGGCGGGGCGCGACGCGCCGTCAGAAGATCCGCCGCTCGAGCTTGCCGCGGTGCAGGATCGTCGTGGCGATCTCCTCGATCGACTTGGTCGTCGTGTCGAGCATCGGGATGCGCTCGCGGGTCATCATCGCCTCGGCCTCGCGCACTTCGTGGCGGCAGTTGTCGAGCGCCGCGTACTTCGAGTGCGGCCGCCGTTCCTCGCGGATCTCGCGCAGCCGCTCCGGCTGGATCGTGAGGCCGAACAGCTTGTCGCGGAACGGCTGCACCGAAGCCGGCAGCTTGCGGTCGGTGAAGTCGTCCGGCGTGAGCGGAAAATTCGCGGCGCGGATGCCGAACTGCAGCGCGAGGTAGAGCGACGTCGGCGTCTTGCCGCAACGGGACACGCCGACCAGGATCACCTGCGCCTTCCCGAGGTCGCGCGTCGACGCGCCGTCGTCGTGCGCCTGCGTGAAGTTGATCGCCTCCATCCGCGCGAAGTAGACGTGGCTGTCGGCGATGCCGTGCGAGCGGCCGGCGGCGTGCGAGCTCTTCGCCCCCAGCTCGCCCTCGAGCGGCTGGATGAAGAACTGGAAGAAGTCGAGCGTCAGCGCGTCGGCCTCGCGGCGGATCCGCTCGCTCATCGCCTCGTCGACGATGGAGCTGATGACGATCGGCCGCTTGCCTTCGCGCGCGGCGGTCTCGTTGACCTGCCGGATCGCCTCGCCGACGCGCTCCTCCGAGTCGACAAACGGGATCGTCACGCGCCGGAACGAGAAGTCCTCGAACTGCGTCAGCAGCGACGCGCCCAGCATCTCGGCGGTGATGCCGGTGCGGTCGGACAGGAAGAAGACGGTGCGACGGGTCGGCACGGCGGCGCTACCAGCGCGACCAGACCGGCACGACGCCGGCCGGCAGTTCGGGCAGGTCGCCCAGGTCGAGCCACGACTCGCCCGGCCCGTGGTAGTCGGTCCCGGCCGAGGCCAGGAAGCCGAACGTGCGCGCGTGCGTGGCGTACTCGGCGCACTGCGCGGCCGTGTGCGACGGCGACAGCACCTCGATGGCGTCGCCGCCGGCGGCACGGAAGTCGGAAAGCAGCCGGCGCATGCCGGTGGCGGTCACGCGATAGCGGCCCGGGTGGGCGAGCACGGCCAGCCCGCCGGCCGCGTGGATCCACGCGATGGCGTCGGGCAGGCTCGCCCACGTGTGCGCCACGTAGCCGGGCTTGCCGACGGTCAGGTACTTCCGGAACACGTCCTTGACCTCGCGCGCGTGGCCCGCCTCGACCAGGAAGCGCGCGAAGTGCGAGCGCGAGATCAGCCGCTCGCTGGTGACGTAGCGCCGCGCGCCTTCGTAGGCGCCGGGGATGCCCGCGCGCGCGAGCGACTCGGCGATCCGCTGCGCGCGCGCGTCGCGCCCGCTGCGGATGGCCGCGAGCCCGTCGTCGAGGACGCGGTTGGCCGGGTCGATGGCCAGCGCGACCACGTGGATCGTGTGCACTTCCCAGCTCACCGAGAGCTCGGCGCCGGCGACGAGCGTGAGGCCGCACGCATCCGCGGCAGCGGCGGCTTCGGCGAGCCCGCCGGTGTCGTCGTGGTCGGTCAGGGCCAGGACGTCGACGCCGCGCGCAGCGGCCCGCGCAACCAGCGCGGCCGGGGCGAGCAGGCCGTCCGAGTACGTCGAGTGCGCATGGAGATCGTAGCGGGGCATGGCGGCAGCCCGTCCGGTGCGGGCGCGGGTCGCGTCGGGGAACCGTGGGGAAATCGGGACGATCGTAGCAGAAGACGCTTCCGCTACCCTGTTGCCCACAAACTGGCGTAATCTACAGCCGCACCGGAGGGCGTGGCGCGGCCGCGACGCTATGACGCGCGTCGTCGCCGTTCGTCCGGTTTTGCTTGCAACGACGCGGGATCCGATCAAAAATATGCCAATGGTATAGCGCGGTGGCGGTCACGGTGCCGCCGCGCAGTCCCGCCACCGCGTCCCAGCGTAAGGTCTTCCCAACGTGAAAATCCTCGACCGCGTCCTCAACCCCCGCGAGATCCGGCGGCGGCTCGGCATGAACCAGGAGCAGTTCTGGACGCAGATCGGCGTGACGCAAAGCGGCGGCTCGCGCTACGAGAGCGGTCGGGAAATGCCTCGTCCGGTCAAGGAGTTGCTGCGGCTTGTTCACGTGGAGCAGCTCGACCTGTCGCAGGTGAAGCGAGTCGACTTCGAGATCATCGCCTACCTCAAGGAGTCCCACCCCGACCTCTACCGGACGTTGCGCCGGGCGGTGAAGAGCCGCCACCGCCACGGGCCGGACTCGGGCGTGAACCTGGCCGGCGACGGCCAGGGCGAAGACGACCTGGACGACGTGACGACGACGCAGCCGCGCGAACCGCAGCCCTGACCGGGTCGCGTTTCCCCGCCGACGGCCGCCTCGCGCGGCCGTTTTCGTTGCTGCCCGGGCGACGCGATCATGCGCTGCAGCACGGCGTGGCCGCCACCGAGCGGAGGGGTAAAATGGCGACGGCCGCCGCGAACCGTCCCGCGGCGCGTCATTTCTCCACTTCGCGAGCCCGCCATGACGACCGCCACCCCCCGGGTGATTCCGTTCGAACGCCTGCGCATGACCGACGTGGAGGAGGTCGGCGGCAAGAACGCCTCGCTGGGCGAGATGATCGGCCAGCTGGCGGGGGCCGGCATCCGCGTCCCCGGCGGCTTCGCCACGACGGCCACCGCGTTCCGCGAGTTCCTCGGCCATCAGGGGCTGGCCGGGCGCATCGCCCTGCGCCTCTGCGCCCTCGACGTCGACGACGTGACGGCGCTGGCGCAGGCCGGGGCGGAGATTCGCGGCTGGATCGCGGCGGCGCCGCTGCCGCCGGCGCTTGAACAGGACATCCGGGCGGCGTTCGC
This sequence comes from Casimicrobiaceae bacterium, assembly GCA_044223185.1. GTDB lineage: Bacteria > Pseudomonadota > Gammaproteobacteria > Burkholderiales > Casimicrobiaceae > VBCG01. The sequence continues at coordinate 2,176 of JBGAMF010000153.1, read as the reverse complement.
CACGCTGGCCGGGGACGACGCGAGCGCGTCGTTTGCCGTGCGCTCGTCGGCCACCGCCGAGGACCTGCCCGACGCCTCGTTCGCTGGTCAGCAGGAAACATTCCTCAATATCAGTGGAATAGACAACATTATTCACGCGATACACGAGGTATTCGCGTCCCTCTACAACGACCGGGCCATCGCGTATCGCGTGCACAAGGGCTTCGCCGACGCCGACGTCGCGCTCTCCGCCGGCGTGCAGCGGATGGTCCGCAGCGACCTTGGCGCCTCCGGCGTCATGTTCACGCTGGACACCGAGTCGGGCTTCGACCAGGTCGTGTTCATCACTGCCGCCTACGGCCTGGGCGAGACCGTGGTGCAGGGGTCGGTCAACCCCGACGAGTTCTACGTCGACAAGCGCAACCTCGCCGCGGGACGCCCGGCGATCCTGCGCAAGACCGTCGGCGGCAAGGCGCTGAAGATGGTGTTCGCCGAAGGCCGCGCCGCCGGCAAGTCGACGGCGACCGTCGAGGTGCCCTCCGACGAGCGCCTGCGCTTCTCGATCACCGACGGCGAGGCCGAGGCGCTGGCCCGCGCCGCCGTCACGATCGAGCGGCACTACGGCCGGCCGATGGACATCGAGTGGGGCCGCGACGGCCGCGACGGGCAGCTCTACGTCCTGCAGGCGCGGCCGGAGACGGTGAAGTCGCAGGAGGAATCCGCCGAGCGGCTGCGCCGTTATCGGCTGAAGGGCCGGTCGGAGGTGCTGGCGTCGGGCCGCGCGATCGGCCAGAAGATCGGGCAGGGCCGGGTGCGGCTCGTCGCGTCCGCGTCCGAGATGGCGCGCGTCGCGGCGGGCGACGTGCTGGTCACCGAGATGACCGACCCCGACTGGGAGCCGGTGATGAAGCGCGCGGCGGCCATCGTCACCAACCGCGGCGGCCGCACCTGCCACGCCGCGATCATCGCGCGCGAGCTGGGCATCCCGGCGGTGGTCGGCTGCGGCGACGCGACGCGCACGCTCGCCGACGGTGCGGAGGTCACCGTCTGCTGCGCGGAGGGCGACACCGGCCACGTGTACGCCGGCCTGCTGCCGGTCGAGATCGTCGACGTGGCGCTCGACCGCATGCCGCCGGCGCCGACGAAGATCATGATGAACGTCGGCAACCCCGAGCTCGCCTTCGAGTTCCAGCGGCTGCCCAACGAGGGGGTGGGCCTCGCGCGGCTCGAGTTCATCATCAACCGCAACGTCGGCATCCACCCGAAGGCGCTGCTGGAGCTCGCCACGCAGCCGCCCGAGCTGCGCCGCGAGATCGAGGCGCGCATCGCCGCCTACGCGAGCCCGACCGCGTACTACGTCGAGAAGGTCGCCGAAGGCGTGGCGACTATCGCCGCCGCGTTCTTCCCGAAGAAGGTCATCGTGCGGCTGTCCGACTTCAAGTCCAACGAGTACTCGAACCTCGTGGGCGGCGAGCGCTACGAGCCGCACGAGGAGAACCCGATGCTGGGCTTCCGCGGCGCGTCGCGCTACATCGCGCCCGAGTTCTACGACTGCTTCGCGCTCGAGTGCGCGGCGATGAAGCGCGTGCGCGACGACATGGGCTTCACCAACGTCGAGCTGATGGTGCCTTTCGTGCGCACGCTGACGGAGGCGCAGCGCGTGCTGGAGCTGCTTGCGCAGAACGGGCTTCAGCGCGGCGAGAACGGCCTGCGCGTGGTGATGATGTGCGAGCTGCCGTCCAACGCGATCCTCGCCGACCGCTTCCTCGACCACTTCGACGGCTTCTCGATCGGCAGCAACGACATGACGCAGCTGACGCTGGGGGTCGACCGCGACTCCGGCGGGCCGATCGCCGCCACGTTCGACGAGCGCGACGACGCGGTGAAGGCGATGCTGGCGCTGGCGATCGAGGCGTGCCAGCGGCGCGGCAAGTACGTCGGCATCTGCGGGCAGGGGCCGTCCGACCACCCGGACCTCGCGCAGTGGCTGGTCGAGCGCGGGATCGAGAGCATGTCGCTCAACCCGGACACCGTCGTCGAGACGTGGCTCGCGCTGGCGGAGAAGGCCAGGGCGGGCGCGTCCGCCTGACCTGACCGGGCGCTCGGCCGAACGGCCGATGGCGGCGCGCGCCGCCGGCGGGTCCAATGGGCGGCATGCGCCTGCCGCCCACCGTGCACGTCGTCCTGCGGCCGTCCC
>JBGAMF010000152.1:0-7123 GCA_044223185.1 Casimicrobiaceae bacterium | reverse complement strand
CCAGCGCCTTCGCGCCGAAGATGCCGGCGGCGAGCCCGCCCCAGGCGCCGCACACGCCGTGCAGCGGCCACACGCCGAGCACGTCGTCGATCTTCCAGCGGTTCTGCGTCTGCGTGAACAGGAACACGAAGAGGCCACCGGCCACGAGGCCCGTGGCGAGCGCGCCCAGCGGATGCATCACGTCCGAACCCGCGCAGACGGCGACCAGTCCGGCGAGCGGCCCGTTGTGCACGAAGCCCGGGTCGTTGCGGCCGGCCACGAACGCGGCGATGGTGCCGCCGGCCATCGCCAGCAGCGAGTTCATCGCGACCAGCCCCGAGATCTTGTCGAGCGTCTGCGCCGACATCACGTTGAAGCCGAACCAGCCGACCGACAGCACCCAGGCGCCCAGCGCCAGGAAGGGGATCGACGACGGCGGGTGCGCGGCGACGCCACCCTCGCGCGAGTAGCGCCCGCGGCGGGCGCCGAGCAACAGCACGGCCGTGAGGCCGATCCAGCCGCCGACCGCGTGGACGACGACGCTGCCGGCGAAGTCGTGGAACTCCTCGCCGAACGCGGACTTGAGCCACGCCTGCACGCCGAAGTGCTGGTTCCACGCGATGCCCTCGAAGAACGGGTAGACGAAGCCGACCAGCATGAACGTCGCGGCGAGCTGCGGGTTGAACTTCGCGCGCTCGGCGATGCCTCCCGAGACGATCGCGGGGATGGCCGCGGCGAACGTCAGCAGGAAGAAGAACTTGACGAGGTCGTAGCCGTTCTTCGCCGCCAGCGCCTCGGCGCCGGTGAAGAAGTTGACGCCGTAGGCGACCGCGTACCCGACGAAGAAGTACGCGATCGTCGAGACGGCGAAGTCGACGATGATCTTGACCAGCGCGTTCACCTGGTTCTTCTTGCGCACGGTGCCCAGTTCGAGGAACGCGAAGCCGGCGTGCATCGCCAGCACCATGATCGCGCCCAGCAGGATGAACAGCGTGTCGCTTGCGGTCTTCAGCGCTTCCATCGGATCTCCCCCTTCGCCGGTCCCGCGGGCGGCCCTGGCGGCCGCCGCGAGGTCGAAAAAAGGGGCCGCTCGCCGGCGGCCCCGTCACCTTCGCTGTCGCGCGTGCCGCCCGTCAGGCGGTCTGCGGAGGCAGCATCTTCTGCAGCTCGCCGCTCGCGTACATCTCGCGGACGATGTCGCAGCCGCCGACGAACTCCCCGTTCACGTACAGCTGCGGGATGGTCGGCCAGTTCGCGTACTCCTTGATGCCCTGGCGAATCTCGTCGTCGGCCAGGACGTTGACCGAGTAGTAGCTGGTGACGCCGCAGCGCTTGAGGATCTCGGCGACCGTGGCGGAGAACCCGCACTGCGGGAACTGCGGCGTGCCCTTCATGTAGAGGACGACCGGGTGCTGCGTGACCTGCTCGCGGATGGTGTCGTGGATCGTGTTCATGGCGCTCGTCTGCTCCGTGCGTGCGGCGAAGCCGGGTATTCTACGCCCGCCGCGGGCGGCCGGGCGCCGCTACTCCTTGACGGCGCCGGTGAGGCCCGACACGTAGTACTCGACGAAGAACGAGTACAGGATGGCCACCGGCAGCGACCCCAGCAGCGCGCCGGCCATCAGCGAGCCCCAGTGGTAGACGTCGCCCTCGACCAGCTCGGTCACCACGGCGACGGGCACGGTCTTCACCTCCGACGACGACACGAACGTCAGCGCGTAGATGAACTCGTTCCACGACAGCGTGAAGGCGAAGATGCCGGCGGAGATCAGCCCCGGCACCGCCAGCGGCAGCACGATCTTCACGAGGATCTGCAGCCGCGAGGCGCCGTCGATCAGCGCGCACTCCTCGAGCTCGTACGGGATCGACTTGAAGTAGCCCATCAGCAGCCACGTGCAGAACGGCACGAGGAACGTCGGGTAGGTCAGGATCAGCGCCAGCCGCGTGTCGAAGAGGCCCGCCTGGTAGATGATCGTGGCGAGCGGGATGAACAGGATCGACGGCGGCACGAGGTACGCGAGGAAGATGCTCATGCCGACGTAGCGCGCGCCGCGGAAGCGCAGCCGCTCGATCGCGTAGGCGGCGAGCACGCTGGCGACGAGCGACAGGAACGTCGCGACCACGGCCACCAGCATCGTGTTCCACAGCCAGTCGGGGTACGCGGTGTCGAACAGCAGCTTCTTCACGTGCGCGAGCGTGGGGTTCTTCACCCAGAACGGGTTGCCCTCGCGCGACAGCAGCTCCTCGTTCGGCTTGAACGTCGTGACCGCCATCCAGTAGAACGGGAACAGCAGCACGAACAGGAACGCCCCGAGCGGCACGTAGAGCGTCACGACCCGCCGGGGCAGCGAGACGAGGTAGTCCATCCCGCGCGAGTCGACGGCTTCCGGCGTGGCGCCCTGCTGCGTCACTTGTCCGCCCCCCCCTGCTGCCACGCGCGGCGCTGCAGCCCGAAGTACGAGACGAGGATCGCCGCCAGCAGGAACGGCACCATCGCCGTGGCGATCGCCGCGCCCTCGCCCAGGCTGCCGCCGGGGATCGCGCGCTGGAACGAGAGCGTGGCCATCAGGTGCGTGGCGTTGAGCGGCCCGCCGCGGGTCAGCACGTAGATGAGCTGGAAGTCGGTGAAAGTGAACAGCACCGAGAACGTCATCACGACGGCGATGATCGGCGTCAGCAGCGGCAGCGTCACGTAGCGGAACTGCTGCCAGTCCGACGCGCCGTCGAGGCTCGCCGCCTCGTAGTACGACGGCGAGATCGTCTGCAGGCCGGCCAGGAGGCAGATCGCGACGAACGGCACGCCGCGCCAGATGTTGGCGGCGATCGTCGAGAAGCGGGCCATCCACGGGTCGCCGAGGAAGTCGATGTAGCGGTCGATCACGCCGAGCTTGACCAGCGTCCAGCTCACCACCGAGAACTGCGCGTCGTAGATCCACCAGAACGCGATCGCCGACAGCGCGGTCGGGACGATGAAGGGCAGCAGCACGATCGCGCGGAAGAACGCCTTGAACGGCAGGTGCTTGTTCAGCAGCAGCGCGAGCCAGAGGCCGAGGCCGAACTTGATGATGCTCGCGACCGCCGTGTAGAACAGCGTGTTGAACAGCGCGAGGCGCGTGACGTCGTCGCCCCAGAGGAAGCGGAAGTTGTCGAGGCCGACCCATTCGCCGCCGCGGCCGATCTTGGCGTCGGTGAAGCCGAGCCACGTTCCCAGTCCGAGCGGATAGGTGAGGAACACGAGCAGCAGCGCGCCTGCCGGCACCATGAACAGCGCGCCGAGCAGGTGGCGGTTGTCGAGGGCGCGGGCTAGCGCCGAGGTGTGGGCGGGCATCAGTCGTTCATCCGCGGGCGCCCCTCACCCCGGCCCTCTCCTGGCGGGGAGAGGAGAGGGATGCCGGGCGTTCGGCGCCGCATCCGCCGGTGCGGACGTCGTGCGGATGCGTTGACACAGGTGCGTTGACGTATGCGTTGGCGCAGATGCGATGTCGCAGATCCTCTCCTCTCCCCGCGCAGCGGGGAGAGGGTTGGGGTGAGGGGCGGCGCGACCGCACGTCGATCCGGCGACGAACAGCGTCAAACCTTGTAGTACCGCTCCGCCCGCTTCTGCGCGCGCTCGGCGGCTTCCTTCGGCGTCTTCGACCCGGACGCTGCCTCCGCGACCATGTTGACGACGATGAAGTCCGACAGCGCACCGGCCGACGCGTAGCCCATCTTGCCGGCGTGACCCGACGGGACCATGTTGACCATCGAGTTGCGGTACGGCGTGTGCTTCGGGTCGACCGTCCAGATCGGGTTCTTCTCGTAGTACTTGAGCGCCGGCGTCACGTAGCCGATCGCCGCCTGCACCCACGGGTCCATCTGCTCGGCCTCCATCATGAAGCGCAGGAACTCCTTGGCCGCCTTCGGGTACTTCGTGTAGCGGAAGATCATCTGGTTGAAGAACAGCTGGAACTCCGTTGCCCGCCCGACCGGCCCGATCGGCATGTTCGCGTGGTAGATGTCGGCGGCCATCTCCTTGACCTTCGGGTCCTGCGAGTTCTTCGCCGCGTAGTAGATCGAGATGCCGTTGTTGGTCAGCGAGACCTGCCCGTCGAGGAACGCCTTGTTGTTGTTCGGGTCGAGCCACGACAGGGTGCCCGGCACGAACGTGCCGTACAGCTCGCGCACGTACTCGAGCGCCTTGATCGTCTCCGGAGAGTCGATCACGACCTTGTTGTTGGCGTCGACGAGCTTGCCTCCGAACGCCCACACCAGCCACTGGCACCACGTGTTGCCGTCGCCGGTCGCGTTGCCGAGCGCGAAGCCCGACGGCGTGCCCTTGTCCTTCAGCGCCTTGCACAGCTTCAGGAAGCCGTCGGTGTCCTTCGGGAACTCGTCGAAGCCGGCCGCCTTCATGTGGCTCTGCCGGTAGACCATGCACACGCCGGCCACGCCGAGCGGGACGCCGATCCACTTCTTGCCGTCCGGCCGCAGGTACGGGTCGCACACCGGGTACCAGCCGCCGTACTTGGCGCCCAGGTAGTTGCAGACGTCGGTGACGTCGACGAGCTTCTCCGGATAGAGGTTCGCGTCGTCGTTGGTCGACAGGATGATGTCCGGTCCGGCGCCGGTGTTCGCCGCCACCGCGGCCTTCGGGCGCACGTCCTCCCAGCCTTCGCTGTCGACGCGCACCTCGATGCCGTACTTGTCCTGGAACGCCTTGACGTTGACCATGTAGCGGTCGATGTCGCCCTGGACGAAGCGGCTCCAGCGGAGCACCCGCAGCTTCGCGCCCTTCTCCGGCGTGTTGCTCCACTGCGCGTTGGCGTCCTTCACCCAGATGAACGGGCCGACCGCGGCCCCGGCGGCGACCGCCGCCGACGATTGCAGGAACTTGCGCCGCTTGATCTCACTCATGGTTCACTCCTCCCGTGGTGGACGTCATCGCGTCCGATGTCGGATCGGAACGTCAGGCGGCGAGGCGGATGCCGCTCGCCGCGTCGAACACGTGGGCCCGCGCGAGGTCCGGCGCGAGGCGGATCCGGTCGCCGGGCCGGCAGTCGGTGCGGTCGCGGATCGTCGCCGTCACCTCCTGCCCGCCGAAGCGGCAATAGAGCTGCGTGTCGGCGCCGGTCGGCTCGACCACGACGACGTCGACGGGCAGGCCCGACGTGCCGAGCGCGCAGTGCTCGGGGCGCACGCCGTAGAGCACCTGGCGGCCCGGCTCGGCGGGGGCGCCGGCCGGCAGCGGCAGCACCGCGCCGTCGGCGAACGCGACCTGCCCGGCGTCGCCCACGACGCCCGGGATGATGTTCATCGCCGGCGAGCCGATGAAGCCGGCGACGAACGTGTTGGCCGGCCGGTCGTAGAGCGTGAGCGGGTCGCCGGTCTGCTCGATGACGCCGTCGCGCATCACGACGATCTTGTCGGCCATCGTCATCGCCTCGATCTGGTCGTGCGTCACGTAGATCGACGTCGTCTTCAGCCGCTGGTGCAGCTCCTTGATCTCGGTGCGCATCTGCACGCGCAGCTTGGCGTCGAGGTTGGACAGCGGCTCGTCGAACAGGAACACCTGCGGGTCGCGGACGATCGCCCGGCCCATCGCGACGCGCTGGCGCTGGCCGCCGGAGAGCTGGCGCGGGTAGCGGTCGAGGTACGGCACGAGTCCGAGGATGTCGGCGGCCCTGGCCACGCGCTGCGCGATCTCGGGCTTGCCCAGCTTGGCGAGCGTCAGCGCGAACGACATGTTGTCGCGCACCGTCATGTGCGGGTAGAGCGCGTAGTTCTGGAACACCATCGCGATGTCGCGCTCCTTCGGCGGCACGCGGTTCACGACGCGGTCGCCGATGGCGATCTCGCCCTGCGTGATCTCCTCGAGCCCGGCGATCATCCGCAGCAGCGTCGACTTGCCGCAGCCCGACGGGCCGACGAGCACGCAGAACTGCCCGTCGGCGATCGCGACGTCGACGCCGCGGATCACCGGCGTGGTGCCGAACTGCTTGTGGACGCCGGCGATGGTCACCGCGGCCATGATTCCTCCTCGCCCTTCCCTTGTCCGTCGCGGGCGCCGGGCGTGGCGCCGCGCGTGGTGGCGGCTACGGCTTGCGAGTGCCGCGGACGACGACGTACTCGGGCCGCCCGGTGGCAAGCCACGTGATGATGTTCTGCGCGGCCTTGCGGCGCAACTCGCGCTCGGCCTCGACCGAGTAGAACGCCGAGTGCGGCGTCAGGATCACGCGCGGGTGGCCGAGGAGCTTCGCGTCGCGCGGCACCGGCTCGACCGGCAGCACGTCGAGCCCGGCGCCGGCGAGCGTGCCGGCCGCGAGCGCCCGCTCGAGCGCGGCGACGTCGACGACCGCCCCGCGTGCCGTGTTGACGAGGTGCGCGCCGGGCTTCAGCGCCGCGAAGAACGCGGCGTCGATCATCCCGCGCGTCTCCGCGGTGAGCGGCGTGTGCAGCGAGACGACGTCGGACTGGCGCGCGAGCTCGGCCAGCGTCGCCGCGCGCTCGACGTACGCCGGGAAGTCGCCGTCGATCAGGTAGGGGTCGTAGGCGACGACGCGGCGGAACACGTTGCGCGAGATGTGCGCCATCCGCTTGCCGATGCGGCCCAGCCCGACGATGCCGAGCGTCAGGCCGGACGGGCGCACGAGCTTGCCCGACGACTCGAAGTGCCAGGTGCCGGCGGCGATGTCGCGGTGATAGGCGACGATGTTGCGGATCGACGCGAGCGCCAGCGCCAGCGCGTGCGTGGCAACCTCGCCGACGCCGTAGTCGGGCGAGTTGCCGACCCAGACCCCGGCCTTGTCGCAGGCCTCGGTGTCGACGGTGTCGTAGCCGGCGCCGATGCGGCTGACGATGCCGACCTCCGGCAGTGCCGCGAGCACCTTCGCGGTGATCGGCGCGTACTGCAGCAGGATGGCCCGGCAGCCCTTCGCCTGCGCGATCACGTCGTCCTCCGTCCGGCATTGCGCGGCGGCGACGTCGATCCCCGCGGCGGAGAACATGCCGCGCTCGAGGTCTATGTCGGCGTAATCGTTGTCGGCGTACAGGACTCGGGGCATGGTGGGCGGCGGGACGGAGGGGCGGAGGGGCGGCGGCGACAGCGGCGGCAAGCGTACGGGCGAACCGGAGGACTGGTCAAGTGGCCCGACCGGATGCGGTCCCG
>JBGAMF010000021.1:0-46914 GCA_044223185.1 Casimicrobiaceae bacterium | reverse complement strand
CTCGGGCAAGCCGGGTGTGGAAGGCGCGAAGGCGCTCGAGGCCTATGCGGGCAACCTCAATCCCGATCACGTCACGCTGATCACGCTGCCGAAGCTCGACCGCACGGCGCAGAACTCCGCGTGGTTCTCCGCGCTCGCGTCCGCCGGTGTCGCGATCGCCGTCTACCCGCTGGAGCGCGACGAGCTTCCGGCGTGGATCTCCGCGCGGCTCGCGCGCTCGAACCAGCGCGTGACCCGCGAGACGCTCGCGTTCCTGGTCGAGCAGTGCGAGGGCAACCTTCTGGCCGCACGGCAGGAGATCGAGAAGCTCGCGCTGCTGCTGCCCGAGGGCGAGCTCGACCACGACGCCGTCGAGCGCGCGGTGGCCGACGTCGCGCGCTACGACGTGTTCGAGCTCTCGGAGGCGTGGCTCGCCGGCGACGCCGCGCGCGCCGTGCGGATCCTGCGCGCGCTCGAAGCGGAGGGCGAAGCGCCGACCCTCGCGATCTGGCAGCTCTCCGAGGACGTGCACGCGCTGGCGGCCGTCACGACGCTCGTGCGCTCCGGCACGCCCGCCTCCGCCGCCGTGCGCAGCGCGCGCGTGTGGGGCAAGCGGCAGCAGGCGCTCGAACGCGCGGTGCAGCGCGTGGCACCCGGGCAGATCGCGCCGCTGCTCTGCGCGACCGCGCGGCTCGACGCGCTGTCGAAGGGCATCGGCCGCGGCAACGCGTGGGACGAGCTCGCGACGACCGCGCTGGTATTGGCGGGGAAGCCCGTGCTGCCGCTGCCTGTCAGGACGTGAAAGCGACCGGGGCGAACAAACCGAGCCAGGCTCCGAAAAACCGAGCCAGGCTCGGTTGTTTGGTTTTGACGCACGTGCTCGTGGTCGACGTCGAGAATAAACCGAGCCAGGCTCGGAATTCGGGAGAAGCGAGCCTGGCTCCATTCTCGGTACTGTCGCTGGCCGTTACGAGGGACTGACCCCGATCCAGGCTGAAGGTCCGACCCTGCTGGACCGGTCAGTGCTTGTGGCCGCCCTTGTGGTGACCGTTGCCGTTGCCGCCGTGTTTGCCGCTGCCCGCGTCGACGTCGAGCACGAGGTCCGCGGCGCCGGCTTCCTTGCCGCGCTTCTCCAGGTCGGCCATCAGCCCGGCGTCGGTCAGGTCGAGCGCCTCGGAGTGGTCCCAGTCGCGCTTCGCGACCGCTTCGAGCGGCCCGACGACGTGCGCGTCGTCGACCTCGATCGCGAGTTCGCGCCGCGCGTCGAAGCTGCCCGGCGCGAGGTTGACGGAGCCGACGATCGCGCGCGCGCCGTCGGCCAGCATCATCTTGCCGTGCAGCCGGATGCGCTTCAGCTTGTGCACCTTGCAGCCGACGTCGGCCATGATGCGCAGGCCCCCGACGCCCTCGATCAGCTTGTCCTTCTTCAGCGTGTGCGGCGGCCGCGCGACGATGTGCACCTTGACGCCGCGTCCCGCGGCGCGCACGACGCGCTCGATGATCACGGCATCCTGGTAGCGCTCGTTCTGCAGCCACAGCGTGTGCTTCGCGCGGTCGATGAAGTGCGCGAACCGCTCGCGGCCGTTCTTGTTGCACCAGACGAGCGCGGAGCCCTCGTGGGGCGTGAAATCCCGCCGGTGCCAGTCCGCGTCGAAGCACTCGACGATCTCTGCGACCTCCTTCGCGTGCTTCGTGACCACCGCGTAGTCGCGCGTCTCGCTGACGTTGCGCGTCTCCCAATTGAGCGACATCACCCACGCCTGCGCGTCGTCGACGACCATCGACTTCTCGTGCGTGAGGTCGAACGCGGGGTTGCTGTCGAGCACCGCCACGCCGGCCTCGACCAGCTTGCGGCGCGACTCCTCGTTCTCGGTCTCGCCGCTGCGGCGCGCCGGGTTCAGCATCACGCGCACGTCCACGCCGCGCTTCCTCGCGGCGATCACGGCGGCGAGCAGACCGGGGTCCGAGAACACGAACATCTTGACGCGCAGCGACTTCTTCGCCGCGGCGATGGCGTCGAGCAGCGGCTGCGGCGTGGCTTCGGGGAGGACGATCAGCGAGCGGGACATGGCAGTGGCTTCAGGGCGCGGTCGGGGCGGGCGGCGCCTTCGGGTCGGCGTCGCCGAACTGCACATGGTACAGGTCGGCGTAGAGGCCGTTCTTCGCGATGAGCTCGTCGTGCGTGCCCTGCTCGGCGACCACGCCGCCGGCGAGCACGATGATGTTGTCGGCGTCGCGGATCGTGGACAGCCGGTGCGCGATCGTGATCACCGTGCGCCCCTTCATCAGGCGCTCCAGCCCCTCCATCACCAGCCGCTCGGACTCGGTGTCGAGCGCCGCGGTCGGCTCGTCGAGGATCAGGATCGGGTTGTCGCGGATCACGGCGCGCGCGATGCCGATGCGCTGCCGCTGGCCGCCCGACAGCGTGTCGCCGCGCTCCCCGACGACGGTGTCGTAGCCCTTCGCCATCCTCGCGATGAACTCGTCGGCGTTGGCGAGCTTCGCCGCCGCGACGATCTCCTCGTCGGTGGCGCCGCCCGGCCGGCCGTAGGCGATGTTGTCGCGGATCGTGCCGTGGAACAGCACCGTCTCCTGCAGCACGAAGCCGATCTGCCGGCGCAGCGGGTGCAGCTGGTAGTCGCGGACGTCGGTGCCGTCGACGCGCACCGCCCCGCCCGTCACGTCGTAGAAGCGCGGGATCAGGCTGACGATCGTCGACTTGCCGCTGCCCGTGCCGCCGACCACGCCGACGACCTGCCCGGGCCTGACGGTGAAGCTCACGTCCTTCAGCACCGGCGTGTCGCGGTCGTAGGCGAACGCGACGTGCTCGAAGGACACCTCGCCCCTGAGCGCTGGCCGGGGCGCTCGCCCCGGCTTCTCGTGGATCACGTCGTCGGCGGACAGGATGGTCTGGATGCGCTCCAGCCCGACCGCCGTCTGCGCGATCGTGTTGGTCATCTTGGCGAGGTCCTGCACCGGCTTGAAGAACTTCGCGAGGTAGGCGAGGAACACGGTGAGCGCGCCGACGGTCATCGCGTCCGCGACGATCAGCGCGGTGCCGCGCCAGAGCACGAACGCCGTGCACAGCGCGACGACGATCGACACGACCGGCCCCAGCAGCGACTTGATCCGGCGGGCGTTGAGCGCCGCCTGCACGGTGGCCCGGCTCGCCTCGTCCATCCGCGCAGCCTCGAGGTCCTGCCGGTCGAACGCCTTGACCGAGCGCACCGAGCCCAGGCCCTGCTCGGCGACCGCGACGATCTCGCTCTGCCGCCTGCGGACGTCCCGCGTGGCGTCCTTCACCGCCTTCTTGAAGCGCATGACGAACAGCAGCAGGAACGGCGTCACGCCGACGGCGATCAGCGCGAAGTCCCACTCGAGCCAGAACATGATGCCCAGCATGCCGACGATCGTCATCAGGTCGACGACGATCGACAGCGTCGCCGACGACGCGAAGTCCTGCACGGTCGCCACGTCGGAGGTCAGCGTCGACAGCATCGTGCCGGTCTGGTGCGTCGCGTAGTAGCCGAGCGACAGCCGGTGCAGGTGGTCGTAGATGCGGATGCGCAGGTCGTGCGCGACCCACTGCCCGACGCTCTCGTGTAGTAGTTGTCGACGTAGTCGGCGACCGCGTCCATGGCGGCGATGACGATCGTAGCCGCCGCCGCGAACAGCGCGAGCCCCATCGTGTCGCGGTCGATGCCGAGGTCGTGGATCCCCATGAGCCACGCCGGCAGCTTGTCGTGGCCGAGCGCGTTGTCCAGCACGACCTTGAGCGGCCACGGCGCCGCGAGGCTCGCCAGCGTCTCGACCAGCATCGCGGCGAACACGACGAGCACCCACGTCCGGTACGGAGCGATCAAGAGGCTGGACGAGCGCCCCCATCCAGGCCCTGGGCGGGGCGGCCGGCACGGGGCGACGGGAGCGCCATCGGACATGGCGTTGCGCGAACGCGCGATGGTGGCCGCGACGGCCGCGATCCGTCAAGGCGCCGCGCCGCGCGCGGCGATCAGCTCGCACTGCGCGCGGCGCTCGCCGAGCGAGCACGACGTCAGCGGCCGCCCGGCGGCATCCCACGCCTGCATCCGCCAGCCGGCGCCGCTCCGCTCCATCGTCATGAAGCCGAACTGCGTCGTCGTGACCATCTCGGCGACGACGGCGCCGGGCGCCGGCTGCGCGCCCGCCGGGAACGGCACCGGGAACGGGTCGTCGAGGTACGTGCCGCCGTTGCCCGCGAGGACCTGCGGCGGGTGCGGGGTGGCGAACGAGATCACCTCGAGCGTGTGCGAGTGCCCGGACAGCAGCGCTTCGATCGTCGGCGGGAACAGCACGGTCGGGTACAGCGGCGCCAGCACCGACTGCAGGCCGGCGTTGCCGGGGAACGGCTGCTGCGGGTTGCCGGGGTTCGCGGCGAAGCCCAGCACCGGGTGGTGGCTCATGAAGAACGCGCGCGGCGTGCGCGCGGCCAGCGCGAACAGCTCTTCGAGCTGCGCGCGGTAGTTCCGGTACATGAGGTCGGTGGGCTGCAGGGGACTCAGCCCGACCCACGACGAGTCGAACACCAGGAACTGCGTGTCGGCGTCGCGGCCGAGCGGCACCGCGTACGGCGCGCTGTAGTTGCCGACGTCGTCGTCGGCCGCGGCGTTGCAGTCCTGCCGCGGCGCGACCGGCCGCGGGTCGAGGAAGGAACCACCCCTGCCCCGCCCGGTTGCACGACTCGTGGTTGCCGCGCGTCACGATCCACGGCGCCGCGGCCATCAGGTTGCGCGCCGGGTCGAAGAGGTCGGCCTGCCACGCGTCCCAGCCGTAGCCCCACGGGCTGCCCGCGCAGCCCGCGTTGCCCGGCGCGCAGGCGCTCTCGCGGTAGTGGAAGTCGCCGACGTGGATGACGAGGTCGGGGCGGGTGGCGGCGGCGGCATCCGCGACGCGCCGGAACGGCCACTGCGCCGGATCGTTGCACGCCTGGAACGCGTTGAAGCTGCCGACGATCCGGCAGCCGGTGTCGCCGAGCAGCACGATGCGCTGCGGGTTGGCGACCGGCAGCGGCAGCGGGTGGCCGTCGATCGCCGCGTCGCGGGCCCCGGGCGGGATGACCGCCTCGCAGGTCAGCACCGGGAACGCCGTCGGCTGCGCGGGCGGCTCGGAGCGCGACGGCCGGCCGGGAATCGTCGCCGGCGGCATCCGCACGGTCATCGGCCGCGCCTGCCCGTCGACGTCGAGCCCCGGCACTGCGGCGCGGTCGTGATCACGCGCGCGATGGCGATGCCGTCCGGGCCGAGCACGACGAACCGGTAGTCCGCGGGCGACGGCGACGCGTCGGCGGCGAGACACGCAGCCGGCGAGCAGCGCGACCGCGCCGAACGCGTACGCCCTCACCGGAAGTCCCCCCACTGCGTGTGGATCGCCGCGAGCGCCGCGAGCGCGGCGGTCTCCACGCGCAGGATGCGCGGACCGAGCCGCGCCGGCGTCATCCCCGCGCGCGCGGCGCGCGCGACCTCGTCGGCGGACAGTCCGCCCTCCGGGCCGATCAGCAGGTCGAGCGGACCGGCCGGCGGCGGCAGCGCGCCGATGCCCGCCGGCGCGGCGGGGTCCGGCACGAGTCCCGCGCGCGTTGCCGGCCGTGCGCGCAGCCAGTCGTCGAGCGCCAGCACGTCGTGCACGACCGGCACGCGGTTGCGCCCGCACTGCTCGCACGCGGCGATCGCGATCTGCCGCCAGTGCTCGAGGCGGCGCTCGCCCCGCTCGGCGGACGGGAAGCGGAATCCGTGGTGGGAGACGACCGGCTGGATCGCCGCGGCGCCCAGTTCCGTCGCGTGGCGGACGATCCCGTCGACGGTGTCGGTCGCGGCGATCGCCTGCACGAGCGTGACCGCCGGCGCCGCCTCGCGCTCGACCGGAACGAACGCGTCGAGCCGCACCGCCGCCCCGTGCCGGCTCGCGCGCGCGAGCGTGGCCGCGAACTCCCCGCCGCCGCCGGTGAACAGCGTGACGGGCGCGCCGACCGGCAGCCGCAGCACGCGCAGCACGTGGTGCGCGTCGGGGTCGGGCAGCGCGTACTCGGTGCCCACGTCGGCGGGACCGAGCGGCGCCGTCACGTGGAAGCGCGGCGTGGCCATCGGCGGAAACGGTTGACGGCGTTGAACGGAGTGCGCGCCGGCGCACCGGCGCGGCGCGGTGCTACGATTCTGCCACAGGCCCACCGCGAGGAGACCGCCATGGTCAGCACGACGACTCCCCCCGGCGCCATCGGCTGGCCCGCGGCACCGTTCGAGCTGCCCGGCACCGACGGCCGCCGTCACACGCTCGAGTCCGTGCGCGGACCGCACGGGCTCGTCGTGATGTTCATCTGCAACCACTGTCCGTACGTGAAGGCGGTGATCGACAAGATCGCGCGCGACGCGGCGGACCTGGCGGCGCTCGGGATCGGCAGCGTCGCGATCATGAGCAACGATCCCACAGCGTACGAGGAGGACTCGTTCGCGAACATGCAGGTGGTCGCCGCGCGCCACCGCTTCGGCTTCCCCTACCTGCTCGACGAGACACAGGACGTCGCGAAGGCCTACGGCGCCGTGTGCACGCCCGACTTCTTCGGCTTCGACCGGAACCTCGCGCTCGCCTACCGCGGCCGCCTGGACGCGTCGGGCCGCTCGCCGAACCCCGACGCGCCGCGCGAGCTCTACCCGGCGATGGCCGCGGTCGCGCGCGGCGAGCCCGCGCCGGCCACGCAGCACCCGTCGATCGGCTGCTCGATCAAGTGGCGCAGCGAAGCCCGGTCGTGACGCACGCCGGCCGCGCCTTGGGAGACTGCCGCACGCCCCGAACCGGCGGGCTTCGCGTCCGTCGCACCGCAACGGTGCGACGGCGAAGCCCCGCCTTTGTCGTGCGTCATCATGCGCAGGCCGTGATGGGGCTACGCTGACGGGACTGCGCGCCGCCGCGCTCTCGTGGAACCCATGAACAAGCACTATCTGACATCGCTGCTGGCACCCGAGTCGATCGCGGTCTTCGCCGGCCGCTCCGACGATCCCGAGAGCCAGACCGCGGACGCCCGCGCGCTGCACGCGGCGCTGCGCGCGCAGCGCTACGCCGGCAGGCTCTGGTTCCTCGACATCCACACCAGCGGCACGCTGGGCGACCTCGCGCAGTCGCGCGCGGACCTCGCCATCATCGCGCTGCCGCCGCGCGACGCCGTGGCAGCGCTCGAGCTCGCCGGGCGCGTCGCGTGCCGGTCGGCGCTCGTCGTCGGCACCGGGATCGACTCCGAGCACGCGGCGGAACTGAAGCGCATCGCGCGGCGCGAGGGCATCCACCTCCTCGGTCCGAACAGCCTCGGCTTCCAGCGGCCGCAGTTGCAGCTCAACGCCAGCGTGATCGGGCCGCTCGCCAGCGCCGGCCCGCTCGCGCTGGTCTCGCAGTCGGGTGCGCTGACGTCGTCGATGCTCGACTGGGCGGCCGCCAACGCCGTCGGCTTCTCCCTCGTCGCCTCCCTCGGGCGCGGGACCGCCGTCGACATCGCGCAGGTGCTCGACTTCCTCGCGCACGACGCGCAGACGCAGAGCGTCGTCGTCTACCTCGAGGGCATATCCGCCGCGCGCCCGTTCATGAGCGCGCTGCGCTCCGCCGCCATCGCCAAGCCGGTGGTGATCCTCAAATCCGGGCGCAAGCCGGCGGGCAACGAGGCGGCGCAGACGCACAGCGGCGCCATCGTCGGCAGCGACGACGTGTTCGACGCCGCCCTGCGCCGCGCCGGCGCCGTGCGCGTGCGCTCGTTCGTCGAGCTGTTCTCGGCGGCGAAGTGCCTCGCGTCGCGCTATCGGCCGGTCGGCAGGCGGCTCGCGATCGTCACCAACGGCGGCGGCCCCGGCGTGCTGGCGGCCGACTGGGTCAACGAGCTCGGCCTCGACCTGGGCAAGCTGTCACCGGACTCCGTCGCGGCGCTGCGGCCGCAGCTTCCGGCGTCCGCGTCGCTGTCCGACCTCGTCGACCTGTCCGAGCACGCGACGCCGGAGCAATTCGGCACCGCCGTCGATGCGGCGGGCCGGGACGCCGCCGTCGACGGCGTGCTGGCCATCTACTCGCCCAAGGCCACCGGCGGCGCCGAGGCCGTGGCCCGCACGCTGGCGGAGAGCCGGCGCCCGATGGGCAAGCCGCTGCTGACGTGCCTGATGGGCGACGCTTCGGTGGGCGAGTCGCGCGGCATCCTCAACGACGCCGCGATCCCCACGTTCCGCACGCCGGAAGCCGCCGTCGGCGCCTTCGGCAACATCGCGTCGTACTACCGGAACCAGCAGCTGCTGCAGCAGACGCCGCCGCCGCTGTCCGCGCTCGCGAAGCCCGACATCGAGGCGGCGCGCCTCGTCATCGAGAGCGTGCTGGCCGAGCGGCGCCACGTGCTGACCGAGATGGAGTCCAAGGCGCTGCTGTCGGCGTTCAGCATCCCGGTGACCAACACGATGCTCGCGCGCAGCGCCAACGAGGCGATGATGATCGCGACGCAGCTGGGCTTCCCCGTCGCGCTCAAGATCGACTCGCCCGACATCACGCACAAGTCGGACGCGCAGGGCGTCGCGCTCAACATCATCAACGGCACCGGCGCGCGCGACACGTACAGCGACATGGTGGAGCGCGTGCGGCGCCTGCACCCGGAGGCGCGCATCAACGGCGTGACCGTGCAGAAGATGGCGGCGGCGCGGCGCGGGCGCGAGATCTGCATCGGGCTCGTGACCGACGACCCGTTCGGCCCGGTGATCGTGTTCGGCGCCGGCGGCACGATGATCGAGCTGCTGAACGACCGCGCGATGGAGCTGCCGCCGCTCAACCAGTTCCTCGCGCGGCGGCTGATCGAACGCTCGCGCGTCGCCGAGACGCTCGCCGAGTGGCGCGGCGCGCCGGCCGTCGACATGGACGCGCTGGAGCAGGTGCTGCTGCGCGTCTCGGAGATGGTGTGCGAGCTGCCGCAGCTGCGCGAGATGGACATCAACCCGATCATCGTCGACGAGCACGGCGCCGTCGCGGTCGACGCGCGCATCGTGATCGACAACGCGCCGCAGGCGGCGGCCGGCCGCGCGCACGGCTACCAGCACCTGGCGATCCTGCCGTACCCGGCGCGCCACGAGCAGGTGTGGCCGCTGCGCGGCGGCGGCCAGTACACGGTGCGGCCCATCCACCCCAACGACGCGCAGATGCTGCAGGGTTTCGTGCAGCACCTGTCACCGGAGAGCCGCTACTCCCGGTTCGTGTCGTCGCTGCGCGAGCTGCCGCCGTCGATGCTCGCGCGCTTCACGCTGATCGACTACGACCGCGAGATGGCGCTCGTGGCCGTGCGGAAGGAGCGCAGCGCGAACGCCGACGGCGAGATCGCGGAGACCGAGCGCATCGTCGGCATCTCGCAGTACGTGACCAACGTCGACCAGACGAGCTGCGAGTTCTCGCTGGTTGTCGCCGACGACATGACCGGCAAGGGCCTGGGCTCGCGGCTGATGGAGAGCGTCATGGACGTCGCCCGCGAGAAGGGACTGGCCGAGATCGAGGGCATCGTCCTCGCGAAGAACCCCGGCATGCTGAAGCTCATGAAGAACCTCGGGTTCGCGATCAAGCCGTTCGCCGAGGATCCGGACTTCATGCTGGTGACGCACGCGCTCTGACGGCGGCGGCGATCAGTCCTGTCCCGTGAGGTCGCCGACGATGGTCCCCTGCGCCTCGAACGGCTGGCGTCGGCGATAACCGTCGCTGTCCGCCGCCGCGCTCCGCGCGGCCCGCTGCGCCGCCTCCGGATACGGCAGCGGACGCTTCGCCTTCCCGACGCCGAGCCGCTGCGCCGTGCCGTCGACCCGCACGACGTACCTTCCCATTTCGTACAGAAGGTAGGCGGCGTAGAGGTTGTCGAAGTCCTCGTACTCGCCCTGCTCGCGCCGGAAGTCGCGCGACAGCACCGAAGGGAACCGGTTGGGCAGGTCGCGGAACGCGACCTTTTCATCGTCGTGCGGGTCGACGTAGGGCGAGCCGTCGTACTTCCGGTACAGGACCACGTCCACGCCGTAGCCGCGGGCGTGCCACTGTTCGACGAGCTTCATCGCCATCTCGGTGGGAACGTTCGCGTTGACCGCCGCCGCGAGCGGGCGCCCGGGCAGGAGCCGGACCCGCTTCACCTCGAGGTCGCGGTAGCCGGCACCCACGCGGAACGCGGCGCCGATGGTCTTCGCGCAGTTCAGGCGCAGGTAGTCGTACCTGACCTCGCGGTCGTGATAGTCGGTCCTGCTCGCGCGGCGGCGGTAGTCGTCGTTGACGCGCGCGAAGAACGCGGCCAGCGCGGCCTTCTCCGCGGCCGGCACGCCGAACACGCGGATGCCGACGACCGAGCGCTTGTAGACCTCGCCGTAGTCGAGGCCGAACGATGCCTTCGGGCTCACCGTCGACGTCGTCCCGTACAGGTACTCAAGTTTCGGGATGCGCACCACGAGCTCGCCGGTGTAGAAGTCCGCTTCGTGCTCCGGCTTGCGGTCGGCATAGTAATTCGCCGAATGCACGAGTCCGTCGGGGGCGGCCTCGTCGCGGATCGCGAGGGCGAGATGGCCGGCCGACCCGCCCTTGGACGTGCCGAAGCTCACCAGCAGCTCGAGGTCCCACGGGCCCTCCCGCAGGAAGGCGGCCGTCTCGCCGAGGTTGTCGGGCAGCGGCCCGCCGGGGGTGCCGAACTCCGCCGCGTGCGCAGTCGCGGACAGCGCCAACGCCATAGCGCACAGGGCAGCGGCCCGCACGCCGCGGAGGGGCGCGAGCCGGCCGGCGCTCATTCGATCAGCGCGCGGTACGCGTGCCACGTCGCGTGGCCGATGACCGGCACGGTGACGACCAGCCCGACGAACCACGTCGCGAAGCCCAGCCCCACCAGCACGACGATCGCGAGTCCCCACACGGCCATCGCCGGCACGTTGGCGCCGAACGCCTTCAGGCTCGTCAGCACCGCGACGATGCCGTCGGTGTTGCGGTCGAGCATCATCGGCACCGAGACGACCGCGATAGCGAAGACGAGGACCGCGAAGAAGCCGCCGACGGCGAGGTAGGCCAGCAGGAACTCGAGGTTGTCGAGCGCGAAGATGCGCGTGGTGAAGTCCTCGACCGTCGGGATGTCCTGCGTGAAGAACAGCGCGAACACGACGAGCGACGCCCGCGCCCACACGAGCAGGATCACCGCGAGCACCAGGGCGAACATGCCGATCGCGCCCTTGTTCGGCGCCCACGCGTCGAGCGTCGGCGCGAGCCACGGCGGCTCGCCGCGCTCGCGCCGCTGCGACAGCGCGTAGAGTCCGATCGCGAAGAACGGCCCGACGAGGAAGAAGCCGGTGACCAGCGCCGACACGTACTGGTACGCGTGGCGGAATACGATGTAGATCAGGAAGCCCATGAAGGCGAAGCACGCGCCGTAGAACATGCTCGGCAGCGGGTGCGCGCGGAAGTCGCGCCAGCCTGCGGCGAGCCACGCGAACGGCGCGCCGGCGCCGACAGTGCGCACTTCAGGCAGCGCGGAGCGCGAAGCTTCGGATTCGGTCACGAGCGTCCTCCGGCACGGGGCGGCGCGTCGGTGCGCGCCGCCTCCGGCGCGCGAAGTTGCAGGAATGCGCGCAGCGCGTCGAGCACGGCGTCCGGCTGCTCGGCCATCAGCGCGTGCCCGGTGCCCGGCAGCGTCGTCACGCGCTTGTCCGCGAGCGCGGAAACGAGCGCCTGCGCGCCCTTCGGCGGGGCCATGAGGTCGCGCGCGCCCATGACGACGAGCGCGGGACAGCGGACCGCCGCGGCCGCGGAGAGTCCCCCCTCCCACGCGTGGCACGCCAGGAGGTCCGTGTGCAGCACGCCGGGGCGCGTGCGCTCCATCAGCCGCAGCGCCGCGCCGGTCATCCACATCCCCGGCACCTGGTTGCCGCCGAGCTGCCTGCCCGCGCTGTGCGACCAGCCGTTGATGAGCTCGAAGGCGACGTGGTCGTCGGCCTGCGCCGCCGCGAGCAGCGCGTCGCTGACCGGCATCGGCACCGCGGGCCCCAGCAGCGCGATCTTCGTCACGCGCTGCGGGTGACGTGCCGCGCACGCCAGCGCGGCGAGCGAGCCCAGCGAGTGGCCGACCAGCGCCGCCGCGGCGACACCGGCCGCGTCGAGCGCGCGCGGCAGCCAGTCGGCGATCGCGTCGACCGCCGGCAGCGCGGCACCGCCCGAGCGCCCATGGCCCGGCAGGTCGAACGCGAGAACGTTGTGCCCGTGGTGCGCGAAGTAGCGCGACTGCAGCGCCCACACGCTGTGGTCGTTGGCCGCGCCGTGGACGAAGACGACCGTGGGCTGCGCGGCGACGAGCGCGCGCGTGCCCGTGTAGGCGTAGACGTCGTGGCCGTCGACGGTCAGGCGCATCGGCGGCTCACGGGTGTAGCTTCGCGCTGCGCGCTCAGGCTCATGGGACACCTCGGCCCTCGGGGCGGCCCTTCGGGCTCACTGGACTACCCTCCGCACTTCGTGCTTCGGGGCTGATTCGCCCTCGGGGCGGCCCTTCGGGCTCATGCGGCGGCAACCGGCGCGTACGTCGCGGCCGAGCCCGGCACCGGTGTCGGCACCGGTCGGCCGGCGACGAACGCGTCGATGTTCGCGCACACCATGCGCTCCATCGCCGCCTGCGCCTCCAGCGTGTTGCCGGCGATGTGCGGCGTCAGCACGGCGTTGGGCAGCGCCTGCAGCTCCGCCGGCACCGCCGGCTCGCGCTCGAACACGTCGAGGCCGGCGCCGGCGATGACGCCGGCGCGCAGCGCGGCGATCAGCGCGGCCTCGTCGATCACCGAGCCGCGCGCGATGTTGACGACGTGGCCGTCGCGGCCGAGCGCCGCCAGCACGGACGCGTCGACCGTGCGCCGGTTGCCTGCGTCGGCGCGCACCGCGACGACCAGCACGTCCGCCCACTCGGCGAGCGCGTGCAGCGTCGCGAAGTACGGCCAGGCAACGTCGGTGCGCGGCTTGCGATTGTGGTAGCCGACCTCGGTCTCGAACGCCGCGGCGCGCCGCGCGATCTTCTCGCCGATGGCGCCCAGCCCGTAGATGCCGACGCGCCGGCCCGTGAGGCCGCGCACCCGCGGCACGTAGACCGGGGGCCGCAACGCCCAGTCGCCGCGGCGCAGGTAGTCCGTCGCGGCGTACATCTGCCGGATGCTGGCGATCATGAGGCCCATCGCCAGGTCGGCGACCGTGGCCGCGTTGGCGGCCGGGCTGTGCGTGACGACGACGCCGCGGTCGCGCGCGGCGGCGACGTCCACACCCTCGTAGCCGCTGCCGAGGCAGCAGACGAGCCCGAGCGCCGGCAGCCGGTCGA
Organism: Casimicrobiaceae bacterium; assembly: GCA_044223185.1. Classification (GTDB taxonomy): domain Bacteria; phylum Pseudomonadota; class Gammaproteobacteria; order Burkholderiales; family Casimicrobiaceae; genus VBCG01. Next base: position 33,596 of record JBGAMF010000021.1, on the reverse strand, counting down.
GCTGCGCGGCGCCGACGTGGATGGTCCCGAGGCTCACCAGCACGCGCACGCGCGCCGCGTCGGCCGCCGGCAGCGCGACGAGCGCCTCGCGGAAGGGCGTGGGCAGCGGTCCCAGCACGTCGAACCGCGGCGCGAGCGCGTCGCGCATGCCGGCCAGCATCGGCGTGGCGAGCAGGACGGTCGTCCGCGCGTCGGCTGCGCTCACCGAAGCACTCCTGCGCTCATGCCTTCCCCGCCGCGTACAGCGCGCGCGACAGGTCCTCGATCAGGTCGTCGGGGTCCTCGAGGCCGATCGACAGGCGGATCGTGCCCTCGCCGATGCCGGCCTTGGCGAGGTCCTCCGCCGACATCCGGAAGTGCGTCGTCGACGCCGGGTGGATCACCAGCGACTTCGCGTCCCCGACGTTGGCCAGATGCGAGAAGAGGCTGAGCGATTCGATGAGCTTGCGCCCCTGCGCGCGCGTGCCGCGGATCGCGAAGCTGAACACCGCGCCGCAGCCGCGCGGCAGCAGCTCTTTCGCGAGCGCGTGGTCCGGGTGCTGCCGCAACTCCGGGTAGCCGACGGAGGCGACGAACGGGTGCTCGGCCAGGAACGCGACGACCTTCCGCGCATTGGCGACGTGCTTCTCCATCCGCAGCGGCAGCGTCTCGATCCCCTGCAGGATCTGGAACGCCGTGAACGGCGCCATGCACGCGCCGAAGTCGCGGATGCCCTCGCGCCGCGCGCGCAGCAGGAACGCGGCGGTCGTCGACTCCTCGGCGAACACCATGTCGTGGAAGCCGTGGTACGGCTCGGTCAGCGTCGGGAACTTGCCGCGCGCCGCACCCGCGTCCCAGTCGAACTTCCCGGAGTCGACCAGCAGCCCGCCGATCACCACGCCGTGGCCGGACAGGAACTTGGTCGCCGAGTGAAACACGAGGTCGGCGCCCTGGTCGAACGGCCGCGACAGGTACGGCGTGGTGAAGGTCGAGTCGACGAGCAGCGGCAGCCCGTGCTCGTGCGCGAGCGCGGACACGCGCGGAATGTCGAGCACCTCCAGCCCCGGGTTGCCGAGCGTCTCGCCGAAGAGGAGCCGGGTCTCGGGACGGATCGCCGCGCGCCACGCGGCGAGGTCGCGCGGGTCGACGAAGGTCGTCGTGACGCCGAAGCGCGGCAGCGTGTAGTCGAGCAGGTTGTGCGAGCCGCCGTAAAGCGACCGCGACGCGACGATGTGCTGGCCGGCGCCCAGCAGCGTGACAATGGCCAGGTGCAGCGCCGCCTGTCCGCTCGCCGTCGCGATTGCCCCCACGCCGCCTTCGAGCGCCGCGATTCGCTCCTCCAGCACCGCCACCGTCGGGTTCGAGATCCGCGAATAGACGTGACCGGCGCGCTCCATGTTGAAGAGCGCCGCCGCGTGGTCGCTGTCCGGGAACACGAACGACGCCGTCTGGTAGATCGGCGTCGCGCGCGCGCCGGTCGCGGGGTCGGGAACGGCGCCCGCGTGCAGCGACAGCGTGTCGAAGCGGTGCGTCTTGGGCTTGGTCATCGGGGGACTGGCGCGGGCGGGTCCCATTCTAGGCGGAATCGCGCGCGGGCGTAAAATTGGCGTGATGATCAGGAGTGTGGCAGCGCAACACGTCTGCCTTGCCGTCGCGGCGTCGGTGTTCGCCGGCCTCTTGCACGCCCAATCGCCGGCGTTTGTACGGCACGGCGAAGGCGACCGCCAGATCGTCAAGGGACCTGCGTTGTTGTCGCCGATGAGCGCCCGCGTCCTGGACAACGCCGAGCGTCCGATCGCCGGCGTGGGAACGATCATGGGAGCACTTACCAACGGCGACCCGGGACCGACGCTGCAGGACGAGTTCGGCTTTCGGGGATTCAACGTTATTCAGGATTGGGTCGACTACCTGGCATTCGGGTTTCCTCCGCCGCAGTACATGCTCACGAACGCCGATGGTGTCGTCAGAAGCACGTTCGACGCGTCCAACGCAGCTCCGTCGACCTATGTAGTCGGCGTCGCGGTTCTCAGCGGGACCAGAAACGCAGCCAGCGTCGAGCAGAAATTCTTCACGATCGTCCGCACGGAATCTTCGCCGATCGGCAAGCCGGCCGTCGCAGTGGAGTTCTACAACATATCCGTGAAGCATTACTTCACCACGGCGAGTCAGGCGGAGATCGATGCGCTGGAGCGTGGCGCATTCGTCGGCTGGAAGCGATCGGTCGGCGGACTCGCGGTGTATCCCGCCGCAGAGGACGCCCCTGCCGGGGCGGTGCCGGTCTGTCGGTTCTTCAGCAGCAAGTTCACGTCGCACTTCTACACGGCCGATCCCGCCGAATGCGACACCGTCATCGCGAAGTGGGCAGACACCTGGCAGTTCGAAACGAGAACCGCGTTCTGGGTCATGCCCGTTGACGTCGCAGCCGGTCGGTGTCCGGACGGCTACCAACCGGTCTATCGGCTCTATGGCGAGCGCAACGGCCCGAATCATCGCTACGTCACCGACTTGCGCCTGCGGCACGTCATGGCAGCCGCTGGCTGGATCTCCGAGGGATTCGGAGACCTCGGCGTAGTGTTCTGCACCTCAAGATAAAAGTGAAGCACCGCGCACTTGCCAGGCGGCGCGTCTTGCCCACGATTCTCGCCGTGCTCGCCGTGCTGTCGGGCGCAGAGAGTGCCTGGGCAGTAGTCGAGCCATGCTCGCTGGTCGGGAACGTCACCGCCTCACCGCGCCACCCCGGCAAGCTCGATGCGGTATCGTTCCATGTCTCCATCCCACATTTTCTCGTTCCTCCGGAAGCCTCGAACCAGCTGGTTGCCCGGGCAACTTACAGCCCGGCGGGCGGGGTTGACATCGATGCCCTCCTTACACTTGGACCTCAAGGCTTCCCGGACTGGAAGCTCATAAGTGTCACGTATCTAGCGGACAGTGTGTTCGCCACGGTGGGTCCCCTTGCTGTCGGCGAGCACGCTGTTCGTACGAACGTGCTTGTGCACGACGCGCAAACCGGGACCATTCAATCGGTGTGTCCTGATACCTTGCCGCGTACATCGCTGCTGATCGTTGCCGAGAACGCTGCGCAGACCCAGCAGTTGCCGGTGGTCGAGTTCTACAACGCTGCACTCGACCATTACTTCATCACGCAAAGCGTGGCCGAAATCGCCGACCTCGACAGCGGCGTTCATCCGGGTTGGGCCCGAACCGCCGAGACGTTCGACCTGTACGTGGCCAACGCTTCCGACGGACGCGGCCATGGCGCGTGCCGCTGGTACGGCTTGCCGGCGTTCGGCCTGGACACACACTTCTTCTCGGCAAGCTCGACCGAGTGCAACCAGGTGGCGCTATCGCCGCTTACGGAAGGCCGCTGGAAGAACGAAACGGCGAATGCGTTCGAGGCGACCCTGCCGGACACCCTCACGGGCGCGTGCCCGAACGGGACCCTGCCGGTCTACCGCCTTTGGAACAACCGGATCGACAGCAACCACCGCTATACGATCAAGACGTCGATCAAGCAGGGCATGATCGCCCAAGGCTACGTACCGGAAGGCTTTGGACCGGACGCGGTCGCGATGTGCGCGCTGGCCCGGTAGCGGCCATCGGTCGGGCGTGCGGCTGCGGCGACGCGACGTACCGCGGCGGGCCGGTTGCGTACACGGGGAGGCACTGCGGGCGCGTGCGCAGGCAGGCGTAAGATCGCGCGATGAAGCCGCGCGCGCCCACGCACGAGGGCGAAAATCCGCCCATCCCCGACCCGCTGCGCCGCGCGCCCGGCGCGGCCGAGCGCGGCCGCGGCGCGACGTTCAACCCTGGCAACCGGTTCCGCCGCGAAGCGCGCGAAGCGTGCGACGACGGCTGGACGCGAGCCGACGACGACGACGCGGCACCACCGAAGCTGAAAACCGTCGTGACGATCCAGCGCACGCGGACGATCATCGCGCGCAACGACTCGCCGGACATCCCGTTCACGCAGTCGATCAACCCGTACCAGGGCTGCGAGCACGGCTGCGTCTACTGCTACGCGCGGCCGTCGCACGCGTACCTCGACCTGTCGCCGGGGCTCGACTTCGAGAGCCGCCTCTTCGCCAAGCCCGACGCCGCCGCGCTGCTGCGCGCCGAGATGGCGAAGCCCGGCTACGTCTGCGACCCGATCGCGCTCGGCAGCAACACCGACCCGTACCAGCCGATCGAGCGCGAGTGGCAGGTGACGCGGCAGATCCTCGAAGTGCTCGCGGAGCACGAGCACCCGTTCACCATCGTCACCAAGAGCGCGCTGGTCGAGCGTGACGTCGACCTGATCGCGCCGATGGCCGCGAAGAACATGGCGCGCGTCTACGTGTCGATCACGACGCTCGACCGCGACCTCGCGCGCACGCTGGAGCCGCGCGCGGCGGCGCCGGCGCGGCGCCTGCAGGCGATCCGCACGCTGGCCGATGCGGGCATCCCGGTGGGCGTGCTGGCGGCGCCGGTGATCCCGCAGTTGAACGACCGCGACCTGGAGGCCATCCTCGAAGCGGCGGCCGCGCACGGCGCGACGTCGGCCGGGTGGATCCTGCTGCGACTGCCACGCGAGATCGCCCCGCTCTTCCGCGCTTGGCTCGACGCGCACGTGCCTCTGCGCGCCGCGCACGTGATGAGCCTCATTCACCAGTTGCGCGGCGGCCGCGACAACGACCCGCGCTTCGGCGCGCGGATGCGCGGCACGGGCATCTACGCGGAGTTGATCGAGAAGCGGTTCGCGCTCGCCTGCAAGCGCCTCGGCCTCGGCCGCGACCGGACCGCCGCCCTCGACTCGTCGCGGTTCCGGCCGCTGCGCACGAACGCGGCGCAGGGCGAGCTGTTCTGACGCAAGCCGGGCGCGGGCGCGGCGGCGGCCGCTTGCGCCTGCCGCGGCGCGGATGCAGACTGGCGGCCGGCCCGTGCCGCCGGCGATCCCGCCGCACGCGCGCCGCCGTGGGAGGAGACCATGAAGTCGACGAACCACCTCGCGGTCGTCGTCGCCGCCGTCGCGTTCTTCGCACTGGGCGCGGTCTGGTACAACGTGTTCTCGCAGCCGTGGCTCAACGGCATCGGCAAGACCGTCGAGCAGCTCGCGAAGGACGGCGGTGGCACGCCGATGGCGTTCGCCGTCGGCTTCCTCGCGATACTGGTCATGTGCTACACGCTGGCGTGGATCGTCCAGCGCGGCATGGAGCCCACGGCCGGCAGCGGCGCGGCGACCGGCGCGACCGTCGCGTTCGGCATCGTCGGCGCGGCGCTCGCGCTCAACTACGGTTTCGAGGCGCGCGGCCTGACGCTGTGGCTGATCAACGCCGGGTACGTGCTCGTCGGCCTCGCGCTCTCCGGCGCGATCATCGGCGGCTGGAAGCCGCGGCGCAAGGCGCCGTGACCCGCCGGCCGGCCGCGCTCCCGCGCGGAACCCGAGCGCCGGACCAACACGCCGAAGCCGCCATGTCCGAGCACGCCGTCCGCTGGGTCTTCCGGATCGACGCCGACTACGATCACGACGTGCGGCGGCACCTGCCGCCCGGCTGGAGCGAGGAAGCGACGTTCGTCGACGCCGGCGGCAAGCCACGGCTCACGATCCGCGCCGACGGCACCGTGAGCGTGCTCGCCGGCTACGCGTGGGACGGCTGCACGCCCAAGGTCGTCGTGTGCGACGTCGTTCTCGGCACGCCGGACGGCGCCACGCACGCGCTCACCGGCAAGCCCAAGGCCTTCTACGCGTCCTTGCTGCACGACGCGCTCTACCAGTTCCTCGACGCCAGGCTGCCGATGTCCCGCAAGGATGCCGACGAGGTATTCCTCGAACTGCTGACGCGCGACAGCTTCGCGCCGCGCGGCCTCTACTACGCTGCCGTGCGCGTGTTCGGCGGCGTGTCCCGCCTGTTCACGCGCTGGAAGCGCGACTACGGCGGCGCGCGGCGGCTGCCGCCCGTGTCGCCACCGCCCGCCTGACACCGCGATTCCCGCCGAAGCCGCCATGCTCGAACTGCGCCCGACCTGCGAGAACTGCAACAAGCCCCTGCCGCCCGCCGCGACCGACGCGCGCATCTGCTCGTACGAGTGCACGTTCTGTGCGGACTGCGTCGAACGCGTGCTGTCCGGCGTGTGCCCGAACTGCGGAGGCGGCTTCGCGCCGCGGCCGATCCGCCCGGCGACCGACCGGAAGGGCGGCAACTTTCTCGGCAAGGATCCGGCGAGTACCGTGGTGCGCCACCGGCCGGTCGACGCCGCCGCGCACGCGCGGTTCGCGGCGGCATTGAAGTCGATCCCGGCCGCGGAGCGCTGAGCGGCGGCGCCTCGAATTCACCACGTAACGGAAGATTCCCGATGACCACCCGCGGCTTCGTCGCCACCCACGCGCGCGACGCGCGCTTCGAGCGCGGCCTGCGCTCGTTCTTCGAGTACCGCGACCTCGGCATCAAGGACGCCACCGACGGCCGCGTCGTCGCGCACGTGATCCGCGCGGTGCCGGGCGCGCACTTCGCGGGCGCACCGCACCGGCACGACACGACGTTCCAGCTGGTCTACGTGCTGCGGGGCTGGATCGAGTTCGAGTACGAGGGACAGGGCGTGGTCCGCCTCGAGGCCGGATCGTGCGTGCACCAGCCGCCGGCAATCCGTCACCGGGAGATCGGGCACAGCGACGACGTCGAAATGCTCGAGATCGTGATGCCGGCGGATTTCCGGACGGAGGAGGTCGCGTCCGTCGCGCCGTGAAGTCGCGCGAGCGGGGATTCGTGCCCGGTTGACCGCGATCAATCGCGGTTCCGGAGCCGCCGGCGCCGCGTCGGGTAAACTGCGATTTGCGCAGTGCAGCAATCGCGCACTCTCCCCGCCATCACGATTCGAGGCACCATGGCCACCCCGAAGAAGAAACCCGTCAAGCGCGCCAAGCGCGCCAGCACCAAGCCGGTGCTCGTCGACTTCGCGCTGCAGGGCGGCGGCGCGCACGGCGCCTTCGCGTGGGGCGTGCTCGACCGCGCGCTGGAGGAGCCGCGGATGCAGATCGAGGGCATCTCCGGCACGTCGGCGGGCGCGATGAACGCCGCCGTGCTCGCGGACGGCTACACCGAGGGCGGGCCGGACGGCGCGCGCGCCGCGCTCGAGCGCTTCTGGAAGCGCGTGTCGGACGCGTCGCTGATGAGCCCGTTCCGCCGCGGCCCGCTCGACGTGCTGATGGGCCGCTGGACGCTCGACACGTCGCCGACGTTCCTGGCGATGGAGATGGCATCCCGCCTGTTCTCGCCGTACGACCTCGGCATGGCCGCGTTGAACCCGCTGCGCGACATCCTCGGGCAGTCCGTCGACTTCGGCCGGCTGCAGCGCTCGCCGATCAAGGTGTTCGTGACGGCGACCAACGTCCACACGGGCAAGGGCCGCGTATTCCGGAACGCCGAGCTCACCGTCGACGCGCTGCTCGCGTCGGCCTGCCTGCCGACGATGTTCCAGGCGATCGAGATCGACGGCGAGCCGTACTGGGACGGCGGCTACTCCGGCAACCCGACGATCACGCCGCTCGTGATGGAGTGCAACGCGAGCGACACGATCCTCGTCCAGATCAACCCGGTCGAGCGCGTCGGCACGCCGAAGTCGGCGCGCGACATCCTCAACCGCCTGAACGAGATCTCGTTCAACGCGCCGCTCTTAAAGGAGCTCGGCATGATCGCGCTCCTGCGGCAGGCGACCGACCCCGGCCGCGGCGAGGGCCGGCAATGGGCGCGCATGCGCATCCACCGCGTGGCGAGCGAGGCGATGCTCGACCTCGGCTACTCGTCGAAGCTGAACGCCGAGTGGGCGTTCTTCTGCATGCTGCGCGACGAGGGCCGCCGGTGCGCCGAGGAATTCATCGCGGCGCACGGCCCGGACCTGGGCAAGCGCTCCACGCTCGACCTCGACGAGCTGCTGCCCGCCGTCTGACCCGGCCGCCGGCCGGCGTAGTACGATCGCGCCACGATGCGCGATGCCGCCCGCCCCCGCTGCATCTTTCGCCCGGCCGTGGCGCGGCGCGCGGAGTCCCGCCGGTTTCGCGAACTCGCGAGATCGTTCCGGCACGCGGCGCTCGCGCTGGTCGTCGCCGCGTGGCTGCCGGCGACCGTGGCGGCGAGCGATCCGCCCGCCGCGAATCCGCAGCGGCAGCTGCTGGCCGCGCTGACCGAGCTCCTGCAGAAGAACCCGCGCCACGTCGGCGCCATCTACGTGGCGGCACGCACGGCGGCGGCGCTCGGCGACGAGGCCACCGCCATCGTCTGGCTCGACCGCCTGGAGGAAGTCGGGATGGACGACGAGCTCGACCCCGACGACTTCGGCACATTCGCACACACGCCGGCGTACCGCGAACGCGCCGCGCGCTTCGCGGCGCGCGCGAAGCCGATCGGCAAGGCGGCGCGCGTCACCGAGCTCCGCTGCGCAGGCCTGCTGCCCGAAGGCACGGCGTGGGACCCGAAGCGGCGCGAACTGCTGCTTTCGAGCGGGCGCCGCCGCACGGTCGTCGCCGTCGCTGCCGAGGGGTCGGCCCGCGACGTCCTGCCGGAGGCCGACGACGGACTCCTCGCAGTCCTCGGGATGACCGTCGACGCGGCGACCGACGCGCTGTGGGTCGCGAGCGCGGCGGCGCCGTTCATGGTGGGCGCGAAGCCCGCCGAGGCCGGGCGCACGATGATCTCGCGCATCGACCTCGCGCGCGGGCGCGTGGCAGTGTCGTATCCGCTGCCCACACCCGGACTCCTCAACGACGTGGCGCTCGCACGGAATGGAACCGTATACGCGACGGAGTCGCGGGGCGGAGCCGTCTACCGGTTGCCGCGCGGCGGCAGCGCGCTGCAGACTGTGCTCGCGCCCGGCAGCCTCGAAAGCCCGAACGGCATCGTCGTGCTGCCGGGCGGGCAACTGCTGGTCGCGGACTTCGACGGCCTCGCGCTCGTCCACGACCCGGACGGAACCGCGCCGCGCGTCGTGCGGCTGGCCACGCCGGACCAGCTGTATCTCGGCGGCATCGACGGCCTCGCGCGCGCGCGCGACGGCGTCGTCGCCATCCAGAACCTCGTCGGCCGCACGCGGGTGTGGAAGCTCGCGATCGACGTCGCGGGCGGACGCGTCGCGCGCGCCACGGTGCTGATGCGCGGGCATCCCGACTTCCTCAACCCGACGACCGGCGTCGTCGTCGGCGACCGCCTGTTGTTCGTCGCGGACACGAAGCTGCAGGGCGCGCAGCCCGACGGCACCCTCACGGCGCTCCCCGCCGGACGAAGCGGGCATCGGCTGCTGGAGCTGTCCGTCGCACCCGCGCGGTGACCGGGGCGCGTCGCGCGTGGATTGCACGGCGCCGCGCCGGCGCGCTATCGTAGCGCCGCCGCGTGCCCCGCCGCTTCCGGAGCGTCCCACCCATGAGCCGCGTCCTCTCGATCATCGGCGTCGTCCTCACGCTCGCGTACGTCGCCCTGCTCGGCTGGGCGTTCGGCGGCCGCCTCGAGGAGCTGCGGTCGCTCGAACCCAACCACCTGGGCGACTTCCTCGCCGGCGCGTTCGGCCCGCTCGCCATCCTGTGGCTCATCCTCGGCTTCTTCCAGCAGGGCGTGGAGCTGCGCGAGAACTCGCGCGCACTCGACCTGCAGGCCGCGGAGCTGAAGAGCGCCACGCGGGAGCAGCGCGAGCTCCTGCAGATCCTGCGCGGCCAGCTCGAGGCCACGCGCGCCGAGGTGGCGATCGCGAGCCGCATCGCCGGCACGGCGGGCGGACGCGCAGACCCGCCGTAACCGCGTCGCGGCCCATCGCGAAGGAGCAGCGCGTGACCCGCATGTCCACGCCGAGGATCGACCGGTTCGACGTCCGCGCGGTCCTCCTGCCGATGCGCGAGCCCCACCGGACCGCGAGCGGCGTGATCACCGAGTCGCCGCTGGTGCTGACCGACGTCGTGCTGGACGACGGCACGGTCGGCCGCAGCATGGTGTTCACGTACACGCCCGCCGCGCTGCGGCCCACCGCCGAGCTCGTCCGCAACCTCGAAGCGCTGGTGAAGGGCGACCCGCTCGCGCCGGCCGACACCGAGCAGAAGCTCGCGCGGCGGTTTCGCCTGCTCGGCACGCAGGGGCTGGTCGGCATGGCTCTGGCCGCCGTCGACATGGCGCTGTGGGACGCGCAGGCGCGGCTCTTCGGCGTCTCGCTCGCGCGGCTGCTGGGAGGCACCCCGAAGCCGGTGCCGGCCTACGGCGCGGTCGGCTACGACGGGGAAGCCGGGTCCGCGCGCGTGGCCGAAGGCTGGGCGAAGCGCGGCTTCACCGGCGTGAAGGCGAAGGTCGGCTATCCGACCGTCGCCGAGGACGTGGCGGTGATCCGCGCGATGCGCGAGGCCGTCGGCCCCGAGGTGGCGATCATGGTCGACTACAACCAGAGCCTGACGCCGGCCGAGGCGGTGCAGCGGATGCGCGCGCTCGACGGCGAGGGCCTCACGTGGGTGGAGGAGCCTACCCTCGCCAACGACTTCGCCGGGCACGCGCAGGTCGCGCGCGCGGCGGCGACACCCATCCAGGCCGGCGAGAACTGGTGGGGCGCCCTCGAGCTCGCGCACGCGCTCGACGCGCAGGCGTCCGACTACGTGATGCCCGACGTCATGAAGATCGGCGGCGTGACAGGCTGGCTGCGCGCCACGGCCATTGCGGCGACGCGCGGCGTGCGAATCTCCAACCACCTGTGGCCCGAGGTCAGCGCGCAGCTGCTGGCGGTGACGCCCAACACGCACTGGCTCGAGTACGTCGACTGGTGGAACGGCGCGCTGCGCGAGCCGCTGGCGATTCGCGCCGGCATGGCCGCCGCGGGCGACGCCGCGGGCTCCGGCGTGGAGTGGGACGAGGCCGCGATCGCGCCGTTCGTGCGTTGACGCGGCGACGTCCGGTGCGGCTCCGGCCGCGCCGCGCAGTTGGCCGCGGGCACGTCAAAGCCGGTGTGCCCGCCGCACACGGCGGCCCGCCGCTCGTCGCGACGTGGTGACGCTCGACCCGGCGGCGGCCCCACTCGTCACCGAAGCCGCGACGGCATCCCGGCGCCGTGCCAGAATCCGCAGCGTTCCGGCGATCGTGCCGGCACGGCAGCGGTACCGCACCGCCGCGTCCCGCGGCCGGCGCGAACCGCGCGCGAAAGGGAGACGATGGGCCGGACCGCGACGACGTGGCAGCTGATGAAGGATTCGTGGGGCGTGCTGATGCGCGACAGGGAACTCCTCGTGTTCCCGCTCGCCTCGGGCATCGCGTGCCTGCTGGTGCTCGTGATGTTCGCGGTGCCGGTGCTGGGCATGGGCGTGGCCGGCGCGCGCGGCGCGCTGCGCGGCAACGGCGAGCTCGCGGGTTACCTGCTGCTCTTCTGCTGGTACCTCGCCAACTACTTCGTCGTGTTCTACTTCAACGCGGCGCTCGTCGACTTCGTGCTGACGCGCATCGCCGGCGACGAGCCGACGCTGCGCGGCAGCCTGCGCGCGGCAGCCGAGTGCCTGCCGCAGATCGCGGCGTGGGCGTTCCTGTCGGCGACGGTGGGCGTCGTCCTCAACGCGCTGCAGTCGCGCGCGGGGTTCCTCGGCCGGCTGGTCATCTCGGTCATCGGCTTCGCGTGGGCGCTCGTCACGTACTTCGTGGTGCCGGTGATCGTCGTGGAGCGCAAGGGCGCGCTCGAGGCCGTCGGCGAATCGAAGGACCTGCTGGGCAGGACGTGGGGCCGGCAGATCGTGAGCGGGCTCGCCTACGGGCTCATCTGGTTCCTGCTCGCGCTGCCCGCCTTCGCCGCGATCTTCATGGCCATCGTCGGCGTGATCGCGTCGCGCGGCCACAACGCCGGCGGCTGGGGGGCGCTGGGCGCGCTCGCCGTCGTCTACCTGATCGTACTCGGCATCGTGCTGTCGGCGCTGCGGTCGATCTTCGGCGCCGTGCTGTACCGCTACGCGAAGACCGGGCACGCGCCGGACGGTTTTGCGGAGAGCGACCTGCGCGCGGCGATGCGGCCGGCCTGACGCGCGGCGCTCGTTGTGATCCCCCCGCGGGCGCCGCGCGCTCCTCCCCCCATAGGGGGGCGCGCGCCTTGGGACGGCCCGGCGGCGCTAGCGCAGCGGCGCCTCCAGCAGGCAGCCGAACTCGCGCGCGAAGTCGACCGACACGCGCGCGTGCACGGCGCCCTGCCGGTCGAAGAAGCGCTGCGTGCCGGACAGCGCGAACACGCCCTCGTGCCAGACGTTCGGGTGGATGTAGAGCCCCCGCGTGCCGTCGAAGCGGAAGCACACGAACCGCTCGGGCGTGACGTCGTCGCCGGGCAGCGCCAGCGGGACGAGGAACGGCGCACGGTCGAGCGGGAAGAAGAGCTGCCCGCCGTCCGGGTGGTAGTTGCAGTGCCACAGCAGCATCCGCCCGGGCGGGCGCGCGTGCGATTCGTCCGCGCGTGACGGCTCGACCGCATAGGCGAGGACGTAGTGACCGGCGACCGCCTCGTTGCGCCCGTACAGGACGTCGCCGCGCCACTCGCTGACGAACACGCCCTGCGTCGTGCCGCCTTCGTCGCCCGAATCCTCGTCGACGGGGCGGGAGCCCTGCGCGGGCCAGCGCACGATCTCGATCAGGTGGGTATCCGGATCGTCGACGAGCCGCCCGTACCCGGCGAGCGCCGCGTCGGTCGCGTCGACGACCGGCATGCGGACGCGACGGAGGCCGTCCGGCAGCGCCGGGTTGAGGTAGTCGGGGGCGGGCGGCATTTGCAGGGGGCTGGCCCCTTTACGGTAGTACCGCCATGTACATCAAGTTTGAATTGGGATCGTATGTCCCTATGTTGTAGAACAGGTTGCGCACTGCCGCTTCGAGATCCGCCGGCGACCCGTAAGTATTGTGTTCGGCGAGGTATGACGCGATGGAATTCCCCCGATTTTCCGGACAGTTCGCTTAGGTGCATTGGGTTGAGAATTGCTGTTCGAATTCCGCTGGGCTGACCTGTCCTAGCGTCGAGTGGCGACGTTGCAAGTTGTAGAACCCCTCGATGTACTGGAAGATGTCCGCCCGCGCCTCGTCGCGGGTGCGATACCGCGGCTTCGTGTAGATGCGCTCCTTCTTCAGGCTCGCGAAGAAGCTCTCCATCGCCGCATTGTCCCAGCAGTCGCCCTTCCTGCTCATGCTGCAGGCGATGCCGTGATGGGCCAGCAGCCGCTGGAAGTCCTCGGCCGCGTATTGGCTGCCCTGGTCGGAATGGTGCAGCAATGCTTTCGGCCGGCCACGGCGCCAGAGTGCCATCGTGAGCGCGTCCATGACGAACTGGGCCGTCATCTCCGCGCTCATCGACCATCCCACAACACGCCTGGAGAAGAGGTCCAGGACCACGGCCACGTAGAGCCAGCCCTCGGCCGTGTCCACGTAGGTGAAATCGGCGACCCACTTGCGGTTCGGGCCCTCGGCGTTGAAGTCGCGGTCGAGCGCATTGGCGGCCACTGCACATTCCGGGCGAACGCCCTCGTCCACCGGGTGTCAATGGGATTCCAAAATTCCCCAGGGATAGGAATCGAAAACTCCCCACCCGGGTTTAGGCCTCGGCCTCTTCCGAGCGGACCAGGCCGGCCTTGAGCTTCTCCTTCAGGCGGTACGAGTTGCCGCGGATGTTGAGCGTCACCGCATGGTGCAGCAGCCGGTCGAGGATGGCGGTGGCGATGACCCGGTCTCCGAACACGTCGCCCCAGGCCGCGAAGCTCTGGTTGCTGGTGAGGATCATCGGTCCGCGCTCGTAACGCCGGCTGATCAGCTGGAAGAACAGGTTGGCGCCCAGCCGGTCGATCGGCAGGTAGCCGATTTCATCGATGATCAAGAGGCGCGGCGTCGTGTAGAACTTGAGCTTCTCGTCGAGCCGGCCCTCGCCGTGCGCCTTGGTGAGCGTGGCGATCAGGTTTGCAGCCGTCGCGAACAGGACGCGATAGCCGGTCTCGATTGCCTTCAACCCCAAAGCGACGGCCAGATGCGTTTTCCCCACCCCTGGCGGCCCGAGCACCAGCACGTTGTCGCCGTGCTCGATGAAATGGCAGGAGGCGAGCGCCTGGACCTGTTTCTTATCGATCGAGGGCTGGTAGCCGAAATCGAACGTTTCCAGCGGCTTCACGAACGGGAAGCGGGCCATGGCGGTGCGCATGGCCACGTTCTTGCTGGTCTTGGCGCTGACCTCCTCGGAGAGAACCTGTTCGAGGAAGTCCGAATAGACGAGCTCCTTCGCCGCCGCGTCCTGCAACAGCGCCTCGAGTCGCTCGCGGCTCTTGAACAGGCGCAGCTTCAGGAGGTACTCGCCGAGGCGTTCGAGCTGGGCCGGGTTCATGCGACCTCCAGCAGCTGCTCGTAGACGGCGAGGTCGCGGACCTCGATGTCGTGCAACCGGGCGGTCGGCGACCCCGTCGCCGGGCTGTCGCCGTATCGGGTGCGGGCGTTGCGTGCCACCGCGCCGGGGCCGTGCGCCGGATCGACGCGCAGTTGATGGCGGCCGGCGAGGATCGGATGCTCGGCAACGACCTTTCCCCGATGGGAGATCTGCCAGCACTCGCCGACGCGCACCACCTCGACCGTCTTGCCGATCAGCCGCCACGGCACCGAGTAGCGGTTGGCGTCAATCGCCACCAGCCAGTCCTCGGCGACCACCCGGCTGCGCCGCAGTGCCTGGAAGTAGCTCGGGTGGCCGCGCGTGTCGACCAGGGCGGCCGCCTCGCGGGCGAAGCGGTCGACCGGCCGTTCGTGGGTGGTGCCATGGATACGGATGTCCGCAATCTCCGCCTGCCAGGCGGCAAGCTGGGCGTTGAAGTCGGCCAGATCCCGAAATGTGCGACCCGGAAGGAAGTTGCGCTTCACGTACTTCACCCCGGATTCGACCTTGCCCTTGGTTTGGGCCCGGTACGGCCGGCACAGCCGCGGCTCGAAGCCCCAATGCCGGGCAAACGACTCGAAGTTGGCGTTCCAGCGTGGCTTGCCCTCAACGCTGCCGATCACCACCGTGCGCATGCGGTCGTAGAGGATCTCCGCGGTGTGGCCGCCGAAGTGCTCGAACGCGTGCTCGTGCGCGCAGAGCAGCGAGTCGATGCGCTCGTGCTCGTAGCCCTCCGCCCACGCCCGGCGCGAGAAGCCGAGCGTCATCACGAAGACGTGAATGGCCGCCGGCCCGCTGTCGAAGCGCACCCGCACCTGGCCCCAGTCGACCTGCGCCTGCTCGCCCGCTTCGGTCTCGAAGCGCCGTTGCGTCAGCGAGGCCACCGCCGCCTCGGCCCGCAGCGGTCGTATCGCGTTGCGCACCGTGTCGTAGCCGCCCTCGTAGCCGCGTCCGGCGCGCAGTTCCTGGAACAGGATGCGGGCCGAGTAGTGCACCTGCGGCGCCCGCTCCGCGAGCCACCCCGCGTGTGCCGAGAGCAGCGTCGCCGCCACCGGCGTCCGCCGATACGGATGCCACGCCCCCTTGGCCAGGGCCGCACGCACCGTCTTCCGATCCAGTCCGGTCGACCGCGCGATCTCCGACACCGACCGACCCTCCCCCCGGAGGCGCCGCAGCGCCTCCCATCGTTCCCTGCTGATCACCGGCCCCTCCGCGCCCACCTCGGGCACGGACAAGGTAGCCGGCACGGCACATCCGTCTTCCTTTCCATCCATCTGTGATCTCCCGATCATCGATGGGTGGGGAGAATTCAATTCCTACAACTGGGGATTATTGGGTTCCCGCTGACACACCGGGCGCCTCTTCCTGCGCCGCAGCGCCTCGATCCCGGCCTGTCGCATCAGGCGAGCTACCCGGTTCTGGCCCACACGCTCGCCGGCCTCGACCAGGTCGCGCCAGATCCGCGGGCTGCCATAGCTGCGGCCGCTAAGTGCGTGGAAGGTCCGGATGCGCACGGTGATCCGCTCGTCTTCGATCACCCTCGCGCACGGCTTGCGGTCATGCCACTCGTGGAATCCGGACCGCGACACCTCGAGCAGCCGGCACATCCGGCTGACCGGCCAGATCGGTCGGTGACGCTCGATGAAGCCGTACCTCACTTGGATTCCTTCGCGAAGTACGCCGCGGCTTTTTTTAGGATGTCGCGCTCCATGCGCGCCTCGGCCAGTTCCCGCTTGAGTCTCTCGATTTCGCGGGCTTGCTCGGTCTTGAGCTCGGTGCCGGGTTTCTCGTTCCAGTTCCCCTTCTTGAACTTCTCCATCCAGGATGCAAGTACATTCGGATGAATACCTAGCTGCTTGGCCGCCTGGCGCCGGGAGAGCCCCGGATTGGACGCTAGACGAACCGCCTCACGCTTGAATTCCGCCGTGTATGAACGCCGTGCCATGCAACACCTCCTGTGCCATATTCGCACCTACCGGAAGTGTCCGGAATACCGGGGGAATTCCAATGTTCTTCGCTTTGGACGTGTTACGTGGGGAGAAGCGCCTCGCCAAATCATCGGAGACTTGGTCCGAAAAGCCATCGGCGGCGTCACGCGTAAGGCTGACCATGTACTGCGTGCGGCCCTGATCATCGCGAATCGGCTCGCGTTGGCTTTTCCAGAGAGGTGCCTCGGCATGCGCCGTGGCGGCAAGTTGAAGAGCCGCGAAGCACGCGACGAAGATTGAGTTTCGGAATTTCATGTGGTTCTCCTAAGCGCCAAGGGCAAATCTACCAGTTTGTATACCACAATATTTTACCTGCGACAAGACCACACCCCGGTCCGGGATGGTTGGCAGAGGTACCATGTTCGTTGGATTCGGACTAAGAGGAGGCTAGAAGTGCTGCGCACATTCGGGTTGGGATGCGCTGCGTCGCGTTTGCGCCATCTCTTTGCCTGGTCAGCATTGACACTGGGGGCGCCAGTCGGCGCCGTCGCGCTCAGCCCTCCACAATGCAATGTGTTCCCATCAAACCCCACGCAAAGAGCCGTTGCCGTCGTCGGAGGACAAACTGCCAACGATCGGGTGACGATCTGCTATCTCGGCAACGAGTATTCCGACTACGCCAGCGTCGCAGTCTATGGTCAACGAGTGGTCGTCACGATCTACGACAATACGTTCAGCTATTCGCCGAACCCGTGGATCGTGTTAGGACAGGAGGTGGGGCCATTGGCCCCGGCGGACTACAAAGTCGACGTTATCCTGACCGCCGTGATGCCTTTCCCGGGCTACCCGCTCTTGGTAGCCTCCGGCGTACCGCTTCATGTAGCCGAAGCCACACCTCCTGATCCACCAATGTGGGCGATTGAATACTACAATGAGTCGCTCGCTCACTACTTCATTACGTCGTTGCCAACGGAGCAGCATCTATTGGATGCTGGCGGATTTGTCGGGTGGCAACGAACCGGCTACTCATTCCGCGTAAACGCGGGGATTGACAACGCCTCGGTTTGTCGCTTCTACATCCCGCCGGCCCAAGGTGATTCGCACTTCTACTCCGCTGTCGTCACCGAGTGCAGTGAAGTGGCGACGAAGTTTCCATCGTTCTTGTACGAAGCACCGTCGCTCTTCAAGACGACTCTTCCCGACCTTGCCAGCGGCCAGTGCGCAACAGGGCAAGTTCCCGTGTACCGGCTGTGGAACATGCGGCCAGATACCAACCACCGCTACGTGATCGATCGCGAGCTACGCACGCAGATGGTAAGAGCAGGATATGTTTCAGAGGGCTATGGTCCGTACGGAGTCGCAATGTGCTCGACGCCCTGAGACATCCCGAGGAGCGCAGCAACGAGGGAGTTACCTTGACGCGCATTGATCGGTCGGGACCGCAGATCCCTTGCACTGCTTGGGATGACACGGGTATGTGGTGCAGAATGCACAGGCCAATGCGAAATTCAATAGCCTGCTGAAGGCACGACGGCTGAAGGCACGACGATTCGGGTCGAATTGAGGTCTTAGCCTTCAGTGGCTGACCTTGCCGACCTTCGCGCCCGACTTGCCGACCATGAAGTCGCAGTCCACGCCGCGGTCGGCCTGCATCACCGTGTCGCAGTAGAGCTTCACCCACCCGCGCGTCGCGTGCGGCGGCAGCGGCTTCCACTTCGCCTTGCGGCGCGCGAGTTCGGCCGCGGGCACGTGCAGCTCGATCTTGCGCTTCGCTACGTCGATCTCGACAAGGTCGCCGTTGCGCACCAGCGCGAGCGGCCCGCCGGCGGCCGCCTCCGGCGCCGTGTGCAGCACGACCGTGCCGTACGCGGTGCCCGACATCCGCGCGTCGGAGATGCGGACCATGTCGGTCACGCCCTGCTTCAGGATCTTCGCCGGCAGCGCGAAGTTGCCGACTTCCGGGAAGCCCGGGTAGCCCTTCGGGCCACAGTTCTTGAGCACGAGCACGCAGGAGGGGTCGACGTCGAGCTTCGGGTCGTCGATGCGGCGGTGCAGGTCGTCGACGTCCTCGAACACGACCGCGCGGCCCTTGTGCTTCAGCAGCTTCGGCGTCGCCGCCGACGGCTTGATCACGCAGCCCGACGGCGCCAGGTTCCCGCGCAGCACCGCGATGCCCCCCTGCGGCTTGAACGGCTTCCCGAGCGGCGTGATCACCTCCGCGTTGTAGTTGACGGCGTCCTTGCAGTTGTCCCAGATCGTGCGGCCGTTCACCGTCAGCGCCTTCTTGTGCAGGAACTTGCCGATCTCGCGAATGACGACCGGCAGCCCGCCCGCGTAGTAGAAGTCCTCCATCAGGAACCGGCCCGACGGCATCAGGTCGACGAGGCACGGCATGTCGCGGCCCAGCCGGTCCCAGTCGTCGAGCGTCAGGTCCACGCCGACGCGCCCGGCGATCGCCAGCAGGTGGACGACCGCGTTGGTCGAGCCGCCGATGGCGCCGTTGACCATGATCGCGTTCTCGAACGCCTGCTTGGTCAGGATCTGCGACATCCTGAGGTCCTCGTGCACCATCTCGACGATCCGCCGCCCCGCCATGCGGGCGAGCACGCGCCGGCGCGAGTCGACGGCGGGGATCGCCGCGTTGGTCGGCAGCCCCATGCCGAGCGCCTCGACCATCGACGCCATCGTCGACGCGGTGCCCATCGTCATGCAGTGCCCGGCCGAGCGCGACATGCACGACTCGACCTCGACCATGTCCGACATCTTCATCTCGCCGGTCTTCAGCATCTCGGTGAACTTCCACACGTGCGTGCCCGAGCCGATGTCCTCGCCGCGGAACTTGCCGTTGAGCATCGGTCCGCCCGACACGCCGATCGCCGGCAGGTCGACCGACGCGGCACCCATCAGCAGCGCCGGCGTGGTCTTGTCGCAGCCCATCAGCAGCACGACGCCGTCGAACGGGTTGGCGCGGATCGACTCCTCGACGTCCATCGCCGCCTGGTTGCGGAAAAGCATCGTCGTCGGCCGCATCAGCGTCTCGCCCAGGCTCATCACCGGGAACTCGAGCGGGAACCCGCCTGCGTCGAGGATGCCGTCGCGCACGTGCTGCGCGAGCTCGCGGAAGTGCGCGTTGCAGGGCGTGACCTGCGACCACGTGTTGCAGATGCCGATGACGGGCCGGCCGTCGAACTGGTCGTGCGGGATGCCCTGGTTCTTCATCCACGACCGGTGGACGAGGGCGTCGCGGTCGTGGCTCGCGAACCACGTGCGGGAGCGCAGCGGCGGCTTCTTCTTCGAGGACTTCGTGCTCATGTTCGGTTCCGGTTGCGGAAGGAAAGGGGATCGGTGAAGGCTCGCGCGACCGCGCGGACCCGGTGGACGTGCGCGGCCGGCGCTACATCACGGCGCCCAGGTACCAGGGCACGAACTCGCTCTGTCCGTAACCGTGCTGCTCGCTCTTCGACTTCGCCCCCGACGCGCTGGCGAGCATCAGGTCGAACAGGCGTTGCCCGGTCTCGTCGACCGTCGCGGTGCCGTCGGCAATCTCGCCGCAGTTCAAGTCGATGTCCTCCTCCTGCTTCACCCACAGCGGGGTGTTGGTGGAGAGCTTGAGCGACGGCGCGGGCGCGCAGCCGTAGGCGGAGCCGCGGCCGGTCGTGAACACGATCATGTTGGCGCCGCCGGCCACCTGCCCGGTCGCCGACACCGGGTCGTAGCCGGGCGTGTCCATGTAGACGAAGCCCTTCGCGGTCACCGGTTCCGCGTACTCGTACACTGCCACGAGATTCGTCGTGCCTCCCTTGGCGACGGCGCCGAGCGACTTCTCGAGGATCGTGGTGAGCCCGCCGGCCTTGTTGCCGGGCGACGGATTGTTGTTCATCTCGCCTTTCTCGCGCGCCGTGTAGTCCTCCCACCACCTGATGCGCGACACGAGCTTCTCGCCCACGTCGCGCGCGACGGCCCGCCGCGTCAGCAGGTGCTCGGCGCCGTAGATCTCGGGGGTCTCGGAAAGGATGGCCGTGCCGCCGTGGCGCACCAGCAGGTCGACCGCCGCGCCCAGCGCCGGGTTGGCCGTGATGCCCGAGTAGCCGTCCGAGCCGCCGCACTGCAGCCCGACGACGAGGTGCGACGCCGGCACCGGCTGCCGCGTCACGGCGTTCGCGTGCGGCAGCATCGCCTCGACGAGCCCGATGCCGTGGCGGATCGTCTTCGCGGTGCCGCCGGTGTCCTGGATGCTGAACGTCTGCAGCAGCGGACCCTCCTCGAGCTTCTCCGCGCCCAGCAGCGCGCTGATCTGGTTCGCCTCGCAGCCCAGCCCGATCAGCAGCACGCCGGCGAAGTTGGCGTGCTTCGCGTAGCCGCCGA
The DNA here is from genome assembly GCA_044223185.1 of Casimicrobiaceae bacterium. GTDB lineage: Bacteria > Pseudomonadota > Gammaproteobacteria > Burkholderiales > Casimicrobiaceae > VBCG01. The sequence goes on along the minus strand of JBGAMF010000021.1, from coordinate 12,966 downwards.
GCGTCCGCCGCAGCACCTGCATGCCCTCGCCGTGGGTGTCCATGCCGCAACCGGACCCGTGCGTCAGCGCGACGACGCCGTCGACGTTGGGAAATGCGGCCAGCCGCTCGCGCGTGAAGTGGTCGGCGATGCCGCGGGCGACGGTGGCCGAGCAGTTCACCGTCGACAGGATGCCGATGTAGTTGCGCGTGGCCACCCGGCCGTCCTGCCTCACTATCCCCGTGAACGTCGCCGGCTCGGCCACGTACTTCGTCGGCTTGACGTCGGCGCCGAACGCGTAGTCGCGGTCGAACGCGCCCATCGCGAGATTGTGCAGGTGCACGTGCTCGCCGGCCGCGATGTCGCGGCTCGCGAAGCCGATGATCTGGTCGTAGCGGCGCACCGGCTCGCCGGCGCGGATCGCGCGCGTGGCGACCTTGTGGCCCGGCGGGACCAGCCCGCTCACCGCGACCTTCTCGTCGATGAGCTGCGTGCCGCCGACCAGCTGCGCGCGGGCGATCACGACGTCGTCGCGCGGGTGCAGGCGGATGGTGAGCGAGGTCTTGGTCAGCATGGGGGCTCCGTTGCGTCGCTTTCACAATGAGGCGCAGAGACGCCGAGCAATTCGGTGAAGCGCGTCCTCTGCGTCTTTGCGTCTCTTTGTGAAGTCAGTGCCTCGCTTCATCACGGCACCGCGACCCGCGCGACGGCGAGGCGGTCGAGCGCGGCAAGGTCCCAGTCGATGCCGAGGCCGGGTGCTTCGGGCGGCACCGCGAACCCGTCGCGCATTTCCATCCGCGACGTGGTCACGTCGTCGAGCTGGGGAATGTACTCCACCCACGCGCCGTTGGGCACCGCCGCCGCCAGCGACACGTGCAGCTCCATCAGGAAGTGCGGGCACACGGGCGCGTTGAACGCCTCGGCCGTGTGCGCCACCTTGAGCCACGGCGTGATGCCGCCGACGCGCGCGCAGTCGACCTGCACGACCGAGCACGCGCGCCGCGTGAGGTACTCCCGGAAGTGCGCCGGGTGGTAGAGCGACTCGCCGACCGCGATCGGCATCGTCGCCTTGGCCGCGAGCTCGGCGTGGCCACCGAGGTCCTCGGCGGGCAGCGGCTCCTCGAACCAGCCCAGCATGAGGTCGCGGTACGCGAACGCCCGCCGCGTGGCCTCCGCGACGGTGAACGCCTGGTTGGCGTCGACCATCAGCGCGAAAGCGTCGCCGACCGCGGCGCGCACGGCGGACAGCCGCGCGACGTCCTCGGCGATGACCGGCCGGCCGACCTTGACCTTGGCGCCGCGGAACCCCTGCGCCTGCGCGGCCAGTGCCTCGTCGACCAGCTGCTGCGGCGCGTGGTGGAGCCAGCCGCCCTCGGTCGTGTAGACCGGCACGCGCGCCTGCGCGCCGCCCGCCGCCTTCCACAGCGGGAGCCCCGCGCGCAGGCACTTGAGGTCCCACAGCGCCGTGTCGATCGCGGCGAGCGCGAGGCTCGTGATCGCCCCGACCGCCGTCGCGTGTGTGGCGAAGAAGAGGTCCCGCCAGATCGCCTCGATTTCCGTGGAGTCGCGGCCGACGAGGCGCGGCGCCAGGTGGTCACGCAGCAGCGCCACCACCGACGAGCCGCCGGTGCCGATCGTGTACGCGTAGCCGGTGCCGACGGCGCCGTCGGCGCACTTGATGCGCACCAGCGGCGTCTCCTGCGTGACGAACGACTGGATCGCATCGGTTCGCCGCACCTTCGGCGGCAGGTTCACCTGCAGGATCTCGACGCGCTCGATCCTGCTCATTTGGGGAACAGCACGGACGGCAGCCACATGACGCCGGATGGCCAGTACGTGATGATCGCGAGCGTCACCAGCAGCGGGATCATCCACGGCACGATCGCCTTCACCGTCGCCTCGAACGAGATGCGCGCGACCTTCTGCAGCACGAACAGCACCATGCCCACCGGCGGCGTCAGCAGCCCGATCATCAGGTTGAGGACCATCACGAGGCCGAAGTGCACGGGATCGATGCCGAGCTTGGCGATGATCGGCATGAACACCGGGACCAGGATCGTGATCGCCGCGATCGTCTCCATGAAGCAGCCGACGAACAGCAGGAACAGGTTCGCGAGCAGCAGGAACACGTACGGGTTGTCGGAGATCGACAGCACCCAGACGCCGATCGCGTCGGTGACGCGCGTCGTCGTCAGCACCCAGGCGAAGATCGACGCCGACGCGACGATGAACAGCACGACGGCGGTCGTCTCGATCGTGTCCATCGACACCTTGACGAACATCCGCAGCGTCAGCGTCCGGTACCAGGCGAAGCCGAGGAACAGCGCCCACGCGACGGCCGCGACCGCGGCCTCGGTCGGCGTGAACAGGCCCGACGCCATGCCGCCGATCAGGATCACCGGCGTCAGCAGCGCCATGAAGGCCTCGAACCGGAACACCTTGTCGGCAATGCAGACGGCGGCCAGCGGAAGACCGAAGCGCACGAGGCCGCCGAACTTCTCGCCTTCCGCCGACCACAGGAAGTACAGCGCGACGGCCACGACGGCCACCGCCCCGAGCTCGAAGAACGCCCGCCCCATCCGCGGCCAGGAGAACGCGATGTCGCTGCCGTACTTCCGGACGTGCGCGTAATACGCGACCATCAGCATCATCAGCAGCGCCATCATCGCGCCGGGCAGGAAGCCGGCGGCGAACAGCTTGCCGATGGACGTGTTCGCCTGCACGCCGTAGATGACCATCGGCAGCGACGGCGGGATGATCGGACCGAGCGTGGACGACGCGGCGGTGATGCCGACGGCGAACTCCGTCGGGTAGCCGTGGTCCTTCATCGCCTTGATCTCGATCGTCCCGAGGCCGCCGGCGTCGGCCACGGCCGTGCCCGACATCCCGGCGAACACCACGCTGCCGACGACGTTGACGTGGCCGAGGCCGCCCTTCAGCCAGCCCACCAGCGCCAGCGCGAAGTTGTAGATGCGGTTGGTGATGCCGGCCGAGTTCATCAGGTTGCCGGCGAGGATGAAGAACGGCACCGCGAGCAGCGGGAAGCTGTCGACGCCGCCGACCATCCGGTGCACGACCGTCAGCGGCGGGATGGTCCCGGAGAACCAGATGTACAGCAGCGAGGCGATGCACATCGCGATCGCGATGGGCACGCCGGTCATCATCAGCGCCAGGAATCCGCCGAGCAGCACACTGTTCATCGCAGGCTCCCGTCGTTCGCGCGGACCGGCCCGGCGGGACCGGGCGATCCGGCCGGGGCGCGGCGATCGTGTGGCGCCACGGCTAGGCCTCCGACTCGCCGGGGCGCTCGAGCACGCTCCAGCCCTGCCGCCAGTGCCGGACGGCCACCTGCACGGCGCGGATCGTCATCAGCACGAAGCCGGCCATGACGAAGCTGTAGATGACGCTCATCGGCACGTCGATCACCGTCATCTTGAGGTTGTTCATCCGCGGGATCAGCAGGCCCGAAAGGTACGTCGCGTAGGCGAAGAACGCGACGCGCACGACGTCGACGAACGTCGACATCGCCCGCCCGACGCCCGCGGGCACGTACCGGTACATGAACTCGACGTGGATGTGCGTGTTGCGCCGCACGCCCATCGACGCCCCGACGAACACGACGACGATCAGCAGGTAGCGCGCGATCTCCTCGGTCCACGCCGCGGAGTCCTGCAGCACGTACCGGGTGAAGAACTGGTAGAAGACGTCGAGCGCGAGCAGCCAGAACACGACGAACGTGAACCAGTCCTCCCACCCGTAGTGCGAGATGTCGATCGGCGCGTCGACGGCGTGGAAGTGGCCTTCCGCGTCGAGGACGGGCTCGCCCTCGGGGGCGGTCTCGCGCTGGTCGGTCGGGGTCTGCATGGTCGCCATCTCCGCCGGCGTTTCCGCGGAAGCGGGAATCCGGTGTCGTCGACGCTGCTGCCGTCGCGGCTCGACGTCACCGGATCCCCGCCCGCGCGGGGACGACTTCGCGCGCTCGCGCGCGCGCCGTCACTTGATCGCGACGATCTTGTCGTAGTCGGCCCGGGTGAAGCCCATCGACTCGACCGGTGCGTTCTTCAGCACGGCGTCGACGAACGTCTGGCGGTTGACCGGCACGATCTGGAGGCCCTTCTTCCGGAACTCCTCGGTGAGCTCGGCCTCGCGCTTCTTGATCTTGTCGGTGGCGCGCGCGGCGGCCTCGCGGGTGACTTCGACGAAGATCTTCTGCTCGTCGGGCGTCAGCTTGTTCCACACGTGCGGCGCGACCTGCGTGGTCAGCCCGTCGACGATGTGCGACGTCATCATGATCGCCTTCTGCACCTCGTAGAACTTCTTCGCCTCGATCGTCGTCAGCGGGTTCTCCTGCGCCTCGACCGTGCCGTTCTGCAGCGCGAGGTACACCTCGGCGAAGGCGATCGGCGTCGGGTTGGCGCCGCAGGACTTGGGTGTGGCCGTGTACGCGGGCACGTCGGGCACGCGGATCTTGAGGCCCTTCATGCCGGCGCAGTCGGAAAACGCCCGGTTCGACGTCGTCTGCCGCGCGCCGTAGTACGTGTACGCGGTGATCTGGATGCCGGTCTTCTTGCGGAACTCCTCGACCATCTCGGCGAACACCGGGCTCTTCGAGTAGGCGATCAGGTGGTCGGCGTCGCGGAAGATGAACGGGTAGTAGGCGATGCCGAGGCGCGGATAGCTGCGCGCGGCGAACGACGGCCCGCTGATGATCATGTCGACGGTGCCGAGCAGCATCCCCTGGTTGATGTCGGTCTCCTTGCCGAGCGACGACGCCGGGAACACCTCGATGTCGAACTTGCCGTTGGTGCGGCGCTTGATTTCCTGCGCGGCCCACACCGACTCGGTGTGGTACGGCTCGCTCGTTTCGTACACGTGGGCCCACTTGAGCTTCTGCTGGGCGAGCGCGGGACCGCCGGCGACCATCGCGGCGGCGGCGACCGCCGCCAGGGCGAACTTCGGGATGAGACGCATGATTCCTCCTTGGGACGCGGGGTGCGGCGCGGGTCTTGGGATCCCGCTGCCGCGCGAAAACGTCATTTATGCCACAACTTGCACTTTGGTGCTCCTGCTCTTGTCCGCGGCGGCGGCGAACGCCGCCGCCGCGTCCTGCAGCGGAAACTGGCCGGACAGGAGCGGCCGCACGTCGACCCGCCGCGTCGACAGGTAGTCGACCGCCCAGTCGAACTCGATCCCCCAGCGGAACGCGCCGCGCAGGTCGAGCTCCTTCGCCATCAGCTCGTTGACGACGAACGGCAGCGGCTCGTGCGGCAGCGTGCCGACCTGCACGATCACGCCGCCGCGCTTCGTCGCGGCCACGCAGGACTTGAGCGCGGCGAAGTTGCCCGAGACTTCGTAGGACACGTCGAACTGCGGCTCCGCGAGCGCGTCCGCGTCGCGGTCGGCGCGCAGCGTGACGTCGGCGCCCACCTTCCGCGCCTGCGCCAGCGGCCGGTCGAGCACGTCGGTCACGGTGACCTTGCGCGCGCCCGCGAGCCGGGCGGCCAGCACGGTGACACAGCCGATGGTGCCCGCGCCGGTGATCAGCACCGACTTGCCGAGGAGGTCGCCGCCGCGGTTCACGCCGTGCAGGCCGACCGCCAGCGGCTCGGCGAAGGCGAGTTCACCCAGGGAGATGTCGCCGCCGACCGGGTAGCACTGGCGCTCGCCCATCACGAAGTACTCCTGGAACATCCCCTGCACGTGCGGGTAGCGGCTGGCGCTGCCGAGGAAGCGCATGTCACGGCACAGGTGCTCGCGGCCTTCGCGGCAGTAGTCGCAGCGGCCGCACGCGTGCGACGGCGACACCGCCACCTTGTCGCCGACCTTCACGCGCGTGACGCCGGGCCCGATCGCCGCGACCACGGCCGACGCCTCGTGCCCGGGGATCAGCGGCTCGCGGACGACGAAGTTGCCGTTGCGCCCCTCGTAGTAGTAGTGCAGGTCCGAGCCGCAGATGCCGCCGGCGCCCAGCCGCAGCAGGACGTCGCCGGGGCCGGCTTCCGGGATGTCGACCGGCTCGATGCGCAGGTCTTCCTTCGCGTGGATGCGGCAGGCAAGCATGGCGCCTCCTCCTTCATTCCATTCTTCTACAGCGAATCGTCCGGCTCCGCCGGCGATTCGCCCCTGATCAGCCTCTCGTACTGCACCGTCGCGTTCAGATTCTTCCAAGGGGTTGCGGGCGGCAGCCCTGCAACCCCTTCTGACTTGCCGTCTTCCTCGCTACTACTGCAGCGTGTCCCAGCTCGTCGAGAAACGCTTGTACGCCTGGTTCAGGTGCCGCTGCATCGCCGCGCGCGCGCCCTTCGGGTCGCGCGCCGCGATCGCCTTCAGCACGGTCCGGTGCTCCTCGATGGCGCTGGCCCACAACGCCGGCGTGTCGTAGTGGTCCTCGAGCTGCTTGTACAGCGGCCCGGTGCGCTCGTCCCAGAGCAGCTTGACCACGGCGACCAGCGCGCCGTTGCCGGTCGCCTCCGCGACGCGCAGGTGGAAGAGGCGGTCGCCGGCGAGCGGCTGGCGCTCGGTTTCCTGCATCTCGCGCTGCATCTCGTCGAGTGCCGCGGCGATCGCGTCGAGCTGCTCCTTCTTCGCCGACTTCGCCGCGAGCGCCGCGCACTCCGATTCGATGAGGTAGCGCGCGCGCAGCAGCTCGAACGGGCCGGCCTCGGCCTCGTGCGGCGCCAGCGCGGACCGGTCGTCGCCGGCCTGCAGCACGTAGATGCCCGAGCCGATGCGCACCTCGACCAGCCCCTCGACCTCGAGCGCAATCAGCGCCTCGCGCACGGACGGCCGCGAGACGCCGAGCTGCTTCGCGAGGTCGCGCTCGGGCGGCAGGCGCGCCCCTGCCGCGAACTCGCCGCTCCGGATGAGCGTGCGAATCTGGTCCGCGATCTGGCGGTACAGCCGGCGGGGTTCGATGCTGTGAAACGGCATGGCAGGACGGGCGGCGGCCCCACGGCACGCCCCGTGACGTGGCTCGGGCGGAAGGCTAACGTCCACCCGGCCACTGGTCAAGTGGCATGACCAATTGACAAGCGCGTCATTGCTTGTATGCTAGCATACAAGTCGGCTCGAATCCGTTGGCACGCAAGCCGGAGCCCGAGCGCCACGACCGCCGCCCCGCCCGCCCCATGTCCGCCGCCCTCGCCCTGCCCGAACGCCGCCGCGGCTCCGCCGGGATGGTGTACGCGTGGCTGCGCGAGGAGATCCTCGCCGGGCGGCTGCGCCCGGGGCAGGCGCTGTCGGAGAACGAGGTCGCGCAGCGCCTCTCGGTCAGCCGCACGCCGGTGCGCGAGGCGATCATCCGCCTCGAGGGCGAGGGCCTGCTGGCGGTGCGGCCGCAGGTCGGCACGACCGTCGCGCCCATCGACGTCGAGGCGGTCGCCGACGTGCAGTTCCTGCGCGAGGCGATCGAGTGCCGCACGGTCACGCTCGCCGCGCAGCGCGTGACGCCCGCGGACGCGAAGGACCTGCGCGCGCAGCTGAAGGAGCAGGCGCGCGTGGCCGCGAGGGGCGACCACGCGGCGTTCGTGCCGCTCGACGACCGGATGCACCAGAAGCTCGTCGCGATGGCGGGCCGCCCGCGGGTCTGGCACGCGGTCGAGGACGCGAAGGCGCAGCTCGACCGCGTCCGCTTCCTGTCGCTCGAGGACCCGGCGTGGCTCGCCACGATCCACCGCCAGCACGAGGACATCGTCGAGCGCGTGATCGCCGGCGACGCCGACGGCGCGGCCGCCGCGATGTCGCAGCACCTGCGCGCCGTGTTCGCGTCGATCGCGACGATCGCGCAGCAGAGTCCCGAATACTTCCGCGGCGCGCCGGTCCCGCCGGTCGAGCGCGCCGCGGTCAACGAACCCTGACCGGCCCGGAGGAACCCCCAATGAAACCGATGTTCAGGCTGCTCGCGCTCGCCTCGCTCTGCGTTGCGGCGGCGCTCCCCGCCACCGCGCAGACCGTGCTCAACGTCAACACGGCGCTGACCACCGACGACCCGATGTACGCGGGGCTCGAGCGGATGAAGGCCAACGTCGAGAAGCGGACGGCGGGCAAGCTCGCGATCCGCATCTACCCCGGCTCGCAGCTCGGCAAGGACGAGGACGTGCTCGAGCAGGCGCGCGCCGGCGCCAACGTCGCCGTCCTGGTCGACGGCGGGCGGCTCGCGCCGTTCGTCAAGGAATTCGGGATCATGGGCGCGCCGTACCTCGTCGACAACTTCGACCAGGTGCTGCGGCTCACCGGCTCGCCGCTCTTCAAGGGCTGGGTCGACAAGCTGCGCAACGCCGCCAACCTGCAGGTGCTCGCGTTCGACTGGTTCCAGGGCCACCGGCACGTGCTGACCAACGTCTCGGTCAAGACGCCGGCCGACCTGAAGGGCGTCCGGATGCGCACGCCGGGCGCGCCGGTGTGGCTCGAGACGGTGCGCGCGATGGGCGCGACCCCCACCGGCATGCCGTGGTCTGAGGTGTATTCGGCGCTGCAGACGAAGGTGATCGACGGCGCGGAGGCGCAGCATCCCGCCGTGTACGGCGCGCGGCTGTACGAGGTCGTGAAGGTCATCACCAAGACCGAGCACATCTACCTCATCACCGGGATCGTCACGTCGCGCACGTGGTTCGACAAGCTGCCGGCCGACCAGCAGGCCGTCCTGCTCGAGGAGTCCGTCGCCGCCGGCAAGTGGGCCTCCGAGAAGACGATCGAGTCGCTCGCCGACTACGAGAAGAAGCTGCGCGAGAAGGGCGTGTCGGTGGTCGAGATCGACAAGACGCCGTTCCGGAACGCGACGGCCGGCGTGTACGCGACGCTGGGCTACACCGACCTGCGCCGCGACGTCGACAAGGTCCTCGGGAAGTGACCGCCTGCGCCCCGGTGACCTCCCGGCGACCCCGGCAGCGAACGGCCTCCCATGCCGACTAGCCTGTTCCACCGCCTCGCGCGCGCCGAGGAGTTCGCGGCGCGCGCGTTCCTCGCCGGCTGCGCGGCGCTGGTGTTCGTGGCCGCGGTCAGCCGCGCGTTCGGCAGCCCGGTGCTGTGGGCGATCGACGTCGCGATGCTGCTGTTCATCTGGTGCGCGTTCCTCGGGTCCGACGCCGCGCTGCGCGCGCACCAGCACCTCATCATCGACATCGTCGTCCGCCTGTTCCCGCAGCGCGCGCAGCGCGCGCTGCTGATCGCGCACTGGACGATCATCGTCGCGTTCCTGCTGGCGCTCGTCGTCCTCGGCACGCAGCTGACGCTGCTCAACGTGCAGCGGCCGATGGGCGACACCGAGATCTCGTACGCGTTCGTGACGGCGGCCGTCCCGGTCGGCTCGCTGCTGATGGCGATCACCGCGGTGCGGCAGCTCGTCGGCTACTTCCGCAACCACGGCGTCAGGTTCGGCGGCGGGGAGAGTCCGCTGTGACCTTCGCGCTCTCCGGGCTCTTCCTCGCGCTGATGTTCCTCGGCATGCCGGTCGCGTTCGCGGTCGGCGTGGCGAGCCTCGTGTTCTTCCTCACCTCGGACACGATTCCGGCGCAGATCGGCGTGCAGCGGATCGCGTCGGCCACGCAGTCGTTTCCGCTGCTGGCCGTGCCGCTGTTCGTGCTCGCCGGCAACCTGATGAACGTGTCGGGCATCACCGACCGCATCATCTCGCTCGCCAGGGTGCTGACCGGCTGGATCACCGGCGGCCTCGCGCAGGTCGCGATCGTCGTGTCGGCGCTGATGGGCGGCGTGTCCGGCTCGGCGGTCGCCGACGCCGCGATGGAAGCGCGCATCCTCGGGCCGGCGATGCTGCAGCAGGGCTTCTCGCGCGGGTTCTCGTCCGCGGTGATCGCCGTGGGCTCGCTGATCACGGCGACGATCCCGCCGTCGATCGGCCTCATCCTGTACGGCTTCCTCGGCAACGTGTCGATCGGCAAGCTCTTCATCGGCGGCGTGGTGCCCGGGCTGCTGATGACGCTGGTCCTGATGACGACCACGTGGTCGATCGCGCGCCGGCGCGGCTACAAGCCGGAGGGACCGTTCCCCGGCTTCCGCGAGCTGCTGCGCGAGGTCAACCACAGCAAGTGGGCGCTGCTCTTCCCGGTGTTCCTCGTGATCGGCATCCGCTTCGGCATCTTCACGCCGTCGGAGGTCGGCGCGTTCGCCGTCGCGTACGCGGTGGCCGTCGGCGTCTTCGCGTACCGGCAGCTCGACTGGAAGCGCTTCAACGAGGCGCTGTCGCACAGCGTCCACGACATCGGCATGATCATGCTGATCATCATGCTCTCGGCGATGATCGGCTACGTCATCTCGCTGGAGCAGGTGCCGGCGAAGACCGCCGAGTGGATCGTCGGCGTCACGCAGAACCGCTACGTGCTGCTTTCGATGCTCGTGATCTTCATCCTGCTGCTCGGCATGATCCTCGAGAGCACGGTGATCACGCTGCTGCTCACGCCCATCCTCGTGCCCATCGTGATCAAGGCCGGCATCGACCCGGTGCACTTCGGCCTGGTGATGATGAGCGCGACCACGCTCGGCAGCATGACGCCGCCCGTGGGGGTGGCGATGTTCACGGTCTGCGGGCTCCTCAAGACGCCGCTCGACCAGTACACGCGGGAGGCGCTGCCGCTGATCGCCGCCGTGATCGCGCTGATCTTCGCGATGGCGTTCTTCCCCGGGATCGTGATGTTCCTCCCCAACCTCCTGATGCCATAGTCCCGAAATGTCCGCAACCACGATCGCCGCGATCCGCGCCACCCCGGTCACCGTCCCCCTCGAGGCGCCGATCCTGCACAGCAACGGCGCGCACTGGGGGCGCTTCGTGCGCACGATCGTCGAGGTCGAGACCGCCGACGGCTACGTCGGCCTGGGCGAGATGGGCGGCGGCGGCGAGGACGCGACGCGCGCGTTCGCGGGCCTCGTGCCGTACCTCCCGGGCCACGACGTGTTCGCGCTGGAGGCGCTGCGCCTCAAGATCTGCAACCCGACCGCCAGCCTCTACAACAACCGCACGCAGCTGCACGCCGCGATCGAGTTCGCCTGCCTCGACGTCATGGGGCAGAAGCTCGGCGTGCCCGTGCACGCGCTGCTGGGCGGCAAGCTCCGCGACGCCGTCGAGTTCGCGAGCTACCTGTTCTTCCGCTACGCGGACCCGGCGACCGGCCGGGGCGAGGTGCGCACGGCGGAACAGCTCGTCGCGAACGCGGCCGCGCTCAAGGCCGCGCACGGCTTCACGTCGCACAAGCTGAAGGGCGGCGTGTACCCGCCTGCGCACGAACTCGCGTGCTACCGCGCGCTGGCCGCCTCGCTGCCGGGCGAGCGCTTCCGCTACGACCCCAATGCCGCGCTGTCGCTCGCCGACGCCATCGAGTTCGGGCGCAACATCCTCGACATCCGCAACGACTACTACGAGGACCCGGTCTGGGGCATGCCGCAGATGAAGCGGCTGAAGGAATTCGTGCCGCTGCCGATGGCGACCAACAGCGTCGTCGTCAACTTCGAGCAGCTCGCGCAGAACGTGCAGACCGGCGCCGTCGACGTGATCCTGCTCGACACGACGTTCTGGGGCGGCATCCGGCCGTGCCTCAAGGCTGCCGCCGTCTGCGAGACGATGGGCCTGGGTGTCGCCGTGCACAGCTCGGGCGAGCTGGGCGTGCAGCTCGCGACGATGCTGCACATGGGCGCGGTCGTGCCGAACCTGGGCTACGCGGCCGACGCGCACTACCACCACCTCACCGACGACGTGATCGCCGGGGGGCTCATGCGCTACGAGAACGGCGCGATCCGCGTGCCGGACGCGCCGGGCCTGGGCGTCACGCTCGACCGCGATCGCATGGCCCGCTACCACGAGCTCTTCCGCGAGCTCGGCGGCTATCCGTACGACCGCGACCCCGGCCGGCCGGGATGGTACGCGCACGTGCCCAACCACGACTGGGCCGATCCAGACGTCTCGCTGCGGCCTTCGCTGCGGTAACTGCTTTCACAAAGAGACGCAGAGGCGCCGGGAACGGCAATGTCTGCTGAGCCCCGGGCGGGCACTCCCGGGCGACCGTCCGGCGGGAAGCGCTACAATCCCGAACGCAAGAGCAGTGCAACCGCCCGCAGCCGGAATGCAGTTCTCTGCGTCTCTGCGCCTCTTTGTGAAATCACCGTAACGAGGAAACGAAATGCCAGGACGACTCGCCGGCAAGACGGCGCTGGTGACGGCCGCCGGCCAGGGGATGGGCTTCGCGTGCGCGATGCAGATGGCCGCCGAAGGGGCGACCGTGCACGCGACCGACCGCGATCCGAAGCTGCTCGACGCCTTCAAGGGCGTGCCCAACGTGTCGACGCGTCCGCTCGACGTGCTCGACGACGACGCCGTGCGCCGGACCATCGACGAGCTGCCACCGCTCGACGTGCTGTTCAACTGCGCGGGCTACGTGCACCACGGCTCGATCCTCGACTGCACGCCGAAGGACTGGGACTTCAGCATGAACCTCAACGTGCGCGCGATGTACGTCGCGATCCAGGCGGCGGTGCCGAAGATGCTCGCCATGCACGAGAAGACCGGCAAGTGGGCGTCGATCGTCAACATGGCGTCCGTCGCGGGCTCCATCAAGGGCCTGCCGAACCGCTTCGTCTACGGCACCAGCAAGGCGGCGGTGATCGGGCTCACCAAGGCGGTGGCGGCCGACTTCGTGCAGAAGGGCATCCGCTGCAACGCGATCGCACCGGGCACCGTCGACACGCCGTCGCTCGCCGACCGCATCAACGCGTTCGCCGACCCGGTCGAGGCGCGCAAGATGTTCGTCGCGCGGCAGCCGATGGGACGGCTCGCGAAGGCCGAGGAGATCGCGCCGGTCGTGATCTTCCTGGCCTCCGACGAGTCCGCGTTCGCGACGGGGCAGGTGTTCTCGGTGGACGGCGGAATGACGATATGAACGGCCTCACAAAGAGGCGCCGAGACGCAGAGGGCGTCGGCTGTCCTCTGCGCCTCGAGGTGTTCCCGGTGGACGGTGGAATGACGATGTGAACAGCCTCACAAAT
>JBGAMF010000151.1:0-7258 GCA_044223185.1 Casimicrobiaceae bacterium | reverse complement strand
AGCCAGTCCGCGTCGTCGTCGGGCAGCGCGCCGCCCAGCAGCGCCCAGCGCGGCGTGGCGCCCATCGCCGCCATGTCGGAGAGGTTCACGGCGAGCGTCTTGTGGCCGAGCGTGGCCGGATCGACGTCGGGCAGGAAGTGCCGTCCCTCGACCAGCATGTCGACGGCGAGCGCCAGCTCGCAGCCCGGAGCCGGCGCGACGATCGCCGCGTCGTCGCCCACGCCGAGCCGCACGGCCGGGTCGCGCACCGGGCGCCGGAAGAAGCGGTCGATCAGCTCGAACTCGTTCATCGCGCGCCGTCGCCGATCTCGCGCTGCCAGCGCGCGAGCAGGCGCCGCCGCTCGTCCGGCTGCCCGAACCTCGCCGGATCGACGTCGAGCGTGGCCGCCTGCGCGAAGCGCGCGGCCTCCGGCCGCACGGCCGCCGCCGCGTTGGCCGGAACGATGAGGTTCTTCGTGCGATTGGCGAGCTCCTGCGCGGACTTCGTGAGCGCCCAGTCGTAGAACGCGCGCGCCTCGTCCGGGTGCGGCGCGCCGGCGACGATGGCCATGCCGCCCAGCGCGGCGCCGGTGCCCTCGCACGGGATCGCGATGTCCACGGCGAAGCCGGCGAGCTGCTGCGTGACGAATTCGTGGACGAACGACACGCCGACCGCCACCTCGCCGCGCGCGACCGAGGGCCCCTGCGCGGTGCCCGACTGCGTGTAGCGGACGACGCTGGGCGCGAGGCGCTTCAGGTACGCGAACGCGCCGTCCTCGCCGTACAGCGTGACGAGCGTCGCGAGGATCGTGTAGCCGGTGCCGCTCGTCACCGGATTGGACAGCTCGACGTCGCGCGCGTACGCGGGCAGCGTCAGGTCCGACCAGCAGCGCGGCGGCGGCGCGCCGCGCTTCGCCAGCAGCGCCGGGTTGCTGCCGAAGCCGATGACGATGCGGTAGATCGCCGCGACGCGGTACCCGCTGCGCTGCGTGGCGACGCGTGCCCACGGCGCAAGCTCCGCGAGCTTCGGCGACCGGTACTCGGCGAACAGGCCCTCCGCCGCGCCCTGCAGGAACGGCTCGATCGTGCCGCCGTACCAGACGTCCGCCTTCGGGTTGTCGCGCTCGGCGCGGATCTGCGCGAAGTTCTCGCCGGTCGGCTTGCGCGTGATGGCCGTCGCGATGCCGGTCTCCTGCTCGAAGGTCTTCGCCGCGAGCTCGCAGGCGTCGGCGTCGTGGCTGCAGTAGAGGACGAGCGTGCGGGCGGCCGCCGCCGGACCCGCGAGCAGGAGCGCCGCGGCGGCGCAGGCGAAGAGGCGGCGCATGGCCCGCGCGGTCAGCGCGCGAGCGCGGCGATCTCCGCCGCGCGGGCGTCGGCGGCGAAGCGGTCGAGCACGCCGTTGACGTAGCGGTAGCCGTCGGTGGCGCCGAAGAGCTTCGCCAGCTCGACGGCCTCGTTGATGACGACCCGGTACGGGATGTCGGCGCGGCGCGCGAGCTCCCACGCGCCGATGACGAGGATCGCCCGCTCGACCGGCGACAGCTCGGTCGGCTTGCGGTCGAGGTGCGGCGCGAGCGCCGCGAGCAGCGCGTCGTACTCGGCGGCCACGCCGTGCCAGAGCTCGTCGAAGTACGCCTGGTCGGCGCGCGCGAAGCCGGGGCTGCCCGCCAGGTCGTCGTGCACGACACCCGCCGCGTTGCCCGACAGCTGCCGCTGGTACAGGCCCTGCAGCACGAGTTCGCGCGAGCGGCGGCGCGGGCTAGTCCTGCTCATCGATCGCGTCGAAGAGGTTGGCGAGCTCCAGCGCGGCCTGCACGGCCTCGCGTCCCTTCTGCTCCATGCGCGCGTGCGCCTGCGCGTCGGTGTCGCAGGTCAGGATGCCGTTGCCGATCGGGACGCCGAACTCGAGCGCCACGCTCGACACGCCGGCGGCCGACTCGTTGCAGACGATCTCGAAGTGGTAGGTGTCGCCGCGGATCACGGCGCCCAGCGCGACCAGCGCGTCGTAGTCGCCCGATTGCGCGAGGCGCTGCAGCGCCAGCGGCGCCTCCAGAGCGCCCGGCACCGTCACCAGCGTGACGCGCTCGTCGGCGACGCCCGCCTCCTTCAGCGCCGCCAGCGCGCCGGCCAGCAGGCCTTCGCCGATCTCCGGGTTGAAGCGCGACAGCACGACGCCCACGCGGGCGCCCTCGCGCCGCGTCGCGGCGGTGATGCGTTTCACCGGCATGGGGGGCGTCCGCCGGTCACGCGTGGCCACGCGCCGCCGGCTCGTCCTCGTAGCCGGTGACCTCGAGGTCGAAGCCGGCCATGCTCGGCATCTTGCGCGGCTTGGCGAGCAGCCGCATGCGGCCGACGTTGAGGTCGCGCAGGATCTGCGCGCCGATGCCGTAGTTGCGCAGGTCCAGCTTGGCCGGCGCCGGGGGCGGCGACGGCGCGATCGCGCGCTCGCGCAGCTCCTCGGCGCTCTCCGGCCGGTGCAGCAGCACGACGACGCCTCGGCCCGCGCGGGCGATCGCCGCGAGCGCGCCGCCGATCGACCACGAGTGCGCGACGCTGTCCGCGTCGAGCAGGTCCATCACGGACAGCGGCTCGTGCACGCGCACCAGCGTCTCGGCGTCGGGGGCGATCGGACCGCGCACCAGCGCCAGGTGCGTCGCGTCGGAGATCTTGTCGCGGTAGACGACCAGGCGGAAGGCGCCGTGCGCGGTGTTGAGCGGCCGCTCGGCGACCCGCTCGACGATGCGCTCGGTGCGGCTGCGGTAGTGGATGAGGTCGGTGATCGCGCCGATCTTGAGGCCGTGCGCGTGCGCGAACGCCTCCAGGTCCGGCATCCGCGCCATCGTGCCGTCGTCGCGCATGACCTCGCAGATCACGGCGGCCGGCGTGAGTCCCGCGAGGCGCGCGAGGTCGCAGCCGGCCTCCGTGTGGCCGGCGCGGACCAGCACGCCGCCCGGCTGCGCCATCACGGGGAAGATGTGGCCGGGCTGCACGAGGTCCGCCGGCCTGGCCGCGGCGGCGACGGCCGCCTGCACGGTGCGTGCGCGGTCGGCCGCCGAGATGCCGGTGGTGACCCCGTCGGCGGCCTCGATCGACACGGTGAAGTTCGTGCCGGTGCCCGAGCGGTTGACCGCCACCATCAGCGGCAGGCCGAGCTGGCGGCAGCGCTCCTCGGTCAGCGTCAGGCAGACGAGCCCGCGCGCGTGCCTCGCCATGAAGTTGATCGCGTCGGGGGTGACGAAGTCCGCGGCGAGCACGAGGTCGCCCTCGTTCTCGCGGTCCTCCTCGTCGACCAGCACGACCATGCGCCCGGACTTCAGCTCGGCGACGATCTCCGGAACGGTGGCAAGCGGCATGGGCGGGGCTCCCGGCGGTGCCGCAGGCGCTACCGCCGCGGCGACGCGTGATTTTACTCCACGGGCCGGAGCGCCCCCCGCCGGCCGGCGAGCCGCGCCGCCTGCCGCACGAAGGCGGGCGCCGCCGGGTTGGCGGCGACGAGCACGTTCACGCGTGCGTCCCCGGCCGCCCCGCGCGCCTCACGCGGCCGGCGCCGGCGCCGGAGTGACGCCGGCGCCGATCCGGAACCACGCCGAGTACAGCGCCGGCAGGAAGACGAGCGTCAGCACGGTCGCGACGACGATGCCGCCCATCATCGCGACCGCCATCGGCCCGAAGAAGTCGCTGCGCACGAGCGGCACCAGCGCCAGCACGGCGGCCGACGCGGTGAGCACGATCGGACGGAACCGCCGCACCGTCGCGCCGATCACCGCGTCCCGGCCGGACGCGCCGGCGGCGATGTCCTGCTCGATCTGGTCGACCAGGATGACCGAGTTGCGCATGATGATCCCGGCGAGCGCGATCGTCCCCAGCATCGCGACGAACCCGAACGGCTTGCCGAACGCGAGCAGCGCAAGCACGACGCCGATGAGTCCCAGCGGCGCCGTCAGCACGACCATCAGCGTGCGCGAGAAGCTCTTCAGCTGGATCATCAGCAGCGTCAGCACCGTGATCACCAGCAGCGGGATGCCGGCGACGATCGACCGCTGCCCCTTGCCCGAATCCTCGATCGCGCCGCCCAGCTCGATCCGGTAGCCGAGCGGCAGGTCCGCGCGCAGCGAGGCGAGGCTGCGGTCGATCCGCTGCGCGACGTCCGGCCCCTGCGCGTCGCCGCGGACGTCGGCGCGCACGGTGATCGTCGGCAGCCGGTTGCGCCGCCACACGATGCCGTCCTCGAGCTCGTAGCGGATGTCGGCCACCTGCGTGATCGGCACGGCGCGGCCGTTGCGCGCCGGGATCGCGAGGTCCTTGAGGAAGCTCATCTTCGCGCGCTCGTCGGCGGCACCGCGCAGCAGCACCTCGATCTGCCGGTCGCGCTCGCGGTAGTACGTCACGGTGAATCCCGACAGCGAGTTGTTGAGGAACGCGGCCAGCTCCTGCGACGACAGCCCGAGCACCCGCGCCTTGTTCTGGTCGATCGCCACGCGGATGACCTTCGACGGCTCGTCCCAGTCGAACTGGACGTTCGCGGCCTCCGGGTCGCGCCGCGCCACTTCGGCCACCAGCCGGGCGATCCGGCGCACTTCGGCGACATTGTCGCCCGACACGCGGAACTGCACGGGGAAGCCGACAGGCGGCCCGTTCTCGAGCCGCGACACGCGGCCGCGCAGCTCCGGGAAGTCGCGCTCGAAGAGGTCGAGGAGGCGCGACCGCACCGCCTCGCGCTCGGGAAAGCTCTTCGCGATCAGCACGAACTGCGCGAAGTTCGCCTGCGTGAGCTGCTGGTCGAGCGGCAGGTAGAACCGCGGCGAGCCGCTGCCCACGTACGCGACGTAGCTCTCCACACCCGGGTCGCGGTCGAGCACCCCTTCCATCTTCTTCGCCGCGGCGAGGGAGGCGGCGAAGGAGCTGCCCTCCGGCAGCCGCAGGTCGACCAGGAGCTCGAGACGCGAGGACGCCGGGAAGAACTGCTGCGGCACGAACCGGAACAGCGCGAGCGACCCGGCGAACGCCGCCAGCGTGCCGACGAGGATCGTGCCGCGGTGGGCGACGCACCATGCGACCGCGCGGCGCAATCCGTTGTAGAACGGCGTCCGGTAGACCTCCTCCGGGTCGTCGGTCGGCGGCTCGAGCGGTGCCGGCGGCGGCAACGGCCGTCCGCTCGCGCGCGCCCACAGCCGCCGCCACAGCGGCGGCGCGTGCGCGTGCGCGCGGTCCGGCAGCATCCGGTACCCCAGGTACGGAATCACGACCACCGCGACCACCCACGACGCGATCAGTGCGATCGCCGACACCTGGAAGATCGACCGCGTGTACTCGCCGGTGCCCGACTTCGCGGTGGCGATCGGCAGGAAGCCGGCCACGGTGACGAGCGTTCCGGTCAGCATCGGGAACGCGGTGCTCGTGTAGGCAAAGCTCGCCGCGCGGAAGCGGTCGTAGCCCTGCTCGAGCTTGATCGCCATCATCTCCACCGCGATGATCGCGTCGTCGACGAGGAGCCCCAGCGACAGGATGAGCGCGCCCAGCGAGATCTTGTGCAGGCCGATGTCGAGGAGCCACATGCACAGGAACGTGATCGCCAGCACCAGCGGGATCGACACGGCGACGACGAGCCCGGTGCGCAGGCCGAGGCTCACCAGCGACACCGCCAGCACGATGGCCACGGCCTCGGCCAGCGAGCGCAGGAACTGGTTGATCGAGCGCTGCACGGCGCGCGGCATGCTGGCGACCTCGGTGAGCTCGACGCCGACCGGCAGGTGCTGCGCGACGCGCGCGATCTCGCGGTCGAGCTCGCGGCCCATCTCGATCACGTCGCCGCCCTTGACCATCGTCACGCCGAGCCCCAGCGCCTCGCGGCCGGCCACGCGCATCTTCTGCTGCGGCGGGTCGACGTAGCCGCGCGTCACCGTCGCGATGTCGCCCAGCCGCAGCACGCGGTTGTTCGCGCGCAGCGCGATGTCGCGGATCGCCTCGACGCTGTCGAACGCCCCGGTCGGCCGCACGTGGATGCGGTCGGTCGCCGTGTCGAACACGCCGGCGGCCGCGACCGCGTTCTGCTTCGCCAGCGTGGCGATGATCTCCGAAGGATCGATGCCAAGCGTGGCGAGCTTGCTGTTGGCGAGCTCGATGAAGATCTTCTCCTCCTGCTCGCCGATGAACTCGACCTTGGCCACGCCCGGCACGCGCAGGAGCTCCGCGCGCACCTTGTTGCCGAACTCCTTCAGGTCGCGGTAGCCGAAGCTGTCGGAGGCGAGCGCGTAGATGTTCGTGTAGGTGTCGCCGAACTCGTCGTTGAAGTACGGGCCGCGGATGCCCTGCGGCAGCTGGTCGCGGATGTCGCCGATCTTCTTGCGCACCTGGTAGAAGGCGTCGGCGGTGCCGCTCGCGGGCGCCGAGTCCTTCATCGCGAAGAACACGAGCGACTCGCCGGGCTTCGAGTAGCTGCGCACCCAGTCGACGTTCGGGACGTCCTGCAGCTTGCGCTCGACGCGGTCGGTGACCTGCTGCTCGACCTCGTACGCGGTGGCGCCGGGCCAGTTGGTCTTCACCACCATCACGCGGAACGTGTACGGCGGGTCCTCCGACTGGCCGAGCCGCTGGTACGCGAGCGCCCCGGCGAGGGCGAGGACGACGATCAGGTAGAAGACGAGCCCGCGGTGCGTCAGCGCCCACTCGGACAGGTTGAAGCGCGAGCCGGGCGCATGCCCGGGCGGGAGCGGCGACGTCATCGCGGCGGCGCGGCGCGCGTCAGCGGCCCTGCGCGAGGCCCTTGGCCGCCGCGGCGTCCCCGGCGCCCGCCGCCGGCGGGCCGGCGTCGTACGGCCGCACGACCTGGCCCGGCACGAGCTTGTTCGCGCCTGCGGCGACGACCCAGTCGCCGCTGGCCACGCCGGAGGTCACCACCACGCCGTCCTCGCGGTACTGGCCGATCGCGACGGGCACGAGCGACACCTGCCCCGAGGCCGGGTCGTAGCGCCAGACGGCCGGCTTGCCGTCCTTGTGGTAGACCGCGGTCAGCGGCAGCAGCGCCGACGCGACGCCGCCGCCCCCGACGACCCCGACGTTGGCGGTCATGCCCCACTGCACGGACGCGTCGGCGTCGACGATGGTCACGCGCGCGGCGAACGTGCGCGTGACCGGATCGACCGCCGGCGCGATCTCGCGCACGCGCGCCGCGTCCGTCTTCCCGGGGTTCGCCCACAATGCCGCGACGAGCTGCTTCGCCGCCTTGAGCTCGCCGATGCGCTGCTCAGGCACGCTGATCGCGACCTCGCGCTCGTCCTCG
>JBGAMF010000150.1:0-9799 GCA_044223185.1 Casimicrobiaceae bacterium | reverse complement strand
TACCGCGAGTTCTGGGCGCTGCGCGACGTGTCGTTCGCGCTCGCGCCGGGGCGCGCGCTCGGCATCGTCGGCCGCAACGGGTCGGGCAAGTCGACGCTGCTGCAGCTCGTCGCCGGCACGCTCGCGGCGACCGAAGGCGACGTCGAGACGACCGGCCGCGTGGCGGCGCTGCTGGAGCTCGGCAGCGGCTTCAACCCCGAGTTCACCGGGCGCGAGAACGTGTTCCTCAACGGCGCGATCCTGGGGCTCGCGCGCGCCGAGATGCGGGCGCTGCTGCCGGAGATCCTCGCCTTCGCCGACATCGGCGAGTTCGTCGACCAGCCGGTCAAGACGTATTCGAGCGGGATGGCGCTGCGGCTCGCGTTCGCCGTCGCGACCGCCGTCGCCCCGCGCGTGCTGATCGTCGACGAGGCGCTCGCCGTCGGCGACGAGGCGTTCCAGCGCAAGTGCTTCGCGCGCATCGAGGCGATCCGCGAGGGCGGCGCCGCCGTGCTGTTCGTCTCGCACTCGCCGCAGCAGGTGCTGGAGCTGACCGACGTCGCGCTGCTGCTCGACGGCGGCCGCATGCTGCTGCTCGACGACCCGCGGCGCGTCGTGTCCGAGTACCAGCGGCTGCTGTACGCGCCGCCCGCGGCGGCGGCGCGCCTGCGCGACGGGGCGCTCGCCGCGCCGACGGAGGCGGAGGACGCGCCGGCCGGGGCCGAGTCGCCGGGGCAGGCGGGGTTCGACCCGTCGCTGCGGTCCGCGAGCGTCGTCGAGTACGCGCAGCACGGCGCGCGCATCGTCGACCCGCGCATCGCCACGCCGGACGGCGCGCCCGTCAACGTCCTCGTCCGCGGCGACGCGTACGTCGTCAGCTACGAGGTGACGTTCGCCGCGCCCGCGCGCCGCGTGCGCTTCGGCATGATGATCAAGACGACCACCGGCATCGAGCTCGCCGGCGGCACGTACCCGCCCGCCGGCACGTCCGACGCGGCGTTCGCCGCCGGCGACCGCGTGCGCCTCGCGTTCGCGTTCCGCTGCCGGCTGTTCGCGGGGATGTACTTCCTGAACGCGGGGCTGATGGGCGAGGTCGACGGCGTCGACACCTACCTGCACCGGCTGGTCGACGCGGTCGCGTTCCGCGTGCAGCCCGACCCCGCGCTGCGGCCGTCGGGCTACGCCGATCTCGAGGTCGCGGCGTCGCTCGCGCCGCTGCCCGCCGCATGAGCACGTCGCCCGCCCCGCGCGTCGTCGTCGTCGCCGGCATGCACCGCGCGGGGACCAGCGCCGTCGCGCGCGGCCTGGCCGCGCTCGGCGTCGACCTGGGCGACCGCCTGATGTCCGCCGACGTGCGGATGAACGCGCGCGGCTTCTTCGAGGACGTCGACGTCGTCGCGCTGGACGACGCGCTGCTCGCGGCGCACGGCGCCGACTGGAAGAGCGTGGCGACGCTCGCCGACGTCGACTGGGACGCGCCCGCGCACGACGCGGCCCGCGCCGAGGCGCGGCGCATCCTGTCCGCGCGCGTCGCGCGCGCGCCGGTGTTCGGCTTCAAGGACCCGCGCGTGCCGCGGCTGCTGCCGTTCTGGCAGCGCGTGCTCGCCGACCTCGCGCTGCCCGCCGCGTACGTGATCGCCGTGCGCCACCCGCGCGCGGTGATCGACTCGCTGACCGCGCGCGACGCGCTCGACCCGCGCACGCAGCGGCTGGCTGTGGACCGTGCACACGATCTGCGCGCTCGCCTCACGCGCGGGTGCCCGCGCGTCGTCGTCGACTACGACCGGCTGCTCGCGGCGCCCGCGCGCGAGCTGGCGCGCGTCGCGCGGCGCTCGCGCTGCCGCCGCCCGCGGCTGGCGCGCCGGCGATGGCCGCGTACGTCGACGGCTTCCTCGCCGCCGAGCTGCGCCACGCGCAGTACGCGCCCGACGCCCCCGCCGGGGACGCGCTGCCGCCGCTCGGCGCCGACGCGCACGCGCTCGCACGGCGGCTCGCGGCCGACGCCGCCGATCCGGCCGACCCTGCGGTGGGCGCGGAGGTCGACGCGCTGCGGCGCGGCTGGCGGCGCAGGCGCCGCTGCTCGCGCGGCCTGGCGACGTCGAGCGCGCCGCCGACGACGTGCGCGGCGGCTGGCGAGCTCGCGTGGGCGCGGCAGAGCCTCGCGGCGGCGGGCGCTTGGAGCGAGGACCTCGCGGCGACCGTCGGCCGCAAGGAAGCCGAGATGCGCGAGGCCCGCGCGTGCAACGAGGACCTCGCCGCGACCGTCGCGCGCAAGGACGCAGAGCTCGTCGCGGCGCACGCGACGCTGGCCCGGCTGTCGAGCGCGCGCTGGGCCGGATGCTGTTGAAGCGCGCGCGCCGCTGACCTGGCGAAACTTCGCGCGCGGCGGCCTGTCTGGTGGGCGCCCCGACAGCCGGCACCGCCTGCGCCCCGATGGTAAAATCGCCGTTTTTCCCGACGCCCGCCGCCCGATGCCGGGCCGCCGCTGACCCACGCGCCGGCGATGCCCGCCAGTCCGCAGATGCGCGCCGAACGCGCCGGCCCGCCGGCACCGCTTCGCGCGATGCGCGCGCGGCCGCCGGCCGACCGCCGCGGCCGCCGCCCCGCACCCCCGACCCGATCCCGCGACAAGGAACGACCCAGAATGGCCGCTGACCTGCGCTCTACCACTTCCGACGCCGCGCCGTGGCGCCATCGTCGCACCCGCACCCGCCGCGGCCGAGCCCATCTACGTCGACGCGCACGGCTTCCGCTACGCGATCAACGGCAACACGCTGCTGCCCCGCGCGGCCATCGAGGCCGCGCTGCGCGACGCCAAGACGCCGAAGGAGGCGATCGACGCGCTCGACCGCGCGTTCAGCAGCGCCGGCTACTTCCTGGTGGTCATCGGCGCGCAGGTCAACAACAAGCTCGTCGCCATCCAGGTCGTGCAGGGGCGGATCAGCGAGATCACCGCGCCGCCGGAGCTCGCCCGCTTCCTGCGCCGGATCGAGGACCGCGACAACCTGACGCGGCGCGACGTGCTGCAGGAGACCGTGCTGCTGGAGTTCTACCTCGGGCGGCAGGGCACGCGGCCGCGCGCGTCGTTCGAGAAGGGGGCGGAGGTCGGCGGCACGAACATGACGGTCACCGAGGAGCCGATCCCCGGCGCCAAGCCGTGGAACGCGGGGCTCACCTTCGGCAACCTCGGCAGCCGGTACTCGAGCCGCTACACGGCGGCCGCCAACGCGTCGCTGCGGCCCGGCGGCGGGCTCGAATTGACCGCCGGCTACACGCAGGGGATCCCGGGCCTGACCAGCGACAGCGCCGGCAGCTCGTACAAGGCGGGCGTCCTCGGGGCCTCGGTGGTCACGCCGTGGGGGCTCTACTCGCTCTCGTACAGCAATACCCGCTACAAGCTCGGGGAGATCACGGCCCCGCTGTTCCCGGCCGGCGAGATCGAGCAGGGCGGCATCACCGGGCTGCAGCTCGCCTACGCCGACGAGGCCACCCGCGTCACGCTGACGCAGTCGCTGACCCGCGTGTCGAACCACCAGGACGTCTACGACGGCCTGGCCGACCTGACGCAGCAGGACTACAGCGTGGCGGCCGTCGGCGGGACGGTCAACCGCTCGTTCGCGCTGTGGGGGCAAAACGGGTCCTTTAACGCGGGTGTCACGCTCTCCAAGGGTTTTTCGCCCCGTTCTGGCACTTTTCTGCCCGACCTGCCCGGTACGCCCGACCCGCGCTTTTCGCTGATCCAGGCGAACGCCTCGGTGACGCTGGGGCTGCCCGCCGGCTTCTCGGCGGCGGCGACGGTCAACGGCCAGCGCACCGACGACACGCTGCCGCAGAACCAGCAGTGGGTGCTGGGCGGCTTCGGCAACCTGTCGGCGTGGCTGCCGGCCGTGGTCGTGGCCGACAGCGGGGCGCTCGCCCGGGCGACGGTCACGTCGCCGCCGTGGCGATGGGGCGAGTTCTCCTTATCGGGCGCGGCGTTCGCGGAAGCGGGCTGGGGCCGCTTTTCCTATCGTCCGGCCAACGACCCCTACAGCCGGGCGCTGGCCGACGCCGGCCTGTCGCTGTCGGCGTTCGCGTCGACCGGCACGTCGGCCACGCTCGCCTACGCGTGGCCGGTCTGGTACCGCAACGTCGACGGCGTCGAGCGCGACGTGGCGGACCGCGCCCGCGCCAACCTCTACTTCACGCTCAGCCAGTCGTTCTGACCGGCGGCAAATTGTCCGCCGCGGCGCGCAAGCGGCGATTTGCTGCGATTCGCGGCGATTCGGGTGTCGCTTCCCGGCGACGGTCGAGGCGGCGCCGCGTCCAATGTTCATGTTGTAAGGAAGCGACAGCCGAGGCTGCGGCGGGCATAATCTTGGGCGAACCCTTGCAACCGGGGCACCGCCATAGCTAAATCCGATCTGTAGGCACAGACCGAAGGATCCCCGGTCCCGGCTTGCGCCCCGGCGCGTGCGTTTGCCATCCCGCCGGGACCGCAGTAGCATATGTCGTGGCTCATGCCGGGCGCCCGGTGAAAGAAACAAACGTAGGTTTCATCAACAAGTAATGGGAGAAACACCATCATGACTTCCGTGGTTAACACAAAATTCGCGTTGAAGCCGGTCGTGGCGGCGCTGGCGCTGGCAACGGCCGCGGGCGTGGCCTACGCTGCGCCGACCCCGAACCAGATGCCGGGCGCGGGCCAGTTCATGGTCGGCAGCCTGTCGAGCGCGCTGGGCGTCAACGGCCCTGCCGTCCCCGTCGGCACCACGATCACCGGCCTCGTCAACGGCGCGCGCCTTGACATCGGTGGCAAGGTCGTCATCAACTGGGGCGTCAACTCGGTCGTCGACCCGCTGAACCCGCACGGCTTCAACCTGGGCTCGAACGCCACGCTGTACTTCGGCGGAGCCTCCGGCATCGGCTACAACGACCCGCCGGCGGTGCTCAACGTCGACGTGTCGGGCAACCCGTCGCAGGTCTACGGCAACCTGATTTCGACGGCTGCCGGGTGGGTCGGTTGCCCCGGGTGCACGACGGCGCCGGCGGTCTTCCTCGCCAACGCCAACGGCATCGTGGTCGGCGCGGGCGGGCGCATCGTCGCCCCGACGGGTGTCGGCCTCATCGGCGCCAACATGGACACGACGCTGGCGCGCAACGAGTTCATCGGCAACAACGGCTGGCTGGCCTCGATCCCGCCGTTGCCGCCGGTGGTGCCGACGTACGGCCGCTCGTTCATCAGCTTCCCGGACGTGACGACGACCGGCAACGTGAGCATCGCCGGCGCGATCAACGGCGACGCGGTGCTGAACGTGCCGGCGCAGTACATCCTCGTCGCGGGCAACAACCTCGACGTGCTGAACACCGGCAACCTGTTCGGGCGCACGATCGAACTCAACATGGGCGTCACCGGCTCGAACCAGTTCCAGAACGTCAACGGCCTGTCGAACCAGACGGTCAACCGGCTGTGGGACGTCGACTCCGGCGCGTTCGAGTCGTGCTGCGCCATCGGCTCGGCCTACGGCGCCCTGAAGCTCACCGCCACCGGCACCGGCAACGTGATCAACGAGGGCTCGATCTCGGCGGCAGGTACGGCCTTCGGCGAGTGGATCACGATCCAGGCCAAGGGCAACGTGCGCAGCGGCATTTCGGGTAACGGGAACAACCAGGTCGGCCTGTTCTCGGATCGCGGCATCTACATCGACTCGTTCTCGAACTCGAGCCACGTCGAGCTCTACAACGTGGTGTCGGGCTACACGACCAACAAGACGCTGCCGTTCCTGCAGGTGAACTACTACGCGGCCGCGTCGGGCTTCCGTCCGGACGTCACGATCAACGCGCTGACGACGGGCATGCAGCCGTCGAGCATCGCGACGACCGACGAAGTGACGATCTACGGCGGCAACGTCCACATCCTGTCGACGATCAACCACAAGTCGAACGCCAGCGGCGGCGTGCAGAACGAAGTCGACCTGATCATCGACGGGTCGAAGTCGGTGACGATCGCGGCCGGCGTCGGCGCCGGGGGCGACGTCTACGTCGACTCGAACAGGCCCGCTGACGATCTCCAGCAGCGTGCTCGCCGACCAGAACGGCGGCGGGGCCGGCGGCATCTACATCTACAACAACGGCACCGACGCGCCGACGACGATCACCAGCACGGCCCTGCTCGGCGTGCCGACCAGCGCCGACGGGATCTATATCGGCACCGACGGCCCGCTGACGATCGCCGGCACGATCCTCAATCTCGGCTCGTGGGTCGACATCCACAACAACGGCACCGGGGCGGGCAACTTCACCGACATCAGCGGCAACGTCGGCTCCGTCGACACGATCCACGTCTACAACAGCCTGTCGCCGGCCAACAAGCCGCTGACGATCTCCGGCGTGCTGCTCGCCAACAACAACATCGACATCGACAACGTCGGCGCGTCGGCGGGCAACATGACGACCATCAGCGGCAGCGTCACGTCGCTGGCGGGCAACGTCTACGTCTACCACCTCGGCCTGCCGACCGGCAAGCTGACGGTGTCGGGCTCGCTGAACGCCGCGGTCGACGTCAGCATGTTCTCGGGACGGCACGCGCAGATCAGCACGGTGAAGACGCGGGCGACGACATCTTCGCGACGGTGATGGGCACGACTGCACATCGACGGTCCGTGGGCGGCGGGCGACTACCTCAACATCACGTCGCCGCTGGCGATGACCAAGATGACGCCGGCAGCGCAGCTTGGCGGCGCCGACGATCCGCGTTCGCGGGGCTGTCGTTCACGGGCGTGAACTCGTCGTGGGCGAACTACGCCGACCAGGCGAGAAGCCGGCGTGGCCTGGCTGATGACCAGCAACTTCAGCGTGGCGCTGCTGGGCTCGATCAACGGGCCGATCGCGGGCAACGCGAACTGGCCGCTGAACTCGATGGACATCGCGCCGATGTTCACGCTGGGGCCGGTGAACGTGAGCGTGACGGCGACGGGCGGCGGGTTCCAGGCGGTCAACCTGCAGGTGCTGGGCGACGATCGTGAATTCGGGCGCGACGACCACGCCGTTCATCGGGGTGCCGCTGACGACGGGCGGGCTGCCGGCGGGCGGTATCCAGGGCACCTGGGCGATGGCTGATCCTGGCCACGGCGGACGGGTACATGCAGGTGATGGGGATGCCGACGCTGTCGCTGTTCGGGCCGCTGCTGGCGTTGGCGGGCGGTGCCTCGTTCATCGCGGGGACGACGCTGCAGACGTTCGCCGATCTGCAACGCGTGGTCGGTGGCGTCGCCGCCGTTCGGCCAGGTGTTCTTCGACGCGCCGTACATCGCGATGAGGGCTACCTCGCGACCAGCGGCACGGCGTGGGCGAACTTCAGCACCGCAGCCGGTGACCGGCGACCCGACGGTGTACCAGATCCGGCAGAACGGCAACTCGTTCGGGTTCGAGGCGACGACGGCGTTCGTGAAGAACTCGTACCTGAACACGGTGACGGGCGGGACGGTGTGCACGACGACCGGCCCGACGACCTGGACGACCTGCCCGTAACGTCTTACTCCCATGACTTGACTTCAAGGGCGCCTTCGGGCGCCCTTTTTTTTCGACCCGTTCCGGCACCGCGGCTTCGTTGCTCGCGCCCGGAGTGCGGGCGCCTGCGCACTCTTTGGTATCATTCGCGATTCGGTCGGCGCCGCCGCGCGCGGTGCGCCCGATCGGGTGTCGGCCGCGCCCGCGTTGCGCGGGCCCCTATCCTCCGGAGATTCCGCAATGAACGTCCATGGTCGCCGACTGGCGGGTGCGCTCGCGCTGCTGCTGGCCGCCTGCGCCACGCCGCAGCCCGAGGTCACGCGCGCGCCGGGTGCCGCCGTCTATCCGCCCACGCAGTTCGTCGAGCTGCTCGAGCAGCCGCCCACCCGCGCATACCAGGAAATCGGCACGATCGACGCCCCCGGCGAGCCGGGGCAGCTGCGCGCGCAGGTGCTGGCGCAGATCCGCACCAGGGCGCAGCAGATGGGCGCCGACGCGGTCATCCTCACCGACCTGAGCCGCGTGACGCCGCCCGCGCAGCGCCTCAACCCGACGACGGGGCTGTACGACTCCGTCGGCGGCCAGACGATTCCGGCGTTCAAGGGCGTCGCCATCCGCTGGCGTTGACCCGCGCGGCACGGCCGCGCGAGCACCACGAAGGCACTTCATGAACGAAGCCCCGAGCAAGTCCTACGACGACCTTCCCTACGCGTGCTACGCGTACGCCCCCTCGCATCCCGATCGCCTCGCCGTGGTGGCGC
The DNA here is from genome assembly GCA_044223185.1 of Casimicrobiaceae bacterium. GTDB lineage: Bacteria > Pseudomonadota > Gammaproteobacteria > Burkholderiales > Casimicrobiaceae > VBCG01. Next base: position 1,571 of record JBGAMF010000150.1, on the reverse strand, counting down.
GGCTGTTCGGCATGGCGCCGCCCCCGCTGGCCGGCGCCCGCGTGCTGGAGCTGGGCTGCGGCAACGGCGCGAACCTCATCCCGATGGCGCAGCAGGTGCCCGACGCGACGTTCGTCGGCCTCGACCTGTCGCCGCGGCAGATCGCCGACGGCCGCGCGCGCGTCGCGGCGCTCGGGCTCGCGAACATCACGCTCGACGTCGCGGACATCGCGACGGTCGGCCCCACGCTGCCGGTGTTCGATTACATCATCGCCCACGGCGTCTACTCGTGGGTGCCGCCGGCCGTGCAGGACGCGCTGCTGGCGATCTGCGCCGCGCACCTGTCGGCGCAGGGCATCGCCTACGTCAGCTACAACACGAACCCGGGCTGGCGGATGCGGGGCACGATCCGCGACTTCATGCTCTACCACGCGCGCCAGTTCGCCGACCCCAAGGTCCAGGTTCAGCAGGCGCGTGCGGTGCTCGACTTCATCGCGCAGGGCGCGATCAACGAGGACAGCCCGTACGCGCGGCAGCTGAAGGCGGACGTCGAGGAGCTGCGCGCGCAGCCCGACGCCTACCTCTACCACGAGTTCCTGGAGGACGTGAACCTGCCCGTGTACTTCCACGAGTTCGTGGCGCACGCGGGGCGGCACGGGCTGCAGTACCTGGGCGAGTCCGAGTTCACCGCGATGCTGCCGCAGAACTTCGCGGCGCCGGTGCAGGAGACGCTGCGGCGGATCGCCCCGGACCTCGTGCGCGCCGAGCAGTTCATGGACTTCCTGCGCAACCGGCCGTTCCGGCAGACGCTGCTCGTCCACCGCGACCTCGCGCTCAAGCGCGCCGTCGACTGGAAGCCGCTGCAGGACATGGAGATCGGCTCGCCGGCGCGGCCGGCGACGTTCCCCGTCGACGAGCGGTCGCCGGCGAAGGTCCAGTTCACCACGCCGCGCGGCGTCACCGTGCAGCTCGGCAGCCCGATCACCAAGGCGGCGTTCTCGCTGCTCGCGCTGCGCTGGCCGCAGACGATCCCGTTCGGCGAGCTGTGCACGGCCGCGAGGGCGCGGCTGGGCGTCGCGCCGACGGCCGCGCCGGATCCCGCGCAGGCCGCGCAGGATGCCCAAACGCTCGGCGCCGAGCTGCTGCAGGTTGCCGGCGCCGGCATGGTCGAACTGCGCATGCGCCGCGCCCGGTTCACGCTGCAGGTGCGCGAACAACCGGCGGTGTGGGAGATCGCGCGCGGCGACGCGAAGGAAGGCACCGCCGTGCGCAACCTGCGGCACGAGACGGTCATGCTCGACGAGTTCAACCGGCACCTCGTCATGCTGGCCGACGGCACGCGCGACCGCGCGGCGATCGTCGCCGCGCTCGCGGACCTCGTCGCCAGCGGCGCGCTCGCGATCAACCAGGAAGGCAAGGCGATCACCGACCCGGCGGCGGTGCGCTCGGTCATGGCCAAGGCGGTCGACGAGGGCCTCGCGCAGGTTGCCCGCGCCGCGCTGTTCCCCGAGTGACGCGGCGGGCCACCCGGCGGCGCGGCGTGCGATGAACGAGCTCCAACGCGCGCACTCCCCGCGGCGGGCGTGCCGGGG
>JBGAMF010000020.1:0-47744 GCA_044223185.1 Casimicrobiaceae bacterium | reverse complement strand
ACGCGCGCAGCGTCGCCGGCCAGCGCCCCGCGGCGGGCACGCCGTACTCGGCGGCGTTGGCCGACACGAAGATCGCGACGTCGTAGCGGTCGAGCGCCGCGTGCACGCGCTCGAGCGCGGCGGGGTCGGCCGGCGGCAGGATGACGATCGCGGGAAACACGAGCGGGCGCGCACCGAGCGCCGCCAGTTGCGCGACGAGCCCTGCCGCCTGCCGTGCCGGCCGCGTGACGAGCACCCCCACGCCAGCGAGCGGCCCGGCCGGTGGAATCCCTGGCGCGAGCGGATGCACGCTCACCGCGTGTGGCTTCAGTCCGCGAGGAAGCGCGCGGCGCCGCGGGCGAGGAAGTCGTCGGCGAGCGCCATCCCGAGTGCGTCGGCGCCTTCGGCGTCGGCGACCTCGGCGTCGACCTCGCCGCGCAGCACGTCGCCGCCGTCGCGCGCGGCGAGCAGGCCGCGCAGCCACAGCGCGCCTTCCTCCCACTCGGCGTAGCCGGCGAGCGGCGTGTGGCAGCTGCCGCCCAGCGCACGCGAGAACGCGCGCTCCGCGGTCGTCGCGAGCGTGGTCGCGCGGTCGCCGAGCACGGCCAGCGCCGCGACCAGCTCGGGCCGGTCGGCGCGGCACTCGATGGCGAGCGCGCCCTGCCCCGGCGCCGGCAGGCTCTCGTCGGCTTCGAGGAGCGAGGCGATCCGCGAGCCGAAGCCGAGACGCTTCAAGCCCGCCGCCGCGAGGATGATCGCGTCGTAGCGGCCCTCGTCCAGCTTGCGCAGCCGCGTGTTGACGTTGCCGCGCAGCGGCTCGATGGCGAGCGCCGGGTGGCGCTCGCGCAGCTGCGCCTCGCGTCGCAGGCTCGACGTGCCGACGACCGCACCCGGCGGCAGCTCAGCGAGCCGTGTGTAGCGGTTGGAGACGAACGCGTCGCGCGGATCCTCGCGCGCGGCGATGGCCGCGAGCGCGAAGCCCGGCGGCATCTCCATCGGCACGTCCTTCAGCGAGTGCACGGCGAGGTCGGCGCGGCCTTCGGCCATCGCGACCTCGAGCTCCTTGATGAACAGGCCCTTGCCGCCGATCGCGGTCAGCGGCTGGTCGAGGATGCGGTCGCCCTGCGTGGTCATGCCGAGCAGCGTGATCGCGGTGGCCGGGTAGAGCGCCGCGAGCCGCGCGCGGATGTGCTCGGCCTGCCAGAGCGCCAGCGCCGACTCGCGCGTCGCGATGGTCAGGCGCCGGGGCGCGTGCGGTGAGGGCATCGGGCGGAGGTGGCGGTCGACGGGGACGGGCCGCGGTCGGCGGCGTGCGGCACCGTGCGGCGAGGTGCGGAAAATTCTAGCACGCGCCACTGCGCGCGCCCGGCGCGAGCGACCGGCGCCGGAACCACCCGGTCAGCGCGATCCGCGTGCGGGTCGCCGGCAGCACCTCGTGCTCGAACGCGTCGGAGCGGAACGCGACCAGCGTGCCGCCCGCCGGCACGACGTCGTGCGTTTTCGCAGCGTCGACGTACAGGCGCAGCGCGCCGCCCTCGTCGGCACGCCACGCGTCGTTGAGGTACAGCACGCACGAGAGCACGCGCGCGTCGTCGTCGCGGAAGCGGTCGCGGTGCCGCGCGTAGGCGGCGCCCGGCGGGTACACCGCGAAGTGTCCCTCGTACTCGGCGAGGCCCGCCATCAGCGCGCGGTTGCACGCGACGCGCAAGTCCTCGAGGAACGCGAGCGCGATCGCTTCCGCCGGATCGGGCGTGCCTCCGTCGAGCCAGCGGATGCGGTCGCCGCGCACGTCGTCGCGGCGGTCGCGGCCGCGGCCGCGCCCGACGCGCGCGGGCGCAAGCGCGCCGACCGCGTCGAGCGCCAGCGCACGAGCGCGCAGCGCGGCGATCGCCGCCGCGGGCAACGCGCGCGGGACGATCGCGTAGCCGCGGTCCGCCAGTCCCGCGACGACGCCGGCCACGACCGCGTCGGCCGTGTCGACGGCGCCGGTCACTTGGCCGCAGGATCGGCCTGCATCATCCCGAACAGGTTGCCTTCGGTGTCCTTGCCGTAGGCGAGCCAGCCGACGGTCGGGATCGGCATCTTCGGCAGCGCGACCTTGCCGCCCAGCGCCGTGAGCCTGCCGACCATCGCGTCGAGGTCGTCGACGCCGACCGTGCAGACGAACGCGTTGACCGCGGCCATCTCGGCCGGCGCGTCGCCGCGGCGCAGCGTGAGGCCGCCGTCGATGCCGGGCTCGCTCCGCTCGCCGGTGCCCACCAGCCAGTAGGACTCGGTGCCCCACTGCGTGAACGTCCAGCCGAAGAGCTGCGAGTAGAACGCGATCGCGCGCTGCGGGTCCGCGGCGTGGATCTCGAAGTGGATCGGGCGGGGCATGGCGGACCTCCGGTCGGGGGAAGGGCGGCTATCATAGCGCCGGCATCCACGACGAGGTTCCCCCATGCGCATCGTGATCACCGGCGGCGCCGGCTTCCTCGGCACCCGCCTCGCCCGCAAGCTCCTTGAACGCGGCACGCTGACCGACGCGCGCGGCCGGCAGCGCGCCATCGCCTCGATCGTCCTGCTCGACGTCGTGCCGGGCCACGCGCCGGCCGACCCGCGCGTCACCGCCGTCACCGGCGACCTCGCCGACCCCGCGGTGATCGCCGCCGCCGTCACGCCGGACACCGACACGGTCTTCCACCTCGCCGCCGTCGTCAGCGGGCAGGCGGAAGCCGACTTCGACATCGGGATGCGCGTCAACCTCGACGCGACGCGCGCGCTGCTCGAGCGCTGCCGGACGCTCGCCGCGCCGCCGAAGTTCGTGTTCGCGAGCTCGCTCGCCGTGTTCGGCGGCCCGCTGCCGGACCCGGTGCCGGACGACGCACCGCTGACGCCGCAGGCGTCGTACGGCACGCAGAAGGCGATCGGCGAGCTCCTCGTCTACGACATGACGCGCAAGGGCTACGTCGACGGGCGCTCGCTGCGGCTGCCGACGGTGACCGTGCGCCCCGGCAAGCCGAACAAGGCCGCCTCGTCGTTCGCGAGTGGCATCGTGCGCGAGCCGCTCGCGGGTGTCGACGCACCCTGCCCGGTCGCGCCGACGACGCGGATGTGGGTGACGTCGCCGCGGACGGTGATCGACAACATCGTCGTCGGCCACGAGGCGCCGGCGTCCGGTTTCGCGCACACGCGCTCGGTCAACGTGCCCGGCCTGTGCGTCGCCGTGGGCGACATGGTCGCCGCGCTGCGCGCGATCGCCGGCGACGCGGTGGCCGACCGCGTCAAGTGGCAGTACGACCCGGCGGTCGACCGCATCGTGTCGACGTGGCCGGCGAACTTCGCGCCGGCGCTGGGACTGGCGCTCGGCATGCGCGCCGACGCCGACTTCGCCGGCATCGTGCGCGCGTACATGGCCGACGACATGCCGCGCGCGTAGCGCGGCCACCGCATGCGCGCGCCGCCGACGCCGCTGGAGATCGGGCACGCCGTCTTCCGCAACGTCGTGCCGCTGGCCGGCATCCTGTTCCTCGGCTGGTCGGCGCCGGTCGTGCTCGTCCTGTACTTCGCCGACACGCTGCTCGCGATCGCCGTCATCTTCGCCGGGCTCATGCGGCACTTCATGCCGCCGCCGAAGGACGACGGCTGGGCGGCGCGCGCGAACGCCGAGGCGGGCTACATCGGCGTGTCGCTGTTCCTCGTGGCGTTCTTCGCGGTGCCGCTCGGCGTGCCGCTGATCTTCATGCTCGCCGGCACCGACGTGACGGTGCGCGCGCTCCTTGCCGACGAGATGTTCCGCGCGGGCCTGGTGCTGCAGGCGATCGCCGCGCTCTGGTCCGGCCGCGACCTCTACCGCGCGCTCAAGCTGCACACGCCCGAGGAACTGCGCGTGAAGCGCCGCTTCGCGCTGGTGCTGCTGCGGTGGATGGTCGTGATCATGTCCACCCACCTGGGGATCGCGTTCCTGCTGGGCCGTTTCGCGCCGGTCTTCTTCGTCGTCGTCTACATGGCGGCGACCATCGTCATCGAGGTCGCGCCCGACCGCTTCCTGCGGGCGTTCACCGCCGATCGCGAAATCGTCGATCCGTTGCCCGGCGAGGCGGCGCCGCCGGCCGCGGGGCAGCCCGGCGCGCACGCCGGACGCCGTGCGCGCCGGAACAAGCGCCATCGGTAGCGCAGGCGGCCGGCGCCCCTCACCCCAACCCTCTCCCCGCTACGCGGGGCGAGGGAGAGCACGACGAGGCACCTGCGCGCGTCGAAGCGCTCCCTCTCCCCGGAACGGGGAGCGGGCCGGGGTGAGGGGCGCAACGCGCCGATCTAGTCTTCCGCCTCCTCCACGACGCCCGGCTCGACCTCCGCCAGCGCTTCCTCCAGGAGTTCCGGCCCCGCGTCCTTCAGCCGCGCGGCGTCGGACAGGATCTGCCGGAAGCGCCGCCCGCCCGGCATGCCGTGATAGAGGCCCAGCATGTGCCGCGCGATCGAGCGCAGCGGTACGCCGCGCGCGCGCTGCACGGCGGCGTACGGCATCATCGCGCGCAGCACGTCCGCGCGCTGCGGCGGGTTCGCGCTTTCGCCGAAGATCCGCGCGTCGACCGGCGCGAGGACCATCGGGTCGTGGTACGCCGCGCGACCGAGCATGACGCCGTCGACCTGCGCCAGCTCGCGCTCGATCGCCGGCCACGCCGTCAGGCCGCCGTTGAGCACGATCGTCAGCGCCGGAAAATCGCGCTTCAGCCGGTGGACGACCTCGTAGCGCAGCCGCGGCACCTCGCGGTTCTCCTTAGGCGACAGGCCCTTCAGCACCGCATTGCGCGCGTGCACGATGAACACGCTGCAGCCCGCGTCCGCCACCGTGCCGACGAAGTCGCGGACGAAGCCGTAGTCCTCGTTCGCGTCGAGGCCGACACGGTGCTTGACCGTCACCGGCACCGACACCGCGTCGCGCATCGCACGGACGCAGTCGGCCACCAGCGCGGGCTCGGCCATCAGGCACGCGCCGAAGCTCCCCGTCTGCACGCGCTCGGACGGGCAGCCGCAATTGAGGTTCACCTCGTCGTAGCCCCAGCGGGCGCCGAGCCTCGCCGCGTGCGCGAGCGCCGCGGGATCGCTGCCGCCCAGCTGCAGCGCGACCGGATGCTCGGACGGGTCGAAATCGAGGTGGCGCGGGACGTCGCCGTGCACGAGCGCCGGCGCGGTGACCATCTCCGTGTAGAGCCGCGCGTGGCGCGAAATCCGGCGCAGGAAGTACCGGCAGTGCCGGTCCGTCCAGTCCATCATCGGAGCCGTGCAGACGCGATGCGACAGCGGACTCATGGGGCGGACGGGCGCCGGGCGCGGCCGGGCGGGGAACGTTCGGGACGGCCGAAGATTGTAGCCGGTGCCGGGGACCGCTCGCGGGGCCCCCGCGAAGCGCGCCGTGGGTCGACGCTAAGCCCACCCGGCGCCGATGGCGCATGGGGGCGGCTGCGGCGGAGGCCGCCGGTCCGACGGTGGCGTCGGCCGTGGCGGCGGCAGGCGCCTAGCGCCGCGGGCGCGACGCGGGAGGCGGGGTGCGGCCCTCGATGTGGCGGAACGTGATCCGACCCTTGGTGAGGTCGTACGGCGACAGTTCCAGCGAAACCTTGTCGCCGGCGATGACGCGGATGTGGTGCTTGCGCATCTTGCCGCCGCTGTAGGCGACGAGTTCGTGCCCGTTGTCGAGCGTCACGCGAAAGCGGGAGTCGGGCAACACTTCCGTCACGCGGCCGTCCATTTCGAGGAGTGCTTCTTTGGCCATGGTCGCGCCTTTCGGGGCGGTCGGAACGAAGGAACCCGGCGGGTGCCGGGCGAGTCGGCGATTGCAGGCGACCACGTCGACGACTTCTCGTCGGCGGCGGCCCCGTCACGCGCGCCCTGCCGCCGTACGAACGGGGCGAACACCCTCGGGCGGGGCGACGGTCAAGTCGGCGGAGTGGTGGAGCGGGAAGTACCGCAGGACTGCGGATACCTTGACCGGACGACGACGGCACTGCCTGAAGATCGCTGCCCTCCATTATGCTCGGTTTCGTGCTGCACTGCAAACAGAACCACCCCGCAGGCCGCAGGCGGGCGAACCGCGATGCCCGACTCCGGCGTTCGGACCGGGCGTGCGCGTGCGTGCGGATCCCGTGCCTGCCGCGGCCGCGCCGTGCCCCGGCGCCGCACCGGGCACGCCGGCATTCCGCATTCCGGCCCCGCGGGCGCGCATCGTGTCGCACGGCGCTGGAACGCGACGCCGCCTTCCCCTACTCTCGCGCCGTAGTCGACGGACGACCCGACGAGGCACGCGATGAACACCGACACAGGCAACCGAGGCACGAACCGCACTCCCGGATCCGCCGCGAGCGGCGGCACCGCGTCGCCGATGGGATTCCGGCAGGCGCTCGCCGAGATCCGCAAGGGCGCCGTCGTCGTGTGGTGGTCGTTCTTCGACTGGCTCGCGGTCATCTCGTGGAAGGCGCTGCTGGCGGTCTCGTTCCTCGGCCTCCTGCTCGGCGGATTCCTCGGCCGGCCGGCGCCGGTGTTCGTGCTCATCGTCGTGTCGTTCATCATCAAGATCGTCGCGCGCGGCAAGCGCCGCGCCGAACTGCAGGCGAACGAGGCGACGCGGCGCGCGGACTCCGAGCAGCAGGAGCGCGCGGTGCTGGAGGCGCGCATGCAGGCGCTGCAGGCGCAGATCGAGCCGCATTTCCTGTTCAACACGCTGGCGAGCATCGACCAGCTCATCCTCTCCGACCCGCCGCGCGCGTCGCGGATGCAGCAGAGCCTGATCCGCTACCTGCGTTCGGCGATGCCGCAGATGCGCGACCCCGGCCGGCCGTCGCTCGGCCAGCAGGTGGCGCTCTCGACGGCGTACCTCGACATCATGGGCATGCGGATGGAAGGCCGCCTGCAGGCGTCGGTCAGCGTTCCCGACGGCTTGAAATCGGCGGCGTTCCCGTCGATGATGCTGCAGACGCTGGTGGAGAACGCCATCCGGCACGGCCTCGAGCCGAAGCCCGAGGGCGGACGGATCGAGATCGGCGCCGAGGTCGTCGACGGCCAGCTTGCCGTGCGCGTGCAGGACACCGGCGTCGGCTTCGTGCCGAAGGCCGAAGCCGGCGTGGGACTCGCCAACGTGCGCGAGCGGCTGCAGGTGCTGTACGGCGGACGCGCCGAGCTCGTGATCGGCGTGCCGCCTGCCGGGGGCACCTGCGCGACGATCCGGGTGCCCTACGAACTCGCCGCCGCCGCCGCCAGCGCCTGACGCCACCTCGACACGCATGCCACCGCCACGCACCCCCACCGCCGTCGTCGCCGACGACGAGCGCCTGCTGCGCGAGCAGATCGTCGGCCGCCTGAAGGACGCGTGGCCCGAGCTCGCGATCGTCGGCGAGGCCGCCAACGGCGCCGAGGCCGTCGCCCTCGTGCAGGACCTCGAGCCCGACGTCGTCTTCCTCGACATCCGGATGCCGGGGATGGACGGGCTCGCGGCGGCGCGCGCGCTGGCGGGCCGCGTGCACATCGTGTTCATCACCGCGTACGACGAGTACGCGATCCGCGCGTTCGAGCAGGGCGCGGTCGACTACCTGCTGAAGCCCGCGGAACCCGAGCGGCTGGCGGTGACCTGCCAGCGGCTGCGCGGGCGGCTCGAGAAGGCGCCCGACCCGATGACCGACCTCCTCGCGCAACTGTCGCAGCGCCTCGGCGCCGGCGCCGGCGGCACCGCGCCGCGCGAGTACCTGCGCTGGGTGCAGGCGAGCGTGGGCGCGGCGATCCGGATGATCCCGACCGGCGACATCCTGTTCTTCCGCGCCGAGGACAAGTACACGCGCGTGCAGACGAAGGGGTTCGAGGCGCTGATCCGCAAGCCGATCAAGGAGCTGATCGACGAGCTCGACCCGCAGGAGTTCTGGCAGATCCACCGCGCGACCGTGGTGCGCGTCGACGCGATCGGCGAGGTCAGCCGCAACCTGCGCGGCAACCAGGTCGTGCACCTGAAGGGCAGCGACGAGAGGCTCGAGGTCAGCCGCACGTTCAACCACCTGTTCCGGCAGATGTAGGCGCGCGGTCCCCGGGCCGGGGTGAAGCCCGGCGGGTTGACCTGCGTCAGAAGTCCGGCGCCCGCGTGCGTGCTAGCATCGGCCGACGCTGGCAAGGCCGCGCGCTGCGCGGCGCTGCCGCGGCATCGGCACCGCGCCATGACCTACAAGACCGCCTCCGCCTCCGGCGACCGCGTCGCGCCGGTCCCGGCGCGCCCGCGGCGCCTCTCGTTCACCGGCGACGAGTGGTGGCGCCTCGCGGGCTTCTACGGCTTCATCGTCGCGCTGCACGTCGCCGGCTGGGGCCTGTACCTGTACTACTCGGCCGCCTACCCGGCGCTCGTCGGGCTGGGCTTCGTCGCGTACATGTTCGGCCTGCGCCACGCGTTCGACGCCGACCACATCGCGGCCGTCGACGACACCGTGCGCTTCATGCTGCAGAAGGGCAAGAAGCCGCTGGGCATCGGCTTCTTCTTCTCGCTCGGCCACTCGACGATCGTGCTGGGGCTGGCGGTCGCCGTGGCGTTCGCGGCCGACTGGGTCACGCGCGGGCTGCCGATGATGAAGGACGCGGGCAGCCTGATCGGCGCGACCGTCTCGGGCACGTTCCTGCTCGTCATCGCCGTGCTGAACCTCGTCGTGCTGCTGGAGATCCTCAAGGTGTGGGGGATGGCGCGCCGCGGCACGCACAGCCACGACCACCTCGAGGAGCTGCTCGCCCGGCGCGGCTTCATGAACCGGCTCTTCGGCGGGCGGCTCCGGCGCGTGATGAACCACAGCTGGCAGATGTACCCGCTGGGATTGCTGTTCGGGCTGGGCTTCGACACGGCGTCGGAGATCGGACTCCTCGCGCTGACCGCCGGCGCGGCGGCCGGCGACCTGCCGCTCGCCGCGGTGCTGTGCCTGCCTCTCCTCTTCGCCGCGGGCATGACGGCGATGGACACGACCGACGGCGTGCTGATGGTGAAGGCCTACGACTGGGCGTTCGTCAACCCGCTGCGCAAGATCTACTACAACGTCACGATCACCAGCCTGTCGGTCGGCGTGGCGCTCGTCATCGGCATCGTCCAGCTGCTGCAGGTGGCCATCGACGTCGGGCATCTGACCGGGCCGTTCTTCGACTTCGTCGGCGGCCTCGAGTTCGACCTGCTGGGCTACGTCATCGTCGGCGTGTTCGTCGGCGGCTGGCTGCTGTCGATCGTGCTGTGGAAGGTCGCGCGCATGGACGAGCGCTACGGCACGCCGCACGCACACGTCCACCCGCACGCGCACGACGGCCGCGAGCACTCGCACCGCCACTTCCACTGAAATTGGGGTCAGAGCTGTAATACTGGGGCGGTGCACCTCTCGCAGGTGACGTAATCGTACGACGCCCCGGTATTACAGCTCTGACCCCAATTTCTGACCCCGATTGATTGCGCGACGCCCGCGCGCCGGCGTCACTCGAGCACGGTGTCTGCCGAGATGCGCAGCGACTGCGGCACGGCGAGTCCCAGCGCCTTCGCCGTCGCGCCGTTGATCACGAGTTCGACGGTCGCGGGCTGCTCGATCGGCAGCCGCGCCGGCGACGCGCCCTTGAGGATGCGGTCGACGTACTCGGCCGCGCGCCGGTAGATCGCCACCTGGTTCTGCCCGTAGCTCATGAGGCCGCCCGCCTCGGCGTACTCGCGGTTCGCGGAGATCGACGGCAGCCGGCGGCTCGCCGCCTGCCGCGCGATCTCCGGACCCTGCTGGATGAACAGCGGATCGAGCGACACGACGACGGCGCCGGCGCGCTCGCGCACGATCGTCGCGAACGCCTGCTCGATCTCCGGCACGGTCCGGGCCTCGACCGCCAGGATGCGGACGCGCGCACCCGCCGCCGTCTCGACGTTGCGCCGCACCACCGCGTGCGCGGCATTGCCGGGGTTGACCAGAACGGCCAGGCGCGTGACCGCCGGCGCCATCGTGAGCAGCAGCTCGACGTGCTTCGCGCCGAGGTCGGTCCCCAGGTTCGAGAGGCCCGTCACGTTGCCGCCGGGCTGCGCCAGGCTCTTCGCGTAGCCGGCCGCGACCGGGTCGATCGAGCTGACGACGACGATGGGAATGGTCGCGGTCGCGCCGCGCGCCGCCGCCATGCCCGGCGGGCCGAGCGCGAGGATGGCGTCGACCTTCGCGGCTACGAGCTCGCCGGCCAGCGCCGGCAGGCGGCCGTAGTCGCCGCCGCGGAAGCGCCAGTCGATCGCGAGATTGCGACCCTCGACGTATCCCAGCTCCGCCAGGCGCCGCGGAAACGCGCCGTAGTAGTCGCGGTCGAGCGCCGGCGGCCGGGCGCGCGGAGGCGCCTGCCCGTACGCCGTCGAGCGGACGGCGAGCGCCGCCGCCGCGAGCGCATGGAGCACGCGGCGGCGGCACGCATCCGTCACGCCGCCGCCCACCCCTTGCCGCGCTGCCCGCCGGCGTCCGCGACCGCGACGGCGGTCATGTTGACGATGCGCCGCACCGTCGACGACGGCGTCATCAGGTGCACGGGCTTGGCGGCGCCGAGCAGGATGCCGCCGACGGTGATGCCGCCGCCCGCGGTGACGCGCAGCGCGTTGTACGTGATGTTGGCGGCGTCGATGTTGGGCATGATCAGCAGGTTGGCGTCCGCCGTCAGCCGCGAGTCGGCGAACTCCTGGTTGCGGATCCCGCGCGACAGCGCCGAGTCGGCGCGCATCTCGCCGTCGACCGCGAGGCTGGGCGCGCGCTCGAACACGATCTGCAGCGCGTCGCGCATCTTCTGCGCCGACGGCGAGTCCGAGCTGCCGAAGTTCGAGTGCGAGACCAGCGCGACGGAGGGCTTGATGCCGAACCGCTGCACCTCCTCCGCCGCCATCAGCGTCATCTCCGCGACCTCCTCCGCGGACGGGTCGACGTTGATGTGCGTGTCGCAGACGAAGAGCTGCCGCCCGGGCAGGATGAGCAGCTGCATGACGGCCAGCGTCTTCACGCCTTCGCGCAGCCCGATGACGTTGCGCACGAAGCGCACGTGGTCGGGGGAGTTGCTGACGGTTCCGCACAGCATCGCGTCGGCGTCGCCGCGCCGCATCAGCAGCGCCGCGACCAGCGTCGGCCGCGTGCGCACGTGCTCCTGCGCCTGCTGGCGCGTCACGCCCTTGCGGCGCGTCAGCGCGTGGTACTCGGTCCAGCAGTCGCGGTAGCGGGGGTCGTCGAGAATGTTGACGCCGTCGCAGTCGCCGCCCAGCGTGATGCGCAGGCCGAGCTTCTGGATGCGGCTCGCGATGACGTCGGTGCGGCCGACGAGCACCGGCCGCGCGAGGCCCTCGTCGACCGCGGCCTGCGCGGCGCGCAGCACGCGCTCGTCCTCGCCCTCGGCGTAGACGACACGCTTGGGCGCGCGCTTGGCGGAGGCGAACACCGGCGCCATCGTCGCGCCGGACTCGTACACGAAGCGCGACAGCTGCTCGCGGTAGCGGTCGAAGTCGGCGATCGGCCGCGTCGCCACGCCGCTGTCCATCGCCGCCCGCGCGACCGCCGGCGACATGCTGGTGATGAGCCGCGGGTCGAACGCGCGCGGGATCAGGTAGTCGGGCCCGAACGGCGGCGTCGCCTCGCCGTACGCCTGCGCGACGATGTCGGAGGGCTCGGCCCGCGCGAGCTCGGCGAGCGAGCGCGTCGCGGCGAGCTTCATCTCCTCGTTGATCGTGGTCGCCCCGCAGTCGAGCGCGCCGCGGAACATGAACGGGAAGCACAGCGAGTTGTTGACCTGGTTCGGGTAGTCGGAGCGCCCGGTGCCGATCAGGCAGTCGGGCCGCACCTGCTTGGCGAGCTCGGGCCGGATCTCCGGCTCGGGGTTCGCCATCGCGAGGATGATCGGCCGGTCGGCCATCGTCTTCACCATCTCGGGCGTGAGGATGCCGCCGGTCGACAGGCCGAGGAACACGTCGCAGCCGCCGATCACGTCCGCGAGCGTCTTCGCGCCGGTGTCCTGCGCGTAGCGCGCCTTGTCGGGGTCGAGCGTGCCGCCGCGGCGCGTGCTGACCACGCCCTTGCTGTCGAGGATCGTGATGTTCTTCCGGTCGAGACCCAGGCTCACCTGCAGGTCGAGGCAGGCGATCGCCGCGGCGCCCGCGCCCGAGCAGACGAGCTTGACCTTCCCGATGTCCTTGCCGACGATCTTGAGCCCGTTCAGCACCGCCGCGGCCGCCACGATCGCCGTGCCGTGCTGGTCGTCGTGGAACACCGGGATCTTCATCCGCTCGCGCAGCTTCTTCTCGATGTAGAAGCACTCGGGCGCCTTGATGTCCTCGAGGTTGATGCCGCCGAACGTCGGCTCGAGCGCGGCGACGACCTCGACGATCTTGTCCGGATCGGACTCGCCGATCTCGATGTCGAACACGTCGATGCCGGCGAACTTCTTGAACAGGCACCCCTTGCCTTCCATCACCGGCTTGCCGGCCAGCGCGCCGATGTTGCCGAGGCCGAGCACGGCCGAGCCATTGGTGATCACGGCGACCAGGTTGCCGCGCGCCGTGTAGCGCGCCGCCAGCGACGGGTCGTGCTGGATCGCCGTGCACGCGTACGCCACGCCCGGCGAGTACGCGAGCGACAGGTCGCGCTGGTTCGCCAGCGTCTTCGTCGGCGCGATCGAGATCTTGCCCGGCGTCGGAAATTCGTGGTACTCGAGCGCGTCCTTCTTCAGTTGCTCTTCGCCCATCTTCACTCCCTCCTATCTCTTCTTCGCGGGCGGCAGGTCCGTGCACACGCCCTCGTACACCTCCGCCGCCATGCCGATCGACTCGGACAGCGTCGGGTGCGGGTGGATCGTCTTGCCGATGTCGACCGGGTCGGCGCCCATCTCCACGGCGAGGCACACCTCGCCGATCAGGTCGCCGGCGTGCGTGCCGACGATGCCGCCGCCGATGCAGCGGTGCGTCGCCTCGTCGAACAGCAGCTTGGTGAACCCCTCGTCGCGGCCGTTCGCGATGGCGCGCCCGGACGCGGTCCACGGGAACACGGCGCGGCCGTACTTGATGCCCTGCGCCTTGCACTGGTCCTCGGTGAGGCCCGCCCACGCCACCTCGGGGTCCGTGTAGGCGACCGACGGGATCTGCCGCGCGTCGAAGTACGACTTCTGCCCGGCCGCCGCTTCCGCGGCCACGTGCCCCTCGTGCACGGCCTTGTGCGCGAGCATCGGCTGGCCGACGACGTCGCCGATGGCGAAGATGTGCGCGACGTTCGTGCGCATCTGGTTGTCGACGGGAATGAAGCCGCGGTCGCTGACGGCCACGCCGGCGTTGGCGGCGTCGATGGCGCGCCCGTTCGGGCTGCGGCCGACGGCGACCAGCACCATGTCGTACGTCTGCGGTCCGGCCGGCGCCTTCGCGCCCTCGAAGCGGACCTCGATGCCGTTGGACTTGGCGGTCGCGCCCACGGTCTTCGTGCCCAGCATCACGTTGTCGAACCGGTGCAGGTTCCGCTTCTCCCACACCTTGACCAGGTCGCGGTCGGCGCCGGTCATCATCACGTCCAGCATCTCGACGACGTCGATGCGCGCGCCGAGCGTCGAGTACACGGTCGCCATCTCGAGGCCGATGATCCCGGCACCGACGACCAGCATGCGCTTCGGCACCGCCGCCAGCTCGAGCGCGCCGGTCGAATCGACGACGCGCGGGTCGTCCGGCATGAACGGCAGCGCCACCGACTGGCTGCCGGCGGCGACGATCGCCTTCTGGAAGCGCACGACCTTCTTCTCGCCGGTCGTGGCGCGTCCCTGCCCGCTGGTCAGCGCGACCTCGACGTGGTGCGCGTCGAGGAAGCGTCCGACGCCGTGCACGACGGTCACCTTGCGCATCCGCGCCATCGCGGCGAGGCCCGTCGTCAGCTTCTTCACGACGCCGTCCTTGAAGCCGCGCAACTTGGGCAGGTCGATCTGCGGGTCGCCGAATGCGATGCCGTGCGCAGCCATCCCCTTCACCTCGTCCATCACGCCGGCCGTGTGCAGCAGCGCCTTCGACGGAATGCAGCCGACGTTGAGGCACACGCCGCCCAGGTTGTGGTAGCGCTCGACCAGGACCGTGTTCATCCCGAGGTCGGCGCTGCGGAACGCCGCCGAGTATCCGCCGGGGCCGGCGCCGAGGACGAGCATCTCGCACTCGACGTCGGCCTTGCCGGAGTACGTCTTGGCCGCCGGTGCAGACGCCGTCGTGCTCCCTCTCCCGCTTGCGGGAGAGGGCTGGGGTGAGGGCGCACTTGCGGGAGAGGGCTGGGGTGGAGGTGCGCCTGCGGAAGAGGGCCGGGGCGAGGGCGCGACACCCGCAGCCTCCAGCGTCGCGACCAGCGTGCCCTCGGCGACCTTGTCGCCGACCTTGACCTTGACCGCGGCGATCTTCCCCGCCGCCGGCGACGGCACGTCCATCGTCGCCTTGTCGGATTCGAGCGTCACCAGCGGGTCCTCGACCTTGACGACGTCGCCCGGCTTGACGTGGACCTCGATGACCGGCACGTCCTTGAAGTCGCCGATGTCCGGAACCTTGATCTCGATCGTGCTCATGTGCGAGTTCCCTTTTTCACAATGAGACGCAGAGACGCCGAGCAAACCGTCGTTGCCTGCCTCGGCGTCTCTGCGCCTCTTTGTGAGATTTGAGTTCCTACAGCACCACCCTGCGCATGTCCGCGAGCAGGCCGGCGAAGTGGCTGTTGAAGCGCGCCGCCGACGCGCCGTCGATGACGCGATGGTCCCACGACAGCGACAGCGGGAGGATGAAGCGCCACGCCGAGGACTTGCCGTCGTGCGACACCTGCCGCCAGAACGAGCGGCACACGCCCATGATCGCCACCTCCGGCGCGTTGATGATCGGCGTGAAGTACGTGCCGCCGATGCCGCCCAGGCTCGAGATCGTGAACGTGCCGCCCTGCATCTGGTCGGGCTTGAGCTTCCCTTCGCGGGCGAGCGCCGCGAGTTCGCCCATCTCCTTCGCGATGGCCACCACGCCCTTGCGGTCGGCGTCGCGGATCACCGGCACCACGAGCCCCTGCGGAGTGTCGGCGGCGAAGCCGATGTGCCAGTAGCGCTTCAGCACGAGGCTGTCGCCGTCCACGCTGTTGACCAATGAGGCGTTGAACTCGGGGAACTTCTGCAGCGTCGCGACCGCCGCCTTGATCATGAACGCGAGCATCGACACCCGCACGCCGCTCTTCTCGTTCTCCTTGTTGAGCTGGACGCGGAACGCCTCCAGCTCGGTGATGTCCGCGTCGTCGTGGTTGGTGACGTGCGGGATCATCACCCAGTTGCGGTGCAGGTTGGCGCCCGAGATCTTCTTGATCCGCGACAGCGGCTTCGTCTCGACCGGCCCGAACTTCGCGAAGTCGACCTTCGGCCACGGCAGCAGCTCGACGCCCAGCCCCGCACCCGCGGACGCCGCGGCCCCGGACGCTGCCGGGCCGCCGCCCTTCGCGGCGGCCTCGACGTCCTCGCGCAGGATCCGGCCCCGGTCACCGCTGCCCTTCACCGCCGCGAGGTCCACGCCGAGCTCGCGCGCGAGCTTGCGCACGCCGGGGCCGGCATACGCGAGCCTGAACGCCTCGTCGTCCACCGCCGTGCTCCCTCTCCCGCTTGCGGGAGAGGGCTGGGGTGAGGGTGCGCTTGCGGAAGAGGGTTGGGGTGAGGGTGCGCCTGCGGGAGAGGGCTGGGGTGAGGGCGCGGATGTTGCCGCCGGTGCGACATGACCGCTCCCTCTCCCGCCTGCGGGAGAGGACTGTGGTGAGGGTGCCGCGCCATCAGTCGCCAGCGTCAGCACCAGCGAGCCCTCGGCCAGCCGGTCACCGACCTTGACCGCGACGCTGCGCACGACGCCCGACAACGGCGCCGGCACGTCCATCGTCGCCTTGTCGGACTCGAGCGTGATCAGGGGATCCTCGGCCTTGACCATGTCGCCGGGCTTCACCATGACCTCGATCACCGGCACGTCCTTGAAGTCGCCGATGTCGGGCACGCGCACTTCGGCCAGCCCGCCCGGTGCGCTCGTCGGCGCGGGCGGCGCGGCCACGGACGTCTTGGGCGGGGCGGCGGGCGCCGCCTCGGCGATGGCCGAGGACTTGAGCAGCACGATGAGGCTGCCTTCGCCGACCTTGTCGCCGACCTTGACCTTGACGTCGGTGACGGTGCCCGCCGTCGGCGCGGGGACGTCCATCGTCGCCTTGTCCGACTCCAGCGTGACCAGCGCGTCCTCGGGCTTGACGGTGTCGCCGGCCTTCACCAGCACCTCGATCACCGGCACGTCCTTGAAGTCTCCGATGTCGGGGACCCTGACTTCGATTGTGCTCATCCCTGCACCTCTTTCACAGGAGACGCAGAGACGCAGAGAAACTCACGATCTGCCTTCTCTGCGTCTCGGCGTCTCTTTGTGAAACGATTGCCTACACCGTCCACGGATCCGGCCGGTCGGCGTCGAGGCCGTACTTCGCGATCGCCTGCGCCACCACGGCCGGCTTGACCTCGCCGTCGTCGGCCAGCGCCTTCAGCGCCGCGACCGCGACGTAGTGCCGGTTGACCTCGAAGAACCGGCGCAGCTTCACGCGGAAATCGCTGCGGCCGAAGCCGTCCGTGCCGAGCGTGACGTACCGGCGCGGCACGTGGCTCCTGATCTGGTCGGCGTAGTTGCGCATGTAGTCGGTCGCCGCGACCACCGGGCCCGGGTGGCCTTCGAGCACCGTCTCGACGTAGCTCTTCCGCGGCGGCCCGCCCGGGTGCAGCAGGTTGTGGCGCTCGGCGCTCATGCCGTCGCGGCGCAGTTCGTTGAAGCTGGTCGCGCTCCACACGTCGGCGTTGACCTTCCAGTCGTCGCGCAGGAGGTCGGCCGCGGCGAGCACCTCGCGCAGGATCGTGCCGCTGCCCATCAGCTGCACGCGCGGGCCCTTGCCTTTTGCGCCCTGCTGCAGCAGGTAGAGCCCCTTGACGATCCCCGCCGCAGCACCCTCGGGCATCGCCGGGTGCGCGTAGTTCTCGTTCATCAGCGTGACGTAGTAGTAGACGTCCTCCTGCGCCTCGTACATCCGGCGGATGCCCTCGCGGACGATCACCACGACCTCGTAGGCGAACGTCGGGTCGTACGAGACGCAGTTGGGGATCGTCGACGCCAGCACGTGGCTGTGGCCGTCCTCGTGCTGAAGCCCCTCGCCGTTGAGCGTCGTGCGCCCGGCGGTGCCGCCCATCAGGAACCCGCGCGCCCGCATGTCGCCGGCCGCCCACGCGAGGTCGCCGACGCGCTGCAGGCCGAACATCGAGTAGTAGATGTAGAACGGGATCATCGGCAGGTCGTTCGTGCTGTACGACGTCGCCGCGGCCATCCACGAGCTCATCGCACCCGCCTCGTTGATCCCTTCCTGCAGCACCTGCCCGGACTTGTCCTCGCGGTAGTACATGAGCTGGTCGGCGTCCTGCGGGCGGTAGAGCTGCCCGACCGCCGAGTAGATGCCGAGCTGCCGGAACATGCCTTCCATGCCGAACGTGCGCGACTCGTCGGGCACGATCGGCACGACGTGCTTGCCGATCGCCTTGTCGCGGACCAGCGTGCCCAGCATCTGCACGAACGCCATCGTCGTCGAGATCTCGCGCTCGCCGGAGCTTCCGAGCAGCCGCTCGAAACTGGCGAGCGGCGGCGCCGGCAGCGGCGACGACTTGCGCCGGCGCTGCGGCAGGTAGCCGCCGAGCGCCGCACGGCGCTCCTGCAGGTACGCGAACTCCGGGCTTTCCTTCGGCAGCGAGAGGAACGGCAGCGCGGCGAGCTCTTCGTCCGGCACCGGGATGTCGAAGCGGTCGCGGAACTGGCGCAGCGCGTCGACCGTCATCTTCTTCGCCTGGTGCGCGATCATCTGGCCTTCGCCGGACTCGCCCATCCCGTAGCCCTTCACCGTCTTGGCGAGGATCACCGTCGGCTGGTCGCGGTGCGACACCGCGGCCGCGTACGCCGCGTAGACCTTGAACGGGTCGTGGCCGCCGCGCGAGAGCTTCCACACCTCGTCGTCCGTGAGGTCCTCGACCAGCGCCTTCAGCTCGGGCGAGTTGAAGAAGTGCTCGCGCACGTACGCGCCGTCCTTGCTCTTGAAGTCCTGGTACTGGCCGTCGACGCACTCCTCCATCCGCTTCAGCAGGATGCCGTCGCGGTCCTTCGCGAACAGCTTGTCCCACGTCGAGCCCCAGACGACCTTGATCACGTTCCAGCCGGCGCCGCGGAACACGCCCTCCAGCTCCTGGATGATCTTGCCGTTGCCGCGCACCGGCCCGTCCAGCCGCTGCAGGTTGCAGTTGATGACGAAGATCAGGTTGTCGAGCCGCTCGCGGCCCGCGAGCGAGATGGCGCCGAGCGACTCGGGCTCGTCCATCTCGCCGTCGCCGAGGAACGCCCACACCTTGCGCCCTTCGGTCTTCGCGAGGCCGCGCCCTTCGAGGTACTTGAGGAAGCGCGCCTGGTAGATGGCCGTCAGCGGCCCCAGCCCCATCGACACCGTCGGGAACTGCCAGAAGTCCGGCATGAGCCACGGGTGCGGGTACGACGGGATGCCGCGCCCGTCGGTCTCCTGCCGGAAGTTGAGGAGCTGCTGCTCGGTGAGCCGTCCCTCGACGAACGCGCGCGCGTAGATGCCGGGCGCGACGTGCCCCTGCACGTAGATGAGGTCGCCGCCGTGCTGCGGCGTGGGCGCGTGCCAGAAGTGGCCGAAGCCGATGTCGTACAGCAGCGCCGACGACTGGAAGCTCGCGATGTGGCCGCCCAGCTCGGAGGACTCCTTGTTCGCGCGCAGGATGATGGCGACGGCGTTCCAGCGGATCGCCGAGCGGATCTTGTGCTCGAGCTCGCGGTTGCCCTCGGATTTCGCCTCGTGCTCCGGCGCAATCGTGTTCCGGTATGGCGTGGTCAGCGCGAACGCGGGACTCGCGCCGATCCTGGCGGCCTCCTCCCGCAGCAGCGTCAGCAGGTACCGCGCCCGGTCGGCCCCCTGGTGCCGGACCACCGCGTTGAGCGCATCGAGCCACTCCCGCGTCTCGACCGGGTCGTGATCGTTCATGATCCCCATGTTCCGTCCTCCAGCCTCGCCGCCGGACGCGCGTGGCGTCGGCGCGGATTCTTGTGCTCGCGGACGCCGGCCCGTGCCGGCGTCACAGCCGGTGCGTGCGGTCCGCGGTACCGCAATACGGCCACACGATACCATCGCCGGCAGTCATTGCCAGCACCTTGAAGAGTTCCCCCATCTCGGCCGGCGACAGGAGCTTCTGCACGGCGGCCGCCTCGCGCACGTAGGCCGCCCCCGCCGGGTCGCCGCACTCGGCGAGGCGATCGAGGATGCCGGCGCCCAGCAGGAACGCCGCAAGCGGGCCGTAACCGGCGACGCCGAGGCCGCCGCGCTCACCCGCCAGCGCCACGCCCGTGAAGTCGACGTGCGCGGTGAGGTCGGCGAGACCGGGCCACAGGAACGGGTCGGCGACGGCCCGGTGCCGGTAGTGGGCCATCAGCGTCCCGTCGCTGCGCTGCGGATGGTAGTACTCGCGGCGCGGGAAGCCGTAATCGACGACGACCAGCGCGCCGCGCCGCACGCGCCGCGCCACCGTCTCCACCAGCGCCTCGGACGCCAGGTTGATCTCGCTCGCGTAGTCGCCTTCCGGCGGAAAGCGGTCGGCGGCCGCGGCGCGGACGCGCGCGTCCGTCAACGGGCGCAGGGCGAACGCGAGCGCGCCCTCCCAGACGACGCCGCGCTCGTGCCACGCGCCGTCCTGGCGCACGACCAGCCGCGGCGGCACGGCGTCGAGAACCTCGTTCATCAGCACGACGCCCTCGATCGCCTGCGGCAGAACGCCGATCCACTCGACGCGGTCGACGTGCGCGGGGACGCGGCGCGAGAGCGTCTCGCGCTGGCGCGCGACGAGGTCGGGACTGACGTCGAGGATCCGGTAGCGTTTCGGCAGCGCGCCGGCGGCGGCGAGCGCCTCGAGGAGGTCGGCGGCGAGCGCGCCGCTGCCCGCGCCGAACTCGACGATCTCGTGGCCGCCCGCCGCCGCGAGGACGTCGGCGACGGGCCGCGCAAGCGCGCGCGCGTAGAGCGGCGTCATCTCCGGTGCGGTCACGAAGTCGCCGGCCGCGCCGAACTTGCGCGCGCCGGCGACGTAGTAGCCCGTCCCCGGCGCGTAGAGCGCGTGCTGCATGTAGCGGTCGAAGCCGATCCAGCCGCCCGCGGCCGCGATGTCCGCGCGGATCGCCGCGACCACCTGCGCGCTGCGTTCGCGCGCGACGGGTTCGGGCTCGGGAAGCGTCGCGGACAGGCTCGGTCGCACGCGGCAGGACGTTGTGCTAGATTCGTCCGCAGTCTAACGCCGGAGCGTGCGGTGCAGGGAAAAACCGTGTTGATCACCGGCGGCGCCAAGCGGGTCGGCGCGGCGATCTGCCGCCGGTTGCACGCCGCGGGCGCGAACCTCATGCTCCACTATCGCTCGTCCGCCGGCGAGGCGCGGCTCCTCTCCGCCGAGTTGAACCACGTGCGCGCCAACTCCGTCGCGCTGATCCAGGCGGACCTGCTTGACGCGGCGAAGCTGCCGTCGCTGGTCGAGCAGACGCTGCAGACGTTCGGCCGGCTGGACGGCCTCGTCAACAACGCGTCGTCGTTCTACGCGACGCCGCTCCCCGAGGTCACGCGCGCGCAGTTCGACGACCTCGTCGGCACGAACCTCGCCGCGCCGCTGTTCCTCGCGCAGGCGGCAGCACCCGCGCTGCGGCGCGCCGGCGGCGCGATCGTCAACATCGCCGACATCCACGCCGAGCGGCCGCTCAAGAACTACGTCGTGTACTCGGTGGCGAAGGCGGCGCTGGTCGGCCTCACGCGTTCGCTGGCGCGCGAGCTCGCCCCCGAGGTCCGCGTCAACGCCGTGGCGCCGGGCCCGGTGCTCTGGCCCGACGACGATTCGTTCGACGAGCTCTCGCGCCAGCGGATCATCTCGCACACGCCGCTGAAGCGCGAGGGCTCGCCCGCGGACATCGCGACCGCCGTCGCGTTCCTGCTCGCCGACGCGCAGTACGTGACGGGCGAAACGATCAACGTCGACGGCGGGCGGCACATCGCCATCTGAAATTGGGGTCAGAGCAGTAATACTGGGGCCTGGCAAGCACCCCACGGCTCGCAGCCATTTCGTGGCCCCAGTATTACAGCTCTGACCCCAATTTCCCCGCTCTGCCGCGCAGCGCCGCCACGCGCGCCGCGATCGCCTCGAGGTACGGGTCGACGATGCCGTGCGTGACGAGCGCGACGCGCGTGCGCTCCAGGTAGTCGAGCGACGACCCGAACGCGCCGGCGGCGCTCGCGATGATGCGCGCCTCGTCGTCGCGCGCCAGCCGTCCCGTGTACTGCGGGTGGTCGTGGCGCACGGTGAACGTCAGCGCGACGAGTCGCCGCTCGCCCGCCTGCACGCCGACCCACTTCGGCCGGTAGGAGCCCACGACCATCTCGCGCCGCCAGAGGAGGTGCAGCTCGTCGAGCGCGACCGGCGCCGGCAGCCGGTAGACGACGCCGGTGCACGCGCCGCCGGGCTCGAGCCCGAGCACCAGCCCCGGCGCGTCGGGCGTGCCGCGCGACGCCATCGAGTACAGGCAGAACCGCCGATGCAGGCCGCGCAGCAGCGCCGGACGCGCCTCCGCGAACGGGAACAGCGGATTCCACAGGAGCGAGCCGTAGGCGAACACCCACCAACCGGCGCCCTTCGGCTTCGCCGCGAGCGTCGCGGTCAGCGACTCCGACAGCTGCACGTCGTCCAGCGCGTGGCCCTGGTCGCCGAACGCCTCGACGTAGAGCGCGCGCATGCGCCCCGCCTCGAGGTCGTCGCGGCAGAGCGTCGTCGGGTCCTTGCGCGGATGCCGGATCACGTGGCGCACCTGGGCGCAGACCCCGCGGCTCAGGCGAGCCCCGCGAACGGCAGCTCGCGCTCGCACCACGCCGCGGCCGACAGAAGCCGGTCGTCGCGCCCCTGCGGCGCCGCGAGCTGCAATCCGACCGGCAGCGCGCCCAGCATGCCGGCCGGCAGGTTGACGGCCGGGAAGCCGACCAGCGACCAGAGCGTGCAGCACGACGGGTCACCGGTCGTCGCGAGGCCGTGCGGTGCGACGCCGGGCGCCGACGGCGAGAGAACGGCGTCGAACCCGTCCGCCCACCGCGTAAAGTAGCCGAGCGCGCGCTCGCGCGCCGCCATCGCGTCGGCGTAGGCCGCGGCGCCGATCGTGCGCCCCTCGTCCAGCGCGGCGTTGAGCGCCGGCGTGAGCCGCGCGCGCTCGCGTTCCTGCAGGTCGGCGAGCGCCCGCGCCCCCTCGTACAGCATGATCGTGCGCAGGATCCGGTTCGCCTCCCGCCACGGCGCGTCGATTGCGACCGGTGTCACCGACGCGCGTCCGGCGAGCCGCGCGACCGCGGCGTCGATCACGGCGCTCGCGGCGCGTTCGTGCTGCGTCCACGGGAACTGCGCGAGGTACGCAAGCCGCGGCGGCTGCGCGAGCGGCGCGACGTCGGGCGCGATGCCGCCGGGATCGGCGAGCACGCTGGCGAGCCTCCCCGCGTCCGCCACCGAGCGGGCGAACGTGCCGACCGTGTCGAAGCGCACGGAGAACGGGTGCACGCCGGCCGTCGGAATGACGTCGACCGTCGGCTTGAAGCCGACGACGCCGCAGTACGCGGCCGGACGAATCACCGAGCCGTTGGTCTGCGTGCCGATGGCCGCGCAGACGTGGCCGGCGGCGACCGCGGCCGCCGAGCCCGACGACGATCCGCCCGGCGAGTGGGCGGGGTCCCACGGGTTGCGTGTCTTCCCAGGATCCATGAACGCGAACGGCGTGGTCACGGTCTTGCCGAACACGTAGCCGCCCGCCGCGCGCAGGCGCGCCACGCACGCGGCGTCGGCGCCCGGCCGGTGACCCGCGTGGATCGGCGAGCCCATCGTCGTCGGCAGGTCGCGCGTCGCGACGATGTCCTTGACGCCGATGCCGATGCCGCGCAGCAGCCCACCCGCCGGCGCGTCGTCGCAGCGCGCGGCCGCCGCGCGCACGTGCGCCGGGTCGAGCGCCTGCCACGCGTCGATCGCCGCGTCGGTCGCGGCGACGCGTGCGCGTCGATCGCCGCGTCGGTCGCCGCGACGCGTGCGAGTTGCGCCTCCGCGAGGCCGCGCGCGGTCAGCCGGCCCGCGGCCATCGCGGCCAGGGCCTCCGTCATCGTCAGCGTGCAGGGCGAGGCGGCACTGGTCATCGCTCGACTCCCGTGGCCTCGACGCGCACGAGCGGCACCGGCGCGCGCCGTTCGCGCCGCGGCGCGGCGAGGAACATCTCCATCAGGTCGTTGAGGAAACGGCGGCCGAGCGGCGTGGGCCTGATCAGCCCCGGATCCGGCTCCAGCAGGCCCCTGCGCGTCGCCTCCGCGAGCGGCCGCGCGACCAGCGACAGCGGATGGCCGGTGCGCTCGGCGAACAGCGCGGCCGGCACGCCGTCCGTGAGGCGCAGCGCGTTCAGCATGAACTCGAAACCGACGTCGTCGCGTGCGACCACGGCCTCCTCCATCCGCGGCTCGCCGGCCGCGACGCGCTCCATGTACTGCCGCGGCTGCTTCCAGCGCACCTGCCGCACGATGCGGTCGGCAAACGACAGCTTGCTGTGCGCGCCCGCGCCGATGCCGAGGTAATCGCCGAAGCGCCAGTAATTGAGGTTGTGCGCGCAGGCGCGGCCGGGCTTCGCGTGGGCGGACGTCTCGTAGTGCACGTAGCCTGCGCTCCCGAGCGCCTCGTGCACCGCGTCCTCGATGTCCGCCGCGGCGTCGGCGTCGGGCAGCGGCGGCGGATGGCGGTGGAACAGCGTGTTGGGCTCGAGCGTCAGGTGATAGAACGACAGGTGCGCCGGCGCGAACGCGAGCGCCGTGGCGACGTCCGCGCGCGCGGCGGCGACCGTCTGCCCCGGCAGTGCGTACATGAGGTCGAGGTTCACGTTGCCGAAGATGGTCAGCGCGGCCTCGGCCGCGCGCCGCGCCTCGTCGGCGTCGTGGATGCGGCCGAGCGCCCGCAGCGCGCCGGCGTCGAAGCTCTGCACGCCCAGCGACAGCCTGGTGACGCCCGCAGCGAAGAAGCCGGCGAACTTCCGCCGCTCGAACGTCCCCGGGTTGGCCTCCAGCGTGACCTCCGCATCGGCGAGCAGCGGCAGCCGCGCGCGCACGCCGGCCAGCAGGCGGTCGATCGCCGCGGCGGAGAGGAGGCTCGGCGTGCCGCCGCCGACGAACACGCTCCCCACGCGGCGCCCCCACACCGACGGCAGCGCGGACTCGAGGTCGGCGAAGAGCGCGTCGACGTACGCGTCCTCCGGCACGTCGCCGCGCGCCTCGTGCGAATTGAAGTCGCAGTACGGGCACTTGCGCACGCACCACGGGACGTGGACGTACAGCGCGAGCGGCGGCAGCGCGGCGAAGCGCGGCCGGGCGAGGCTGTCGGCGGGAATCGTCGTCGGTTGCGCGGTCATGCTTCGGCGATCCTCGCCAGCAGCGCGCGCATCGCCTTCCCGCGGTGCGACACGTCGTTCTTGCGTGCCAGCGGCAGCTCGGCCGCGGCGAGTCCGGACTCCGCGTCGACGAAGTGGGGGTCGTAGCCGAAGCCGCCGCCGCCGCGCGGGACGTCGACGATCGTGCCGTGCCAGGCGCCCTCGGCGATGATCGGCTCCGGGTCTTCGGCGTGGCGCACCAGCACCAGCACGCAGTAGTAGTGCGCGCGCCGGTCGGCCACGCCGGCGAGCGCCGCGACGAGCTTCGCGTTGTTGCGCACGTCCGAGCGCGGGTCGCCGGCGTAACGCGCGGACTGCACGCCGGGCGCGCCTCCCAGCGCGGCGACGCACACGCCGGAGTCGTCGGCGAGCGCGGGCAGCTTCGCGTGCGCGCTCGCGTGGCGCGCCTTGGCGAGCGCATTCTCGACGAACGTCACGTGCGGCTCGTCGGCCTCGGCGATGCGGAGCTCCGCCTGCGGCACCACGTCGATGCGCAGCGGCGCCAGCAGCCGGCGGAATTCGCGCAGCTTGCCCTCGTTGCCGGACGCGAGGACGAGTCGCCCGAGCATTCAGCGTCCCGCCAGCGCCGCGCGCTGCGCGGCGACGAGCTCGCGGATTCCACCCTGGGCCAGGCCGACCAGCGCGTCCATCTCGGCGCGCGTGAACGGCGCGCCCTCGGCCGTGCCCTGCAGCTCGACGAAGCCGCCGCCTTCGGTCATCACGACGTTCATGTCGGTGTCGCAGCGCGAGTCCTCGCCGTAGTCGAGGTCGAGCACCGGCGTGCCGTCGACCACGCCGACCGACACCGCCGCGACGAATTCGCGCAGCGGCTCGCCGGCGACGAGGCCGCGCGCGCGGCACCACGCGACGGCGTCCGCGACCGCCACGCACGCGCCGGTGATCGACGCGCAGCGCGTGCCGCCGTCGGCCTGCAGCACGTCGCAGTCGAGCTTCAGCGTGCGCTCGCCGAGCGCCGCCAGGTCGGTGACCGCGCGCAGGCTGCGCCCGATCAGCCGCTGGATCTCCTGCGTGCGGCCGGACTGCCTGCCGTCGGCCGCCTCGCGCTTCATCCGCGTGTTGGTCGCGCGCGGCAGCATCCCGTACTCGGCGGTGAGCCAGCCCTGCCCCTTGCCCTTGAGGAACGGCGGCACGCCCTCCTCCACGCTGACGGTGCACAGCACGCGCGTGTCGCCCATCGCGACCAGGACCGAGCCTTCCGCGTGCTTCGTGTAGCCGCGCACGATCTCGACGGCGCGCAACTGGTCGGCCCTGCGGCCGTCGGAACGGAGTGGCATCTGGGAATTCGCTTCGGACGGATCGTCGATTATAGCGGCGCGGCCGGCCCGGCCGCCGCCGCGAGCCCTGCGGCAAGCGGCAGCGGCGGCGACCACGCGTAGCGGTCCCGGAACGCGCCGGTGTCGACCTCGAGCGAGCCGGCCAGCCGCTCGACTTCTTCGGCGCGGCCGGCGCACGCGCCGACGAACCGCAACAGGTCCGGCGGGACCGCGAAGAGGCGCGGCGCAACGCCCAGCGCCTGCGCCAGCGCCCGCACGAGCTCCGGCGTGGACACCGGCTGCGCGTCGGCCACGAAGTACGGCACGCAGCGTCCGCGCTCGTCGCGCGCAGCGCTCGCGAGCACCGCCGCGATCGCGTCGGCCAGGTTGCCCGTGCCGAGCACGCTGCGGCGATTGGCGATGCGCGCGAACGGCAGCGGCAGGCCCGCGCGGACCGCGCGCGCGAGCGAGGCGAAGTTGCCCTTGGCCCCCGGGCCGTAGGTGAGCGGCAGCCGCAGCGCGGTCACGCGCAGGCCGGTGTCGGCGGCGATCGCGGCCAGCGCCTGCTCGGCTTCCCACTTGCTCGCCGCGTAGTCGTCGTGCGGGTCGGGCGGGTCGCTCTCGCGGAACGGGTGGCCGGGCAGAGTGAGCTCGCCGTTCACCTTGACCGTGCTCGCGAACACGAAGTGCGCGACGCCCGCCGCCGCCGCCGCGTGCGCGAGCCGCCGGGTGGCGGCCACGTTGGCCCGGCGCATTGCGGCCGCCTCGCCGTTCCCCCGCGTGTGCGGCCGGTGCACGCGCGCCGCAAGGTGCACGACGGCCGCCGCGCCCCCGAGCGCCAGTGCGGCCGTCCGGTCGTCCAGTTCCGCGAGGTCGCCGACCGCCATGTACTCCCGGCGCACCGCCCCGGCGCCGTCGAGCGTGCGGACGAGGCCGCGCACGCTGGCGCCGCGCGCGGCGAGGAACGGGACCAGCACGCGTCCGACGAAGCCGCCGGCACCGGTGACGACGACCGTCCCGGCCGCCGCCATCAGAACCACTTCCAGCCGTGGCGGCGGTAGAACCGGACTCCGCTCTTCACGAACCACACGATGTGCCGGAGGCCCTTGCGCGCCGCGTGGCCGCCGTGGTGCCCGATCTCCACCGACGGCACGTAGGCGGTCTTCGTGATGCGGTTCAGCCGCACGCTCCAGTCGTAGTCCTCGAAGTAGAGGAAGAAGCGCGGGTCGAAGCCGCCGGTGCGGTCGATCGCGAACCGCTTGACCAGCATGAACGCGCCCGAAAGGGCCGGGATGCCGATCACCTCGCGCGGCGGGTCGACGTCCATCAGGTCGCGCATCTCGTAGCGGTCGAGGCGCCGGCGAAAGAGCCGGCGCAGGAAGCCGGGCGCAAAGCCGCGCAGGAACAGGTCGAAGATCGCGGGATACCGCTTGCACAGGTACTCGCGCGTGCCGTCCGCGCGCCGCGCGAACGGCGCCAGTGCTCCGACGTCGCCGCGGGTGTCGAGCCAGCGCACCGCGTTGGCCAGCGCGTCCGGCGCGAGCTCGACGTCCGGGTTGAGCACCAGGTGGTAGTCGGAGCCGGTGCCGTGCAGCACGAGGTTGTGCGCCGCGCCGTAGCCGATGTTGGCGTGGCCGTGCAGGTAGGTCACGTGCACGCCCGTGTCCGCAAAGCGCGTCTTGCCGAGCTCGATCACGCGCTCGGCGACTTCCGGGTCCTCGCTGTTGTCGATCAGCGCCAGGTGGACCGTCTTCATCGCCCCGGCCTCGCGCCCGGCCGCGATCGCGAGCGCCAGCTTGCGCAGGCAGCGCTCGAGCAGCTTCAGGTCCGGGTGATGCGTGACGACGCTGATCTGCAGCGAGGACGGAAGCACGGTGGCGGGGCGGGGGCGGCAGAGGTGGAAGACGCGCACCGGAGGTGTCGCGGGCGGGCGCGCTGCGGCTAGAATGCTGTGGGAATCGCCGATCGCAGTCAACTTGCACGCCGGACCGCCGCTGCGCCCATGACCACGCCCCGCTACCGCGCCGACGCGCTCGTCGGCTTCGCGCACGCGCTGCTCGCGCGCGCCGGCGTGCGCGACGACATCGCGCGCGACGTCGCGGCGGTCCTCGTCGACGGCGACCTGCTCGGCCACACGACGCACGGGCTGGCGCTGCTCGCGCCCTACCTCGCGGAGATCGGGAAGGGCACGATGGCGAAGGACGGCGCGCCCACCGTCGTGAACTCGCGCCCGGCCGTGCAGGCGTGGGACGGCCATCGCCTGCCGGGGACGTGGCTCACGCTGCGCGCGTTCGACACGGCGGCCACGATGGCCGCGACGTACGGCACCGGCACCGTCGTCATCCGCCGCGCGCACCACATCGCGTGCCTCGCCGCGTACCTGAAGCGCATGACCGACCGCGGCTTCGTCGCGCTGCTCGACTGCTCCGATCCGAATGCGTGCAGCGTCGCGCCGTTCGGCGGCGTCACGCCGGTGTTCACGCCGAACCCGATGGCCGCCGGCATTCCGACGTCCGGCGACCCGATCCTGCTCGACATCTCGGCTTCGTACACGACCAACGGCCTGACGGCGCGGCTGTTCCAGGCGGGCGCGAAGCTGCCGCACGCGTGGGTGCAGGACGCGGAAGGCAACGCGACCACCGATCCCGCCGTGCTCTTCGACGAGCCAAAGGGCACGCTGCTGCCGCTGGGCGGTCTCGACGCCGGCCACAAGGGCTACGCGCTGGCGCTGCTCATCGAGTCGCTGACCGCCGGGCTCGCCGGCCACGGCCGTGCCGATCCGCCCGAAGGCTGGGGCGCGACGGTGTTCGTGCAGGTGCTGGACCCCGATGCGTTCGGCGGCCGTGCGGCGCTCTTGCGGCAGGCGGATCACCTGGTCGCCGCGTGTCACTCGGCGAAGCCGCGGCCCGGTGTCGAGCGCGTGCGGGTGCCGGGCGAGAACGGGATGAGGCGCTATCGCGAGCAGTCGGCGAACGGGGTCGCGCTGTTCGAGGGGATCATGCCGGCGCTGGTGCCGTGGGCCGAGAAGCTTGGCGTCACTGCCCCGACCGCAGTCGAGTGATCGCCGCCTTCAAGGCTCCCCGCAAGCCCCGTTCCCGATAGACAGCGGAGACCGGGCGTTTACGTCGAAGCGGTGGCCGGCGCCTCGGGCGCAGTCCGGATCCCGTCGTAGCCCGCGCGTCGGTGTTCCGCTGCGCCGCACCCGGCCCGCGGCCGGACGGGTCGGGTTCAAGTGACGCGCTCGGGCCGATGCCCGCACGGCATCCGGCTAGGCCGAATGGCGGATGGAGGCGCTCTGCCTTCGATGGCAACCTCCTGCTTCGGGGATCGCTGCGCTCGTTCGAAACCTGTCAGTTCTGACAGTTGCGCGGGGGCGCGCCCGGCGTATCGTGCATGCCATGTTTCCGAGGTGAGGCCGCTACAGGTGTTCCGTTCTTCGCACGCGGGACGACCATCGACCGCCAGGCTGGCAGTGCTGCTGATCGTCGCGGCAGTGGCACTGGCCGGGGCCGGCTGCGACCTCTTCGCCGAGAAGGTGCACCGCGGCCGGGTGATCGACCAGGACACCGGCGAACCGGTCGCGGGCGCCATCGTCACCGGACGCTACTTCGGGGGCATCTCGTGGGGCGGGTCGAGCTGCAACCGGGCGGAGAGCACCGTGTCGGACGCGCAGGGGTGGTTCGAGCTGCCGCTGGATCCGAAGGCCGGGCCGCTGCTGCTCGAGGCGTTCAAGAGGGGGTATGTGCGGGGCAATCCGACGCGTTACGCCGTGCCCAAGACTCCATCTGCGCGCGAGTGGCGCATTTCGGTTCAGAAATGGAACGAGACGAACTCAAGGGCAACCGTGGTGGCTTACGAGTCCGAGACCTACGCGTCGGAGGCTGCGGCCAAGCGGGCGTCAGGGGAGGATGTCGACGTGTTCGTGCGAAAGGCACTCGGATTCGCGTGATCAGGTGCTCGTTGCATTGCGGATGTACCAAGACGACTGCGCCGGCCCGCCGAGGACTTCACTGGATTGCTCCCGCTTTCTGAGGCGATTCCTGGAGTCAGCAGATCGAGCTGGGGGAGGACGAAGGTGCATTGACATCACCCGTCGTCGCGTTGAGCGTGCGCGCGGGCAAGCCGCTCAAGGGGTCCGCTGAGCGCTCGCGGGCACCACAGTCTGGCTTTCCGATCAGGTTAGGCGCGAGCGTCCTGTGTTGTGCGGCAATCGCCTTGCCCTCGCCTACGAACTGGCAACGCACGCTGCACTGACCCGAGAGGCGTTCCTCGCTTCCGCCTCAACGCCCAGCCACCTTGGCGGCACCTACACCACTGCTGGAGCAGCTTGGCCTGGGACTCTGCCCGGCAATCTGGGGGTGCATACATCGACTTGGTACGGGGCGCGGTCACGGAACGTAGCGCCTTTCCTGTCGGACGACCCCGAATTCGGGCAGCGGAAGGTCGACGAGCCAACCGACAGAGTCCGATTTGCGCCAAAGTTGCCGAGTTTGGCCGCCTGGCTGATGCTCGAGCGCCATCCGCGAAGACGACGTGCCGTTCGATCCGGGCGAGATGGAGAATTCGCCGCAGGACGAGCTGCTCGGGACGTTCACCCGAGTCCTGAACCACTTCTACGATCCGTACTGGAACCGATCGATGAGCGTGGGACCGAAGGAACTGGGTCGCCCGGCTCCGGACTGGGCCATCCGCGGCACGGCAGACGCCAACCGGCGGGAGAACGCCTACAGCATCGCGGCGGCGCGCGAGGCGATGTGGCGCGGGCTCACGCTGAAAGTCGCGCCGGCCGTCCCCTATGCCGACGGACCGCAAATGAACGTGGGTTTCGCCCCCAGCGCGGCCATTCCTACCCGCGAGGCGCTGCGCACCGCCTACTGGGCGGCGCGACTTTCCCGGGCGCTCGGCGACGCCGTACACCTGCTGCAGGACATGGCGCAGCCCCAGCACACCCGTAACGACGCCCACGCCGGCGTGGGTGCGCGGTCGGAAGCTGCGGGGCCGGACACAAGAGCTACTACGAGGCCTACGTCGAAGCACGGGTGAAGGGCACGAACCGGTTTACGTTGCGGGAGAGGTTCTATCTGACACATGGCGTCAGCGAGGTGGTCGAGGGCGTGAAGCCTATGCCAAGTACGCTTATGGCGGCGCGATCCAATACCGCGCCTCGCGCGGTACGACGACTACTTCTCGACCGCCACCGGCGACAACAGCAAGTCCGGCGCCGGGCTCGCGAACCAGCAACCAGGGCTTCTACTCCGCGGGCACGCCTCGACAGCAGGCGCAGCGCAGTACCTGTCCCCCCTCATGTCGGCCGCGGCCGGCCAATCGAACCGTCGCCGCAGCGAAGTCGAGAACGCCGCGGGCGACCGCGTCAATCGCGGCGCACTTCGTCTGCTGGTCGGACCCGTCCGCGACTCGTTCGACGGTTCCAAGTCCGCTCCTGGACGTCCCCCTCGCCTCCGAAGGCGTCTTCGACCAGTTCCTGAACGCCACGGGCACGCGCCACATCACCCTCAACCACTACAACTATGCCGCCCAGACCGAGTTGCTGCTCCCGCGCGCCGTCGCCTACTCGGCCGGCCTCATCGACTACTTCTTCCGCGGCACCCTGGAGATCGGCCTGCCCGACGAAGGCGTGTTCGCGGTGGTCGACGCGGGCGCGGGCCTTTGCAGGGACGCCTGGGGCGACCCGGGCGGACCGAACTTCGCCGGCGACGGCTGCCGCATGAGGGAGGAGGAGATCGTGGTGTCCGACGGCCGGGCGATCGCGGCGCTGCCGTCGGGCGCGACGCTTGCACTGGCGTTCGACTTCACGTCGCAGCCGATCCCGATCAACGCCACCGACGTCACGCTGCAGGTGGTCTATCGCGGCAAGCTCGGCAGCGAGGACGACGCGGTCGCGGTGGCCACCCGCAACGTCGCGGAGCCGACGTACCTCGCGCTGGAGAACACGACCGACTATCGGTACAGCGCCACGACGGCGTCCTACGCGCCGTCGGGCGCCCCCACGACATTCACCGGAGCGCGGGCGACGTTCGGGACGGCGGGCAAGGCGGTTGCGGGGAACGCGACGATCCCCGCACCCGGCTACGCGCAGATCGCCTACCTGGCCGACCGGGCCGGCGCCCCCGTGATCGTCGACTTCGCCGCGGCAAACCTCACCGGCGGCCACCCGCTGACGGCGACGCTTCCTGCATTCGAGTTCCTCCTGCCGGCCGGCACCGGCACCACTTACGCGAGCAACTGGCCGGTGAGCCGGGCCCGCGGCATGTACCGGCGGTTCGTCTACAGCGTGGCGCGCACGCAGGGCTACGACGTCTACCTGTGCTCGCCGGACTTCAATCCGGCGGCCTGCGCGGAGGCCGGACTGCCGCCGCTCACCACGACGCACGCGGTGCCGTGGCCGGTCACGTTCTAGCCGGTCGGGTCCACCGCCACGCGCGCAGTGCGGGCGAGGTCGCGCCGCGGGCTCACGCCGCCATGAAGCCCAGGTCCGTGGTGCCGAAGGCGCCGAGGTTGGGAAAGACGACGCCGAGATCGCCGCCGGTCGCCCCGAACCACTTCGCCAGCGTTGCGCCGTACTGATCCACGGCGAAATCCGGAATGAGCCGGCCCTGCCCGGCGTCCACCGGGTTCGCCACGCCGAGCTGCGCGTTGTGGAAGGTACCGTACAGCCGGCCGCCCTTCACCGCGCCGCCGATCACCATGTGGTGGCTGCCCCAGCCGTGGTCCGATCCCTTCCCGTTGGAGGTGAGCGTGCGGCCGAAATCCGAAGCGGTGAAGGCGGTCACCTGGTTCGCCACGCCCAACTCGACCGTGGCGTCGTGGAACGCCTGCACGGCCGTGTCGACCTGCGACAGCAGGTCGGCGTGGGTGCCGAAGAGGACCGCGGGGTCGTTGGGGCCGGGCTTGACCGGGCTGTAGGTGGCGTCGAACTGGTCGCTGTGCGTGTCGAACGAGCCGCCGACGAACACGAAGAAGATCTGCCGCTTCACGCCCAGAGCTTCCCGCGCGGCGATGAGCATCGCCACCGAGCGCAGCTGCGCGGCAAGGAAATTGCCGGCGGGAAAGGCGGTGCGCAGCGGAAAGCGCTCG
Source organism: Casimicrobiaceae bacterium (assembly GCA_044223185.1). GTDB lineage: Bacteria > Pseudomonadota > Gammaproteobacteria > Burkholderiales > Casimicrobiaceae > VBCG01. The sequence goes on along the minus strand of JBGAMF010000020.1, from coordinate 14,855 downwards.
GTGTAGCGGCCGGCGCCGTCGGGTCCGTCGTACAGCGCCCCCAGCACGAAGTCGTTGGCGGCCACCGTGCGCGCAGCCATCTCGGCGTACTGCTGCTGCAGGACGTTGGTGCGGGCGGCGGCGAGAAGGCTCTGGTACACCGCCTGCGGCTTGGCGAGCGCGTCGCCCTGGCGGTACGCGCGGATGCGCTGGACGATCGGCACCGACGCGCTGCGATACGCCGCCACCTCCTGCGCCGACGTCTGGAATCCCTTGAAGAACACGCCCGAGGCGCCGGTGGCCACGCCGATCGGCATCGGGCCGGCGGTGGCCGACTGCAGCAGGTCCGCGAAGCGGCCGCCCCAGCCTTCCTTCGTCAGCGACTCGGGCGCGCACGTCGACCAGCTGGTCTGCATGTCGTCGTGCGAGAAGAGCTGCGGCGGCAGGTTGCGGTTGCGCTCGTAGTCGGCCTTGGTCGTGGGCCGCAGCAGCGGGCCCACGTTGGACACCACGGCGAGCCTGCCTGCGCCGTAGAGCGCCGCGGCGCGCGTCATGCGCGGATGCAGCGCGAACGCCCCCTGCACCGGGTCGCCGATCGTCGTGGCCTGCAGCGCCGACAGCGGCAGCGCGAGCGGCCCGCGGTTGGACGCGTAGACCGGGTAGCGCGCGTCGAGCGGCACGACCATGTTGTGCGAGTCGTTGCCGCCGTAGAGGAACACGCAGACGAGCGCGCGGTAGTCGGCAAACGGCCCCGCGCCGAGCGCGGCCTCCGAGAGCGCGCCCACGAGCGGCACCGAGGCGATGCCGCCCATCGCCTGCAGGAAGCGGCGGCGGCTCTCGCTGGTGCGCTCGGCTCGGCTCACGTTCAGCGCTCCACGAGGTAGTCGGGACTGTTCAGGATGAGCCACAGCGCCGTGCGCAGGCGCTCGCGTCCCTGCGCCTCCTCGTCGCGGGCGACGGTGATGGTGCCGATCGAGGCCGCGATCAGCGCCTTGGCCTCGCCGCTCATCGCGCCGCCGGCGAGCACGAGGTCCAGCTCGGCGATCAGCGCGACGGGGTCGGCCGCGAGCGCCACGTAGCGCGCGTAGTCGGGAACGATGCGCGCCGCGGCGTCGGGGTTGCCGTGCTCGAAGCCGTCGATGATGTCGGTCTTGGCGAACTCCGAGAAACCGGAGATCGCGGTGCTGGTGGCGATCTCGAACTCCGGCCCCACGAGTCCGTTGCGCGTGAGCGGCCCCGTGGGCATGAAATCGGGATGGTAGAAGTTGAACACCGACGGCGCGAACAGCGGGCTCTGGTTGAGCTGCGTGGGCGCGTTGAGGCCGCCGCGCAGGTCGTAGTAGCCGTTCGCCTTGGCGGCGTTGAAGGCGCGATGGAGCTGCACGAAGCGCACCACCGGCTCGGAGAGCTTGCCGAAGGCCGGGCCGTCGCGCGCGGCGAGGCTGCGCGCCTCGGGGTCGAGCAGGATCGCGCGGATCACGGCCTTCATGTCGCCGCGCGCGCCGCTGCCGTTGTCGGCGAAGGCCTGCGCCACGCGGGCAACGTACGCCGCGCTGGGATTCGACGTCACCATGCGCTGGATCAGGAGCTTGCCGATGAACGGCCCGACGTTCGGATGCCGGAAGACGTTCTCGATCAGGTTGTCGAGATCGACGGCCGCCGACTGCCCCGCGGGCAGCGTCGAATGCGGCGCACCGGGGTACACGAGCAGCTGCTTGGCCGACAGGTCGTGCGCCGGCCCGTTGATCTCGCGCGTGGCGTCCGCGGACAGGTAACGGGTCAGCCACGGTTCCATGGGCCGGGTCCACGCCGCGCAACCCTTCTGCACGGCGACGACCGGGTCCTCGTCCCAGATGTCGGGATAGAGCCAGCGCCACGACAGCGACTGGTCCTGGCCGCCGAAGGTCCAGCCCGACAGTGCCTTGGCGAAGTCCCTGACGGTGTTCTCGGTGAAGGAGGGAATGCGCTGGCCGGCCGCGTCGACCTTCTCCGTGCCGTCGGGCTCGAGCAGCACCAGGCCGACGGAGAAGAGCTGCATCACCTCGCGCGCGTAGTTCTCGTCGGGCTTGGTCTTCAGCACCGGATCCGCCTTCGCGCTCTCCTTCATCGACAGGTACTCGCCCATGATCGGGTGCAGCGTCACGTCGCGCAGCAGGTCGCGCCAGTTGCCGAAGGCGTGGCGATTGAGCGTGTCGAGGTAGCCGGCCGCGCCGCACGGCGAGTTGGCGACGAAGCCGTTGGCGAGCGACACCACGTAGATCTGCGAAAGCGCGTACCCGACGCGCTGGCGCAGCTGGTCCTGCCCGGTGAAGAACTGCCTCCAGATGCTCTGGTTCGTGACGTATGCGTTGCTCAGGATCAGGTACGGGTCGGCCTGCACCGTGCCGAGGTGCGACACCGTCGGGGCGGCGAACTGCCGCGCGAGCCAGGCGTCGTAGCCTTCGCGCACCAGCGCCTCGATGTCGTCGCGGTTCGCGCCGAACGTGGCCTGGCGGAGGAAGCGCGCGGCGTCCTTGCGCGTGTCGTCCGGGGCGCGCATGTCGAACGGACGCATGTCGACGAGGCACGTCCAGCACTCTCCCCTCGCCGCAGCGTCGACGAGCGCGGCGTACGGATTGAGGTGCGGCACGACCGCGTCGGCGGGCACGTACGTCGCGCTGCCGTCGGGCTGCGGCAGGAACTGCCACGTGCGCACGGGCGCGTAGGGGAACGTGCTGAAGTTGCCCCAGTTGCGGTTGTTCGTGTAGATCCTGATGGGCCCGTTGCTGCTGGTGATGCGCGGCGCCTCGAGGTTCACGCCCTGGAACGACTGGCCGGCGAGCGTCCACCCGTTCACGATCGCCACGCCGTCGAGGTCGAGCGTGCCGCCCGCCTTGAGCACCACGCCGCCGGCGAGCACCAGGTCGCCGCTCGCCCCGCCCGCGAGCTTCAGGTTGCCGGTCGCCTGCACGATGAGGCCGCTCGCCCCGTGCGCCGGATTGCCGGCGCCCGGCGGGCGGACCTCGCCCGGCAGCGCCGGCAGGCTGTTGGCCGGGGCGAAGTAGCCTGCGGGCCACGCCGAAGGCATCGCGAACAAGGCATCGCCGTCCACCGCGAGGTTCAGCACCTGCGGCCCCGCGCCGTAATGCGACACCGACAGCGCGACCGCCGTGCCGGTGCTGGGCGCGAACTGCAGGCTGTTGGACAGGAAGAAGTTGCCGTTGACGGGATTGTTCGCGTTGCCGAACGTCGCGACGTGGATGTCGTTGCCCACGAAGCGGCCGCCGCCGGTGATCCGGCCACCCTGCACGCGCAGTTGCGCGTCCCCCTTCACGAGCCCCTGGTTCACGAGCGTCTCGCCCACGGTCCAGTCGGCGCCCAGCGTGGACACGGTCAGGGCGGCGCTGGTGGTGACGCGGCCCGTACCCGACACCACGAGCCCGCGCGGATCCTGCACCTGCGCGCGCAGCGTCGAACCCGTCACGCCGTAGAAGCGCAGCGTGCCGTCGAGCGTGCTCGGTCCGCCGGCGACGTTGTAGAGCAGCACGCCCTGTCCGGCCGCACCCGCGCGGACGGTGAGCGTGGTGCCGGCCGGGAGGTCGAGTCCGTCGAAGTCGATGCGCGCGACCGACGTGCCGTCGCCCGGAACGCTGCCGAGCTGGATCACGGCGTCGGTCTGCCAGCCGGACAGCGTGGCGCCGCTCAGCGTGGCACCCTGCACCGTGACGCTGCCGTAGGGATTGCTCGCGATCGTGGCGGTGCCGAGCGCCCACGCCTGCGCCACCGCGAGGGCCAGCGCACCCGCGAGCGCCCAACGTCCGCCGTGGTGATACCGCCGCTGCACCGAATCCCCTTGCGCCCCTTCGCACCGGGCGCGACGCGGGCCCGGCTTCATGACACTAGCATGCAAGGATGGTGCCAGCAAGGCGCGCCCGGCGCACGTGCGCCGGGGCGGCGGCACGCTGCGGAACGTGCACCACGCGCCGGTGGGTGCCGGGCCGTGGCGGCGGCGGCCTCGTTCGCAACCGTGGGCACCTTGCGCGTTTCCTCCCGCGCCGTCACCCGGACGCCGCACGCTGCAACCGTCCCACTTCGGCGGCGATTGGGCCGATCATGTCGTCGTAGCGACTCGTGGCCGTCACCCATCGGCAACGCCGAACGCGCAACCTGCCGAGCCGGCAGCGGTGCGCGCCCTGGCAAGCAACGGGGCCGAGGTGATCCCGGGTACCGGCAGCGCCCGACGGACAGGCGCTGCCCGACGAGGAGGCACGAAAAATGAACGTACGTATCGCGGCGGCGTGCGCGCTTATCCCGGGCGCACTCGCGCTCGCCCCCGCCCCCGCATGGCCGGCAGAGGGAACGATCGTGGGGACCTGGCGCCTGGTTTCGATGACGACCCGCGACGCCGCGACGGGCAAGGAGCGCCACGTCTGGGGCGAACGCCCGTTGGGCTACCTCTTCTACACGCCGGGAGGACGGATGAGCGCCGTCGTCGCGAAGGCCGACCGCAAGATCTCCGCCGACTCGGCAGGACGGGCCGCGCCGGACGAGCAGGCGGCGCTCTTCCGCGACTCGTTCGGGTACGCCGGCCGCTACACGTTGACCGAAGACGGCGTCGTCCACCACGTCGAAGTGGCGTCGGACCCGACGTGGATCGGCAACGACCAGCGGCGGCTGACCCGATTGGAGGGCAATCGGCTGACCGTCACGTCGCCTCCCGTGGCGAGCGCGGCGTCGGCCGAACCCCAGGCCTTCGTCCTGGTCTGGGAGCGCGTGGAATGAGCCGGCGGGCGCCGGAACGCCGCCTGTGTGCCCGTCGCGCGCGGCCGTTCAACGCGCGTCGCGCGGCGCCCGGCCCGCCACGACCCGCGCGATGCCCGCGAGGTCGCGCCGGACGACGATGCCGGTGAACCCCGCTTCGCGGAACAGCGCCTGCACGCGCTCCGACTGATCGTAGCCGTGCTCGACGGCCAGCGCGCCGCCGGGGGCAAGGTGCGCACGCGCGCCCGCGACGATTCCGCGCAGCGCGGCGAGGCCGTCGACGCCGGACACGAGCGCGGACGCCGGCTCGAACCGGAGGTCGCCCTCGCCAAGGTGCGGATCCGCGAGCGCGACGTAGGGCGGATTGCTGACGACGAGGTCGAACGTGGCGTCGACCACCGCCGCGTACCAGTCCGACTCCGCGAACGTCGCGTTGCGAATGCCGAGCCTGTCCCGGTTGTCGAGGGCGACGGCGAGCGCCTCCGGCGAAGCGTCGGTGGCGAGCACCTGCGCGTCGGGCCGTTCCCGCGCGATCGCCAGTGCGATCGCTCCCGATCCGGTGCCGAGGTCGAGCACGCGCGGCGCGCCGGCGCGCGGGAGCCACTCCAGCGCCAGTTCGACCAGCGTCTCGGTCTCCGGCCGCGGAATCAGCACGGCCGGCGTCACCCGCAGCGGCAGTCCCCAGAACTCGCGCACGCCGGTCAGGTAGGCGACCGGCTCGCCGGCGCGCCGGCGCTGCGCGAGCATGAAGAACGCGTCCGCCTGCCCGGGCGGGAGCGCATCGTCGCGATGCGCCGCGAGCCACGCCCGGTCGCGCCCGAGCGCGTGGGCGAGCAGCACCTGCGCGTCGACCGGCACGAGGCCCGACCGCGCGAGCGCCTGCCGCACCGTCGGCGTCATCGCGCGCCCTCGCGATGGGCCGCGAACACGCGCATCGTGCGGCCGTAGTGGACGGCCGTGCCTTCGGCGCGCATGCCGATCTTCTCGAGCACGTGCTGCGACGCCGCGTTGTCGATGTGCGTGACGCCGACGATGCGCGCGAGGTTCAGCGCCGCGAATCCGTGCGCGAGCATGGCCGCCGCCATCTCGGTCGCGTAGCCCTGGCCCCAGCAGCCGTACGGCAGCCGGTACGCGACCTCGACGTCGTCCGTGTCCGGCAGCGGGTAGAGGCCGCAGCCGCCGACGAACGTCCCGTCGTCGCGGCGGCTGGCGTGCAGCAGGCCGTAGCCCGCGTGCGTGCCGGCGAACGCGATCATCCGCTCGAGCGCCTGCATGCACTGCTCGCGCGTGCGGCCGGGCAGGCCGCTGCCGATCGTGCGCATCACGCGCTCGTCGCCGTCCATCGCGTGGAGGTCCTTGAGGTCGCCGGCGGCGAACGGCCGCAGCGCGAGGCGCGCCGTCGTCAGCACGGGCATCGCGGTCAGCGCACGACGCCGGGATGGTCCGCCGCGAAGAGCCGCAGGCGCTTGTCGTAGTAGCGCCCCCACCCGCGGTCGGTCATGCCGGCCTTCTGCAGCACGTGCTGCGACGCCAGGTTGCCCGGTTCGGTGACACCGATGATCCGGTGCAGGGCCAGCTCGTCGAAGCCGAAGCGCAGCAGAGCCGTCGCGCCCTCGGTCGCGTAGCCGTGGCCCCACGCGTTGCGAAGAAGCCGGTAGCCGATCTCGACGTCGGGGCTCTTCCCGGCATACTTGAGCGAAAACCAGCCGATGAAGGCGCCGGTGTCGCGCCGCGTCGCGTACCAGATGCCGAGGTCCGGGTAGAGGCGCGGGTAGCGCACGATCCGCCGGATCGCCGCCGCGGTCTCTTCGCGCGTCGCCGGCCGGCCGCCGTTGATGTACTTCATCACGCGCGGGTCGGTGTCGAGCCGGTGCAGGTCGGCGAAGTCGCCGGGCGTGAATTCGCGCAGCGCGAGGCGCAGCGTTTCGAGCCAAGGGGACGGCACCCCGTCGCGGCGAGCGCTCATCGCCCCTCACCCCCGCCCTCTCCCCGCTGCGCGGGGCGAGGGAGTGCGTTGCGCCATGCGCACGTTCGCGCGGTAGCGGCGGCCGAGTGCGACCGGCCAGGCAGGACTCCCTCTCCCCGCTTGCGGGGAGAGGGTCGGGGTGAGGGGACGCCGGACCGCCACGCTCACCCCTCCCCCGCGATCGCCGCCAGCTGCTCGGCCTGGAACTCCTGCCCCAGCGCGGTGACGACCTCGTCCAGTTCGCCGTCCATGATCGCGTCGATCTTGTACAGCGTCAGGTTGATCCGGTGATCGGTGACGCGCCCCTGCGGGAAGTTGTACGTGCGGATGCGCTCGCTGCGGTCGCCCGACCCGATCAGCGACTTGCGGTGCGCGGCCTCCTTGCTCTGCCGCTCCTGCCGCTGCCGGTCGAGCAGGCGCGAGGCCAGCACCGCCATCGCCTGTGCGCGGTTGCGGTGCTGCGAGCGGTCGTCCTGGCACTCGACGACGAGGCCGGTCGGCAGGTGCGTGATCCGCACCGCCGAGTCGGTCTTGTTGACGTGCTGGCCGCCCGCGCCCGACGCGCGGAACGTGTCGATCTTGAGGTCGGCCGGGTTGATCGCGATGTCGGCGATCGGGTCGGCCTCGGCGATCACGGCGACCGTGCACGCCGACGTGTGGATGCGCCCCTGCGCCTCCGTCTCGGGCACGCGCTGCACGCGGTGGCCGCCCGACTCGAACTTGAGCTTCGAGAACGCGCCCTGCCCGACGATGCGCACGATGACCTCGCGGTAGCCGCCCAGCTCCGACGGCGACGCCGACACGGTCTCCGTCTGCCAGCGTTGCCGTTCCGCGTAGCGCACGTACATGCGCAGGAGGTCGCCGGCGAACAGCGCCGACTCGTCGCCGCCGGTGCCCGCGCGGATCTCGACGAACACGTTGCGCGCGTCGTCCGGGTCCTTCGGCAGCAGCGCCGCCTGCAGTTCGGCCTCCAGCGCGGCGATCCGCGCCTGCGCGGACGCGCGCTCCTCGTCGGCGAAGGCCCGCAGCGCGGGGTCGCCCGCCATCTCGGCGGCCGTCGCGAGGTCCGCTTCGGCGCCGACGTAGTCGTGGAAGCGCGCGACCACGGGGCCGATGTCCGCGTGCTCCTTGGTCAGCGCGCGATAGCGGTCGAGGTCGTCGGTGATGTCCGGCGAGCCCAACAGGCCGTTCAGCTCGTCGAGGCGCGCGGACAGCTGGTCGAGCTTGGTGCGCAGCGAAGGTTTCATCCGATGTCCGGAAAACCGAGCCAGGCTCGGATTCGAATACCGAGCCTGGCTCGGTTCTTCGGGCGGGCGGGGCCGGGCCCCGTCCCGGGGCGACGTGCCGGGCAGCTAATGCCCGTCGGCGGGCGGGTCGCCGGCGGCCGCTTCGAGGTGATAGACGCGCTGCAGGACGGCGATCAGCTCGGCACGCTCGGCCTCGCCCGCCGCGTTCAGCGCGGACAGCGGGGCGTGCAACAGCTTGCTGGTCAGCGCGCGGGCGAGCGCCTCCAGCACCTTGTCCGGCGCGGTGCCGCCCGCGAGCATCTTGCGCGCGCGGTCGAGCTCCGCCACGCGCAGCTCGTCGTGGTGGCCCTGCAGCGCGGCGATCGTCGGCACGACGTTGCGGCCTTCCAGCCAGCGCAGGAAGTGGGTCGTCTGGTCGGCGATCATCTGCTCGGCCTGCACGACGGCCTCGCGGCGCACCTGCAGGTTGTCCTTCACGATCGTCGACAGGTCGTCGACCGTGTACAGGAACACGTCGTCGAGGTCCGCGGCTTCCGGCTCGACGTCGCGCGGCACCGCAAGGTCGACGATGAACACCGGCGCGTGCCGGCGCTGCTTGATCACGCGCTCCAGCATCCCCTTGCCGAGGATCGGCAGCGTGCTCGCCGTGCAGGTGACCACGATGTCGTAGTCGCGCAGCCGCTCGGGGAGCTCGTTCAGCGTGATCGCGTCGGCGCCGAAGCGGTCGGCGAGCTGGCTGCCGCGCTCGAGCGTGCGGTTGGCGACGGTCACCGACTTCGGCGTCTTCGCGCAGAAGTGCGTGGCCGCGAGCTCGATCATCTCGCCGGCACCGATCAGCAGCAGGCGCTGGTCGCGGATCGACGGGAAGATGCGCTCGGCCAGCTTGACGGACGCCGCCGCCATCGAGATCGACGCGCTGCCGATGTCCGTCTGCGTGCGCACGTCCTTCGCGACCGCGAACGTCCGCTGGAACAGCCGGTTGAGCACGAGGCCGAGCGACCCGGCCGACTCGGCCGTGCGCACCGCCTGCTTCATCTGGCCCAGGATCTGCGGCTCGCCCAGCACCATCGAGTCCAACCCGCTCGCCACGCGGAACGCGTGCGCGACCGCCTTGTCCTTCGGCAGCGTGTACACGTACGGCGAGAGCGTCTGCTCGGGCAGGTTGTGGAAGCCGGCGAGCCACTTCGCGACCGGCTCCGGATCGCCGCCCTGGAAGTACACCTCGGTGCGGTTGCACGTCGACAGGATCGCCGCTTCCTTCACGCGCCGCGCCCCGGTGAGGTCGCGCAACGCGTCGGCGAGCGCGTCCGGCCCGAACACGACCTTCTCGCGCACCTCGAGGGGCGCGGTCATGTGGTTCAAGCCGAGCGTGTAGAGCGACATGGGAGCGCAATTCTAGCCGTTGGGCCGGATTCTACGCGACGGCCGGGGGTGGGGCGTGTGCAACAGGTTGATTCAAATCAGAAAATCGGCACGGACCGCGACGACTCCCCGGCGCCGGACGGGCGCGTCTTATCCGCTTGATCCGGCAGGGAAAAACCCCGGGGGCGACGGCCGCAGCGGCGCGGGGAGGCCGCCCCTGGCGCCGCCGGGCCGCCCGTAGGCGCGTGCCCTCCGTCAGGGGAAGGACGCGCGGCGCCCTCGGGGGCAGACCCTAGGCCTTGATGAACTCCGCCCGCCCGCCGAGCCAGCGCGCGAGGTGCGCCTGCGCGGCCGCCGGGTCCTTCGCGAGCAGCTCGGCCGCCGCGGCCTGTGCCTGCTCGATCAGCGCGGCGTCGTGCTCGAGATCCGCGAAGCGCAGCAGCGGCTGCCCGGACTGCCGTGCGCCGAGGAACTCGCCCGGGCCGCGGATGACGAGGTCCTGCCGCGCGATCTCGAAGCCGTCGGTGTGCTCGTAGATCACCTTGAGCCGCAGCTTCGCGACGTCGCCGACCGGCTCCTCGAACAGCAGCACGCACGTCGACTCCGCCGCGCCGCGCCCGACGCGCCCGCGCAGCTGGTGAAGCTGCGCGAGCCCGAACCGCTCCGCGTGCTCGATGACCATGACCGACGCGTTGGGCACGTCCACGCCCACCTCGATCACCGTCGTCGCGACCAGCACGTCGATCTCGCCCGCGACGAACGCGGCCATCGTGGCCGCCTTCTCGTCCGGCTTCATCCGCCCGTGCAGGAGCCCTACGGAGAGCTCCGGCAGCGCCGCGGTCAGCTCCGCGTGCAGCGCGACGGCGGTCTGCAGCTCGAGCTTCTCGGACTCCTCGATCAGCGGGCACACCCAGTACGCCTGCCGTCCTTCGGCGGCCAGCTTGCCGACCCACGCGACGATCTCGCCACGCCGCTTCTGGTTGACGAGCCGGGTCGCCACCGGCGTGCGGCCGGGCGGCATCTCGTCTAACACCGACACGTCGAGGTCGGCGTAGAACGTCATCGCCAGCGTGCGCGGGATGGGCGTGGCGCTCATCATCAGCTGGTGCGCCTCGGCCAGTCCCTTGCCGCGCAGCGCCAGCCGCTGCGCGACGCCGAAGCGGTGCTGCTCGTCGACGATGGCGAGGCCCAGGTTCGGCAGCTCGACGCCTTCCTGGAACAGCGCGTGCGTGCCGATCGCGAAGGGGATCGCGCCGGTCGCGAGGTCCGCGAGCGCCTTCTTCCGTGCCTTCGCCGGCACCGACCCGGAGAGCCACGCGATCTTCACCGGCAGCCCGTCGAGCCACGCCGCGAGCTTACGGTAGTGCTGCTCGGCGAGGATCTCGGTGGGCGCCATGAACGCGACCTGCTTCCCGCTCTCGATCGCCTGCAGCGCGGCCAGTGCGGCGACGATCGTCTTGCCCGAGCCGACGTCGCCCTGCAGCAGCCGCTGCATCGGCGTGGCGCGCTTCAGGTCGTGCGCGATCTCGCGCCCGACGCGCTGCTGCGCGCGCGTCAGCGCGAACGGCACGCGGGCCAGCAGCTGCTTCGTCAATTCGCCGGTGCCGGTCAGCACCGGCGCCCGGCGTTGCGCGCGCGCGTCGCGGTGCGCCTTCATGGAGAGCTGCTGCGCGAGCAGCTCGTCGAACTTGAGCCGTGTCCACGCCGGGTGCGTGCGGGCGTCGAGCGCGCGCTGCGTCAGCGCGTTGATCCGTGGCGGCGGCGTGTGCAGGAAGTGCACCGCGTCGGCGAACTTCCACAGCCGGTGCCGCGCCACCCAGTCCGCGGGCAGCGTGTCGGCGGTCAGCGCCGGGTCCGCAGCGAGCGCGCGCGCGACGAGCTTGCGCAACGTCTCCTGCGCGAGGCCGGCGGTGGTCGGGTAGACGGGCGTGAGCGTGTCCGGCAGCGGCGCCCCCTCGGCGACCGCCTTGAACTGCGGGTGGACGATCTCGAGGCCGAAGTACCCGGGCCGCACGTCGCCGAACACCCGCAGCCGCGTGCCGGGCTGCAGCACCTTCTGCTGGCTCGGGTAGAACGTGAAGAAGCGCAGCACGAGCTGCGCGTCGCGCCGCTCCGGGTCGGCGAGGAGGCACACGAGCTGCCGCCGCGGCCGGTACTGGATCTCGGTGTTGACGACGACGCCTTCCGTCTGCACGGCGAGGCCAGGCTGCAGCGATGCGAGCGGCACGACGCGCGTGTGGTCCTCGTAGCGCAGCGGCAGGTGCAGGACGAGGTCGGCGTCGCGCGTGATGGATAGGCGCGCGAGCTGGTCGGCGAGGCCGCGGCCTGCCGGCTTGTCGGCGGCCGGTTTCTTCGCGGCCCGTGCGGTTCGCGCCATCGCACCGGCCGTCGCGGCCTGGCGGCTACCGTTGGTCCGGCAGCACCATGACGGCCTCGACCTCGATCAAGCCGCCGCGCGGCAGTGCCGCGACCTGGTACGTCGCGCGCGCCGGGTACGGCTGCCGGAAGTAGCCGGCCATGATCTCGTTGACCTTGGCGAAGCCCGCGAGGTCCGCCATCAGGATCGACACCTTGACGAAGTCGTCGAGGCCGCCGCCGGCGGCGGTCGCCACCGCGCGCAGGTTGGCGAACACGCGGTGCGCCTGCGCCTCGAGGCCCTCGACCATCTGGCCGGTGGCCGGGTCGAGGCCGATCTGCCCGGACAGCCAGACGGTGTTGCCGGTGCGGATCGCCTGCGAATACGGCCCGATCGCGGCGGGCGCGTCGGGCGAGTGGATCACGTCTTTGCTCATGGCGGGCTCTTCCGGACGTGCAACGGCACTACTTTAGCACCGCCCGTCTCGGCCGCTTCCACCGGGTGGCCGGCGGCGATCCACGCGTCGATGCCGCCCAGCAGCGGCCGCACGCGCGTGAAGCCGTGCTCGACGAGCACCTTGGCGATCTTCGCTGCCGTGTACTCGTTCGGGCACGCGCAGTAGACGACCACCTCGCTCTCCGGTTCGATCGCCAGCAGGTCGACGCGCATGCTGTTCGGGTCCACGGTGATCGCGCCGGGGATGCGGCCGGTCAGCGCCTGCGCCATCGGCGTGCGCACGTCGATGACCTTGCCGACGCGCTGCGCGTTCAAGAGCGCGTGCAGCTCGTCGACGGTGACGCGGTCCATCCGCAGCTGCCAGATGAAGAGCTCGCGCTGCCACCAGCGGACGGCGATGTACGCGAGGAAGCCGCCGGCCACGAGCCACAGCCCGACCTTCCCCAGCGTCTCGAACGCGGCGAGCACCTGGTTGATCGCGCCGGAGAACGCGTAGCCCAGCCCGATCGCGACGCCGGACCACAGCGTCGCGCCGATCGCGTCGAACAGCGCGAACTTCCAGGCCGGCACCCGGACCACGCCCGCCATCGACGTCGCCACCGAAGCGAAGCCCGGGATGAACTTCGCCACGGCGAGCGAGCGAGCGCCCCAGCGCGCGAAGATCGACTCGGTCTGCCGCACGCACGAGTCGGGCGACAGCGAGACGCGGCAGATCGACTGGAGCACGCGGCCGCCGTAGCGGCGGCCGGCCAGGTACCAGCAGACGTCGGCGATGAGCGCCGCGGCGACCGCGACGGCGAGGAGTTCCCACAGAGGCGCGCCGCCGCGCGCGACGAGGGCGCCGGTGACGATCAGCGTCGGGTACGCCGGCACGGGCAGGCCCGCCTGCAGCATCAGCACGTTGACGAACACGAACGCGAGCCCGTAGTGCTGGATCAGCTCAACCAGTTGTTCCATGGCGTGCGGTTTCCGGAGGGCGAGGAAGTCGAGATGGGTGCGGCACCCCGCGAACCCAACCCCGTCCAGGGCGCGGGCAACGCGCCGCAGTTTACGGCGGAAGCGCGGCACTGGGGAGCGCCGCGCAGCCGTCAACCGCCCGCGAGGACGTGCGCCAGCACGCCGGCCGCGAACATCGCGCCGTTGAACAGCATGTGGATGGCCGCCGTCACCAGGTACGAGTCCCCGAGCGAGCGCACCCGCCATGCGTACAGCGCCGCCGCGTAGACGACGAACGGCCAGAACGCGAGCGCGACCTGCCACGCCGACCCGCCGAAGCCGTGCGCGAGCGCCGCGAGCGCCGCCAGCGCGACGACGCGCGGCCAGTCGCTCGCGACCGGAAGCCGCAGCAGCACGAGCGCGAACGGGATCATGAGCGCCGTCTCGACGAGCGGGGCGACGACGATGCTGTAGAACGCGAAGCCGGCGAGGTCGGCGAGCGGCGGCAGCGCCGGCGACGCGCCGCCCAGTGCGACGCGCAGCGCGAAGACGGCGAGCGACGGGACCAGCGCGACGAGCCACGCGAGCGCGACGTACCGCACGCGTCCCGCGGCCGTGTCTGAAACAACTTGCAACGAATTCATCGCACGCACGCCTCCGCGGGCGCGCCAACGCCGGTGGCTGTACACCACCATCCGCGCGCCCACACGCACGACGGCCGCGTGAAGCGAAGCGACGCGGCGCCGATCGGAGCGCATGCGGGCCACGGAAGCACGATGGGGATCTTCGGCACCTGCAGCAGCGAGGATCGCGACACGCGGCGCGAAGCGGCGCAGTGGCCGCACCGCCCGGACGTGCGCGTGCGTCGGCTGGCGGCCCGGGCGCTGCTGTTCCTCGCCGCCTGCGCACCCTGCATCGCGGGCGCGCACACCGCGGGTGCGGCGGCAGTCGCCGACGTCATGGAGTGCGTGGCGCACGCTCGGATGCACGAGCAGAAGGCGCCGGTCCGTACCCGCCTCGTCACGGTCGACTCGCGCCTCGGCGGCGCCGAGGCCGCCGCGCCGGAGGATCTGCTCGCATCGGGGCAGTCACAAGATGACCTGCCGACGAGCGACTGCAGCGGCGAGAGCGACGCGCGGCCTCGCATGAATCCGGCGCGGTCGGCGCAGCCGGCCGGCGGCCTGCACCTGCAGATCACGTGGCGCCAACGACTCGCCCCGGACTGCGGCATTCCCTGCGCGGCGGTCAGCCTGACGTGTCGGAACTGCGTGCGCGCGCGCCACGTCGCGCGCACCCCGCTCACCTGCGCAACGGCAACACCTCTCGCGCGCTTCGAACGCGCCCCGCGCGGCCCGCCGGCCACGCCGGTCGCTTCGCACGGCTAGCAAGCCATAAGCAGCAGTCCCGGTCGGGCACGGCGCGCAGCGCCGCGGCGGTTCACGGCCGGGCTTCGAGAGGACTCGAGTCATGAAACGGACACTACGAATCGGTTCCGCACTGGCGCTCGCGCTTGCCGCGACGGCCGGTGCAGCGCAGCCGCTGCAGTGGCGCACGATCGCGAACAACGCGGACGTGATGCCGGGCAGCACGCTGACCTTCAGCAGCTTCAACCAGCCGTCGGTGAACTCCGACGGGCTGGTCGTGTTCCGTGCCCGCAGCAAGGGTGCGGACTCCGGCGGTGAAGCGGTGAACAGCACCGAGATCTCCGCGCGGCCGTCCCTGTGGTCGACCATCGCGGCGGACGCCCCCGCGGCGGGAGGCGGGCCGGTGCACGGCATCTATGCGCGCCAGATGGTGGGCATCGTCTTTGGCT